>DATKEZ010000067.1:0-2078 GCA_035511775.1 Steroidobacteraceae bacterium | reverse complement strand
CCGCGCGCCGCGCGCGCCGGCGTGCCGCAAGTGCTCGTGTGATCCGCTGCGAATCGTCTTCAGCGCACGACAGCGTTCAACGCCGGGTGTTCTGAGCTACACTTTCTGAACATGCCGGGCGCGGCGCTGGGAGTGGGGCATGAGCGCAAAACGGGCGTTGATCGTGGACGACTCGAAGTCCGCGCGCGTGTTTCTTGCCCGGGCCCTGGAGCAGTACGACATCGATGTCGATGCCGCCGACAGCGCCGAGGCGGCCATCGCGTACCTGAGCAGCAACCGCCCGGACGTGATCTTCATGGATCACCTGATGCCGGGCATGGACGGCCTGCAGGCCGTGCAGGCCATCAAGAACAACCCGCGCACCGCCACCATCCCCATCATGATGTACACCTCCCAGGAGGGCGAGCTGTATCTGGGGCAGGCGCGCGCGCTGGGCGCGGTGGGCGTGCTGCCCAAGCAGATCAAGCCGACCGACGTATCCAAGGTGCTGTTCGAGTTGCACCTGGTTCCCGAGCGGCGCACTGCCGAGCAGACGAGCTTCACGCCGGTGAACGCGCGCGTGGAACGGGTGCCGGCGGAAGCACCCGGTGCCGTAGCGTCGAAGCCCCTCACCGACAGCGCGCTGCGCGAGCATTTCGCGGAGCTGCGCCGCGCGCTGGTCGCCGGCATCGACACCCAGACCGAGCGCATCACCGGGGAGGTGCGGGCGCTGCTGCGCGAGGCATTGCCGCGCCCGCCCGAGGCGCCCGCGCCGCCGCCGCCGCGCGCCGCCCCTGTCCTGTGGGGGTGGGTCGCGTGCGCGGCGCTCGCCGTGGCACTCATGAGCGCCGCGCTGTGGTGGCGCACCGTGCAGCTGCTCGACGGCCTCACGCTGCAACTGACGCAGCTCCAGCATCGGGACGCGCCGGCGCTCGCGGTGCCGGCACCGGCCGGCGCGGCGCTGGCCGTGCCCGGGGCGGCGACGCTCGCGGCCACGACGCCTGCGGCAGCGGTGCGCACTGCCGCGCCCGCCGCGGCGACCGTCATCCCGAGTGACAGCAAGCCGCTGGTGGTGCCGGTGCCGTACGGGGCCGACGCATTCGGCGGCGCGCGACTTGAGCTCATCGGCAAGCTCCTCTACCGGCTGGCGCGGCAGAAGGTGGCGGGCGTCGTGGATGTCAGGTCATTCCCGGGACGCTTCTGCCTCGTCGGTAACGCGCTCGACGGCTACTCGCTCGCGCCGGATGAGACGCTGTTTGCCAGGTGTGACGTGGTGGGTAACCCCTCGGACGAGGCACTCCAGGGCACCCAGCGCACGCCACTCGCGCTCGCCAATCTCATCGGCGACATCCGCAGTTCCACCCACGGGGCGCTGCAGGTGCAGGTGGCCGTGGCCGACGCCGGGAGCGTGCTCACGCCGTATCCGCAGGTGGTGAGCGAGCTCACGGCGGGGGAGTGGAACCGCGCCGCCGCTGCCAATAACCGCGTCGAAATCCGCGTGCACTGACGCGCGCAGCGCTGCACGATACCCCCGTGCAGCACGTCGAGGACGACTTCCGGCCACCGCGCTGGTTACGCAACCGTCACCTGCAGTCGATGCTGGCGAGCACCGACTGGCGGCGCGGCCGCATCCTGCGCGCTGCCGCTCCACTGCTCGCTGCGCAGCGCGAGCTGCTGCTCGATTGCGGCGCGGGCGTGCGGTTGCAGTGCTTCCGGTCGAGTCCGCCACACGGGAGCGGCGATGCGGTAGTGCTGCTGCACGGCTGGGAGGGGAGCGCGGACTCGCTGTACGTGCTGTCGCTGGCCGCTCTGCTGTTCGCGCAGCGCTTCAGCGTGGTGCGGCTCAACCTGCGCGATCACGGCGACACGCATCACCTCAATCGCGAGCTGTTTCATTCCTGCCGCCTGCCGGAAGTGATCGGCGCGGTGCGCGCACTGCAACCGCACTTCGCGGGCACGGCGCTCAAGCTGGTGGGTTTCTCCCTCGGCGGTAATTTCATGCTGCGGGTGGCCGCGCAGGCGCGCGAGGCCGGGCTCGACCTCGCCCGGGTGATCGCGGTGTCACCGGTACTCGATCCGGGCGAGACGCTCACCGCGCT
>DATKEZ010000066.1:0-2730 GCA_035511775.1 Steroidobacteraceae bacterium | reverse complement strand
CGGCGTTGCGCGCGCTGCCGCTGCCTTCGCCGGTGATGCGCCCGCCGAGAACCTCGCGGATGCCGTCGTGTGTAACCTCCACCTCGAGCCGATCGTCCGCCAGGGCGGCCTTGGACAGCGGTACGAACCACGAGCCGTCCGAACGTCGCATGGCCAGCTGGCTCTTGCCATCGACGGACACCGTCAGGTCGGTCACCGCCACCGGTGTGTCATCGGCCGTATGCCGCAGGCGCAGCACCAGGCCCGCGGCTGCGGGGCCGGCTTCAAGAGTCACGAGCGCGGAGTGCGCGACCGGCGTCAGCGGCGCCGACGCGCTGTCGGAGGCGCGCAGCTGCGCGGCGCACAGCAACGAGCTGCAGGCGAGCACGCCAGCCGCCAGCCACGAGTTCAGTCCCGACACGCACTGCATGTTAGCAGCTCCAGCGCCGCACGGGACTGGCCGCGACCGCGAGTGCGCAAACGTTGGTGCGACATTATAGTGTGCCCAACCCGAAGCGGGAGTCACTCATGAGCACCGTCGCCGCAGCCGCCGCCAGCGCCGGGCCGCGTTATCACAGCGGCTTCGGCAATCATTTCGCGAGCGAGGCCCTGCCGGGGGCGCTGCCGCAGGGACGCAACTCGCCGCAGCGCTGTGCCTACGGACTGTACGCGGAGCAGTTTTCGGGAACCGCCTTCACCGCGCCGCGCCACGCCAACCGCCGCAGCTGGCTGTACCGCATCCGGCCGGCGGCGGTGCACGAGAGTTTCCGGCGCATCGATGACGGGCGCATCACCAGCTGCTTCGATGAGCCCGCGCCCTCGCCAAATCAGCTGCGCTGGAGCCCGCCGCCACCACCAGGGGAGCCGACGGACTTCATCGCCGCGCTCGCCACGCTCGCGGGAAATGGCTCGCCCGAGCAGCAGCTGGGTTGCGGCATTCACTGGTATGCGGCCAACCGCTCCATGAGCGAGCGCTTTTTCTATGACGCTGACGGGGAACTGCTGCTGGTGCCGCAGCAGGGCGCTCTGCGCCTCGCCACCGAGCTGGGCCTCATCGAGGTGCAGCCGCTGGAAATCGCCGTGATACCGCGCGGCCTGCGCTTTCGGGTGGAGCTGCTGGAGAGCGCGGCGCGCGGCTACCTGTGCGAGAATTTCGGCGCGCCGTTTCGACTGCCGGACCTCGGGCCGATCGGCTCCAACGGGCTCGCCAACCCGCGCGACTTTCAGACACCGGTTGCCTGGTACGAGGACCGGGAGGGGAAATTCGAGCTGGTGGCGAAGTTCGCCGGCCACCTGTGGTCGGCGGGCATCGACCACTCGCCGCTCGACGTAGTGGCATGGCATGGCAACAATGCGCCTTACAAGTACGACCTGCGGCGCTTCAACACCATCGGCTCCATCAGCTACGATCATCCCGATCCATCGATCTTCCTGGTGCTGCAGTCGATCAGCGATACTCCGGGCGTCGATGCGATCGACTTCGTGATCTTTCCGCCCCGCTGGCTGGCGATGGAGGACACCTTCCGCCCGCCCTGGTTTCATCGCAATGTCGCCAGCGAGTTCATGGGCCTGATTGCCGGAGTCTACGACGCGAAGGCGCAAGGCTTCGCTCCGGGCGGGGCATCGCTTCACAATTGCATGAGCGGGCATGGACCGGATGCCGCGACCTATGAGAAGGCGCTCGCCGCCGACACCGCAAGGCCCGTGCACCTCACCGACACCATGGCCTTCATGTTCGAGACGCGCACGGTGATTCGCCCGACGCGCTACGCGATGGAGACGCCGCTCCTGCAGCGCGATTACGCGCAGGTGTGGCGAGGCCTGAAGAGGAACTTCGCGCCGGACCCGGCGCCGGCGGCGCCGCGCGGGCGGCGTGGCGCCTGAGCCGCGGCGCAGCGCCCGCATGTCCCTGAACGCGATCAACGCCACGCACGACCCGGCGCTGCGCAGTTGGGTCAGCTCCGCCAACGCGCCCGCGAGCGACTTCCCGATTCAGAACCTGCCGTTCTGTGCCTTCCGGCGCGCGCGCAGCGCGGAGGGCTTCCGCGGCGGCGTTGCCATCGGCGATCAGGTGCTGGACCTGGGCGCACTGCAGGGGCTGGGCCTGTTCGACGGGCTCGCGGCGCAGGCACTCGCCGCATGCGCGCAGCCGGTTCTCAATACCTTCATGGGCCTCGGAGCGCCGGCCCACGCGGCGCTGCGGGCTGCGCTGTCGGCGGCGCTGCGCGCGGACTCCGCGCTGGCGCAGCAACTGCGCCCGCGGCTCATCCCGCAGGATGCCGTTGAGTACCGCGTCGCGGCGCAGGTGGGTGACTACACCGACTTCTACGCCTCGATCCATCACGCCACCGCCGTGGGGCGGCTGTTCCGCCCCGACAATCCGCTGCTGCCGAATTACAAGTGGCTGCCGCTCGCGTACCACGGCCGAGCCTCTTCGATCCGGGTGTCGGGCTACGATTTTGCGCGGCCCGTGGGCCAGGTGCTGCCCCCGGGTGCCACGCGGCCTGAGCTCACCGCCACGCGGCGGCTGGACTACGAGCTGGAAGTGGGTGTATTCGTCGGGCGCGGGAATGAGCTCGGCCGCGGCGTGCCGCTGGCGCAGGCCGAGGGGCACGTCTTCGGTCTGTGCCTGCTGAATGACTGGTCGGCGCGCGATATCCAGGCCTGGGAGTACCAGCCGCTGGGTCCCTTTCTGGCGAAGAACTTCGCCACCACGGTCTCGCCGTGGGTGGTGACGCTCGAGGCGCTCGC
>DATKEZ010000065.1:0-2412 GCA_035511775.1 Steroidobacteraceae bacterium | reverse complement strand
TACCCGGAAGTTCTGGAGCAGGCGGCCGTCAACCGCGCGCCGCATGCGCTGGTGCACTACCTGCGCGATCTCGCCAACCTGTTCCACACCTACTACAACGCCCAGGCCTTCATCGTCGGGGAGAGCGCCCTGCGCAACGCGCGCCTGGCGCTGGTGCTGGGCGTGCAGCAGGTGCTGCGCAACGGCCTCACGCTGCTCGGCGTAGCGGCGCCGCAAAGCATGTGACGCATGGCGAAACTGACGACCCGCGACTACAAGTCCACGCAGCGACGCTCGCCGGATTTCAGGCGGCTGCGCGAGTTCGGCTATGGCATGCTGGCCGGAATCGTGGTGGCGAGCATGGCGTTCGTGTACCTCGGCGGCACGCCACGCAGAGCGCAGGACAGCCCCGATGCGCCGCGCCCCGATCCGCACCGGCCCGCGCCGGCCGAGGCCGAGCGCGGTGCCGCGGGCGGCAGCGCCGAGAAATACGACTTCTACCACATGCTGCCAAACTTCGAAGTGGTGGTGCCGGAGAAGGACAAGGACGTCAAGCGCGATCTGCCGGCGGCGGCCAAGATCGAGCGCCCCGGGGTATACGTGCTGCAGGCGGGTTCGTATCGCAACGAGGCCGACGCCGATCGCGTGCGCGCGCAGCTCGCGCTGCAGGGCGTCGACGCCAGGGTACAGCGCGTCGCGGTGGACGCGGATGTCTGGCATCGCGTGCGCATCGGGCCGATCAGTAATCTCGACGAGCTCAACAAGGTGCGCCGGCAGCTGCGGGCGGCCGAGGTCGATGCGCTGGTGATCCGGGTGGGAGACTGAGATGAAGCATCACATGAAACTCGTGGTAACTCTCGCGTTCGCCGTGTTCGCGAGTCAGGTCGCGTCTGCGCAGGACGCGAAACCCTCGGAAGCATCCATCCGGCAGCTCTTCGAGGTGATGCACAGCAGCAGCCTCCTCGACGCCTACCTGACACAGATCGACGGCACGGTGCGCGCCTCGATGCAGCAGGCACTCGCCGGGCAACAGGTGAACCCGAAGCAGCGGCAGATCCTGGAAGACATGGGGCGCCAGATCGGCTCGCTGGTGAAGGCGGAGCTGAACTGGTCGGCCATCGAGCCGGTGATGATCGAGGTGTACCGCAATACCTTCAGTCAGCACGAGGTGGATGGCATGCTCACGTTCTATCGGTCCGAGGTCGGACAGGCCGTCATTGCCAAGCTGCCGACCGCCATGCAGCAGTCGATGACGAGCATCCAGAGCCACGTGAAGACGCTCACGCCCAGGATCGTGCAGCTGCAGAAGGACACCGCTGCGCAGCTCAAGGCGGCCGCGGAGCCACAGCCGGCGGCTCAATCCCCGCAGGGCTCGGAAGCGCCGCCGCGCACGCCACCACCGCCGCCCGCTTCCCCGCAGCCACCGCAGCGCTAGACCCGCTTACCCTCAACGCCGGCGTTTCGGGCGTGCGGCGCCCCGCCGGGTTGCGCGCTTCACGCGCGGCGTTGCCTTGGCGGGCTTCGCGGCCCTGGCCGGCTTCGCCGCGGCGATCGCCGCGGCCACCGAGCGACGCGCCCATGCCACGAGCGCCGCGGCATCCTCCAGCACATCCGCCGGGGTCTCGTAATAGCTCATGCTGAGCTGCGGGCTGTCGGGGTAGGGCCGGAACTGACCCATGCCGCGGGTGGTGAACTCCACGCGGTTGGCATCGTTGACGCGCAGATACAGGGTGTCGTTGTCGATGAGAGCGAAAAAGAACTCATCGCAGTACAGGCCGGCGCCACCGAACATGCGCCGCGAGGTCACCCCGCCCAGGCCGCTGAGCTGATCGTGCACGTAGTCGAGGTATTCGCTGCTGACGGCCATGAAACGCGGCGGGCCCCTGGAACGACCGCGCCCGGCCTCAATCCTCGCTGATGTTGCGGAAGTCGACGCCGAGGGAGCGGAGCTTGCGGTACAGGTGCGTGCGCTCCATGCCGACGCGCTTGGCGAGCTGCCCCACCTTGCCGTTGCACAGCAGCAGCTGTTGCTGCAGGTAGGCGCGCTCGAACTGCTCGCGCGCCTCGCGCAGCGGCAGCGCCAGCAGGTCCTGCTTCACCAGGGGCTCATTGGGCGGGGTCTGCACCGCGAGCTCGCGCTCGATCTCCTCCAGGCGGATCTCTTCCGCGCCACCGTGGATCAGCAGCCGATGCACCAGGTGCCTGAGCTCGCGCACGTTGTCCGGCCACGGATAGTTGCGCAGGCGATTCTGCGCCGCGACCGAAAAGCGCCGGTACGGCAGGGCGTCGGTATCGACCAGGCGATCCACCTGATGGCGCAGCAGCTCCGGCACGTCCTCGGCGTACTCGCGCAGCGGCGGCACGCGCATGAGCAGCACGTTGACGTGCGCGAGCAGATCGCGGCGCAGCGCCTCGCTGCCGGCACGCTGCTCG
>DATKEZ010000064.1:0-23134 GCA_035511775.1 Steroidobacteraceae bacterium | reverse complement strand
CCCCGCCGCAACACATCCACCACGGCCGCGGCCACGACCGGATCGCGTGTCAGTTCGCTGTGCGCCACGCGCGCGTAGGCGCTGCGCACGCCCGCGAGCACGGCGCTCGCCGCCGGCACGGTGCCGTCGCCGTGGCGCGTGAGCGTGTAGATGAAGTCGTCGTGGCGCCGCGCGACCGCGGTCACGGTCTCCTGACCCACCCCGACGATGTTGATGAACCGCTCATCCGGCGCTGCCAGGCGCCCGCGCGCTGCGAGTGCCGCCTGCAGCAGTGCCGTGCGCGGCTGCGGACCCGTCGGCGGCCAGGCGCGGGCATCCAACAGATCGGTGGAGCCGGCGCCGACGGGCATGAGGTCATACAGGCTCGGAAAGGTGCTGAAGATCTCCGCCGCGAGGCTCTCGGCGGATGCCTTGGCCGCGAGCCGTGCCACCTTGCGCACCACGGCGTAGGTGCCGCGCACCGCCTGCACCGCGGCGAACGAGCCGCAATGAGGCGTGCCGAGCAGCACCAGCCGCTCGACGTTGCCGGTGCCCGCGAGTGCGAGCGCCGCACGCGCGACGAGTCCCCCCATGCTGTGCGCCACGATCGCCACGCGGCCGCCGGCCGCGCGCACCCGCCCGGCCAGCGCGCCGCCGAGCTGTGTGACCGGCAGCCGCCAGTCATAGTCATGAAACTCGGCGGCCAGGCCGTGCGCGCGCAGATATAACTTCAGCCGCAGGTAGGAAAACAGCACCACGCCGAGCGGCACGATGGGTGCCGGTCCCGGAACCCGCAGCGCCGCCAGGCGCCCCAGCTGGATGTCGATGGGATCGAGCCACACGATGTCATGCGGCAGCGGCGCTCGGCGCAGCAGCCCCAGCTGCGAGCCCATGATGCCCGGCACCACCAGCACCCGCAGCGCGGCGTCGGGGAGCGGCGCGCGCCGCGCACGGCGCGCCAGCGCCGCGAGCGCGTGATACTCGGCGGCGCCGAAGTAGGCGGACAGCTCGCGCTGGTGTTCCCCGCTCGCGAGCCACAGCTCGATCTGCTCATCGCCCCACGCGAAGCGGTCGTAGGGCGTGACGTGATCGAGCGGTGAGTCGGGGGAAATCACGCGAAACAAATTATGCCAGACGGGTCTGCGCACCACCGACTATGATGCGTACTCCGCCAACATGCCATGCAAGCCCGCCACGACGCGTCCGAAGTTCCCGCACTGATTGCGCTGTTTGCCGGGGCGCTGGCGATCGGCAGCTCCGGCATTTTCGTGAGGCTGTCGGAAACCGGACCGACGGCGACGGCGTTCTGGCGCGGCGCGTTGGCCCTGCCGCTGCTGTCCCTGTGGGCGGTGCTGGAACCCCGCGCGCGCGCCGCCGCGACGCAGCCCGCCGCGACGGCCGTGGCACGCGGCTGGCGTGATCCGATGTTTTTCTGGGCCGGAGTGTTCTTCGCCGGCGATCTTGCCTTGTGGCACGCCTCGCTCCTGCTCACTTCGGTCGCTGCCTCGACACTGGAAGCGAACTGCGCACCCATGGTGGTGACGCTCGGAGCCTGGGCTCTGTGGGGCGAGCGCCCACGGCCGAGCTTCCTCGTGGCGCTGGCGCTCGCCTCGGTCGGGTTGCTGTTGATGGTGAGCACGAAATTCGCGCACGGGCCGCCCGCCCTGGCGGGCGACCTGCTGGGACTGGGGACGGCGTGCTTCTACGGCTTCTACATTCTGGCGGTGGCGCGCCTGCGTACCCGCTACGGCGCCGGCATCGTCATGTTCAACAGCACGCTGGTGTTCACCCTGCTGCTGCTGCCGCTGGCGCTCACGCAGAAGTTCCTCCCCGACACCCCGCACGGCTGGCTGCTGCTCGCGGGTTGCGCGCTGTCGGCGCAGGTGCTCGGCCAGGGCCTGGTGGCGTATGCGCTGGCGCACCTGCCCGCCACGTTCAGCTCCCTGGGACTGTATCTGCAATCGATCGCCGCGACCGTTTACGCGTGGCTGCTGCTGAAGGAGCGGCTCACGCCGTGGCAGCTTGCCGGCGGGTGCATTGTGCTCGGCGCGATTGCGCTCGCGCGCCGCGCGCGCCGCACGCCGCTCCCGGACCTGGAGGCGCTGCCGGCGCCTCAGCTGCAGCGCGCGTCGATCCAGTCGAGCGCGCCGCGCCACAGCGAGTCGCGGTGACGCTCGGAGAAGAAGCCGTGATGGCCGATGGCGCGCACGCCGGCCTGTGCGGGCGTGGTCCAGCGCCGCTCGATCAGCGCCTGCGGGTAGGAAGCTAACAGCGCCTCGACCGCTGCCGGGGTGGCAATGGGATCGTCGCTGAATCCCCACGCCAGCAGCGGTGCGCGCACCGCCGCGAACTGGCTGTCACGCATCGCCTCATCGAGATCCGGGCCGAACCGGGCGGGAGTGAGGCACCACTGGCGCCATTGCAGGAACACCCCGCGCGGCAGAGACTCTCCGCTCCACAGTGCGCCGTGCGGCACGTAGCCCCGGCGCCGCAACATGATGGGGCCAAAGAGCTTCCAGAACAGCAGCGCCAGATAGCGGAACGGCGCGCGTTGCCGGCGCCAGTAGCCGGTCGAGGCGGCGAGCATGAGGTGCGCGCGGGCGCGAGCCTGATTGTGCATGCAGCCGATGAGCTGGCCGCCGACGCTGTGTCCCACCGTGACCAGCGGCAGCTGCGGGAAGCGCTCCGCCAGCCAGGCGAGCGCCGCGGGCATGTCGAGCACGCCCCAGTCGCTCATGCGCGCCGGGTCGGCGCTGAGCGGCGCGTGCGCGGATGCCCCCATGCCGCGGTAGTCGTACACCAGAGCGTGATAGCCGCGCTGCGCGCAGTAGGCCGCGAATTTGAGGTAGAACTCACACGGAAAGCCGGTGGCGCCGTTCACGACCAGGGCGCCCCGCGCCGCCGCCGCCTCGCTCAGGAGGCCCGCCAGCGCCCGGGCGTCGCGCGCGCTGAAGGTCACCGGTTGCGGCGGCAGCGCCGGTGTCGCGGCGCCGGCCGGCGCCGGGCCCGCCAGGGTACCCGGCTCCTGCAGCGCGGTGCTCACAGCGCGTGCTCCGCGATCAGCTTCGCGAGCGCATCGATCGCCGCGCGCCGCGCCGTGCTCTTGCGCCACAGCGCGCCGATCTGCCGCTGCGGCGCGGGTTTGGCGAATGGACGCAGCACCACCCCGCGGGCATTGCGGTAGGCGCCGCGGCCGGCGAGCTCCGGCAGCAGCGTGACGCCCGCACCTGTCGCCACCATCTGGCGCAGGGTCTCGAGGCTCGTGGCGCGAAAGTCCTGCGAGTCACGCACCCCGACGCGGCTGCAGACCTCCAGCGCCTGGTCGCGCAGGCAGTGACCGTCCTCCAGCAGCAGCAGCGTCTCGCCCTTGAGGTCCGCCACGCGCACCGTGTCGTGTGCCGCGAGCGGATGGCGCTCGGGCAGCGCCACCATGAACGGCTCGCGGTACAGCTCGCGCGTCTCAAGGCCGGCCAGCTCCACCGGCAGGGCGAGAATGCCCACATCGAGCTCGCCGCCGTGCAGCTTCTCGAGCATCGGCGCGGTCTGGTACTCGTACAGGCGCAACTGCAGGCGCGGCAGGCTCTTGCGGATCGCGGGCGCGACGCGCGGCAGCAGGTACGGACCGATGGTCGGCAAGAGCGCCACCCGCAGCTTCCCGGCGAGCGGATCGCGCTGGCTGCGCGCCAGCGTGACGACCTCGTCGCTCGCCTCGAGGATGCGCCGGGCGCGCGCCACGATCTGTTCCCCGGTCGCGGTGAGGGAGACGTTGTTGGGCGCCCGCTCGATGAGCTGCACCCCGAGCGCCTGCTCGAGCTTCTTCAGCTGCGCCGACAGCGTCGGCTGGCTGACGAAGCAGCGCGCCGCCGCGCGGCCGAAGTGCCGGTTGTCGGCCACGGCCACCAGGTAGCGCAGGTCCTTGAGTTTCAGTTCCATGGCCCGATAGAGATATACAGAATCTATCAAGAAGATAAAATCAATCGATTGGAATTATAGCAGGTCCGCCGGCATTGTGCCCTGCTCGGCAACGGCCTCAGACAAATCCCGGTCAAGGAGTCTTGCGCATGTCAGGTGTCGGTCAGCGTTTTCCGCAGTTTTCACTCACGGGCGTGGTGTCCAACGACGTCAGCCACGCGTTCCAGTCCTTCACCCAGGACAGCTTCCCCGGCAAGTGGCGGGTGGTGTTCTTCTGGCCCAAGGACTTCACCTTCGTGTGCCCCACCGAGATCGCCGCGTTCGGCAAGCTCGACCGGGAGTTCCGCGCGCGCGATGCGCAGCTGCTGGGGGCCAGCATCGACAGTGAGTACGTGCACCTCGCCTGGCGGCGCGAGAAGGAGGAGCTCAGGAATCTCCCCTTCCCGATGCTCGCGGACGTCAAGCGCGAGCTCGCCGGGGCGCTGGGAATCCTCGATCCGGAGGCGGGCGTGGCGCAGCGTGCGACCTTCATCGTGGATCCGCACGGTGTGATCCGCTTCGTCTACGTCACCGACCTTAACGTCGGCCGCAGCCCCGAGGAAGTGCTGCGCGTGCTGGACGCCCTGCAGACCGATGAGCTGTGCCCCTGCAACTGGCAGAAGGGCGCAGACACGCTCAAGGCGGCCTGAGGTGAACACTCTGGAAGGCATTCGCGAGGCGCTGCCGGGCTACGCGCGCGATCTGCAACTGAACCTCGGCACGGTACTCACGCCCTCGGGTGCTCCCGGGCTCACGGAGCGGCAGATCTGGGCGGTGGCGCTCGCCGCCGCCAGCGCATCGCGCAACGCCGCCTTCTGCCTGCGCCTGCAGGCCCTCGCGGCGAGACATCTGGACGCGGCGCACGTGAGCGCGGCGCACGCCGCCGCCGCCGTCATGGCCATGAACAACGTCTACTACCGCTTCCTGCACCTGGTGGAGGATCCGGAGTACGCGAAGCTTCCGGCGCGCCTGCGCATGAACGTCATCGGCAGCCCTGGCATCGCCAAGGCGGACTTCGAGCTCCTGGCCCTCGCGGTATCGGCGATCAACGGCTGCGGAACCTGTGTCGCCTCGCATGAGCGGCAGCTGCGCCAGCACGGCGTTACGCGTGAGGCGGTGCAGAGCGCGGTGCGCATCGCCGCCACGGTGCATGCGGTGGCGCGGGTGCTGGAGAGCGTGGCCGGGGAGCCTGTCGGCAAGGCGGTGGCGGCCTGAAGCCATTGGGCACGCTCAGCTGATCGCGTACAGCTGCCCGTCCCAGCTGCCGAAGAAGAGCGTGTCGCCATCGATCACGGGCGTCGACAGCACGGCACCCACGCTCATCATGCGGTCGAGGCCGATGACCATCTGGTCGTAGAAGGGGTCGCTGGCCGCCGCGGAGTAGTTCGGCGTGCCGTCGGCCTTGGTATAGGTCGGGCCATTCTTTTGCGCGTCCTCGGTCGCGAAGCTCCACGCGAGCTGGCGGGTCTTCAGGTTGATCGCCAGGAGTCGGCCCTGGTGCGAACCGATGTACAGGTAATCCCCGGCGAGGGTCGGCGAGGAGAAGAACGGCCAGTGCTTGAAGTCGAGGGAAAAGATCTCGCGGCCGCTCTTCGCATCGAGCGCGTGCACCAGGCCGCTGTCGGAGGTCGCGAAATACAGCCTGCCGTCCCGCACCGCCGGTGAGCTGATCACCCACGATCCCTTGTTGGAGAACGACCAGCGCTGCGCCCCGCTCGCGGCATCGAGCGCATACAGATTCGAGTCGCGGCAGCCGAAGTACACCATCCCGTCCGCCACCACGGCCGAGGACTGGATGCCCTCCTGGTTGTGGATCGCGGGATCCTCGCCGGTCTTGAATCGCCAGCGCTGCTTGCCGGTGGCGGCGTCCAGGGCATAGAAGTAGCTGTCCCAGCTGCCCACGTAGAGGGTACCGGCGGCGACGGCGGGCGAGGCGTGCACGACATTGCCGGTGTGAAACTTCCAGCGCAGCGCGCCGCTTGCGGCCTCGAGCGCATACACGTTGCCATCCCCGCTGCCGAAGTAGACGAGGCCGCCGGCGATCGCCGGGGAGGACAGGAACACGTCGAACGGGTCGGGCATCACTTCCGCGGCCGGCTCGGCACCGTGCAGGTGCCTGGCGCTGAAGCGTCGCTCGCCCTCGGTCGTGAACTTCCAGGCGAGCGTGCCGGTGGCGGCATCCAGCGCATAGAAGCTGCCGTCGAAGCTGCCGACATACACGCGCCCCGCGGCAACCGCGGGCGAAGCGCTGACCCGCCCGTGCGTGGCGAATTTCCAGCGCAATGCTCCCGAGCCCTCATCGAGAGCATAGACCTGGGTGTCGCTGCTGCCGAAGTAGACCGTGCCGCCGCTCACGGCCGGCGTGGAGACGATGGCGGCCGCGGCGCGGAATTTCCATTTCACGCCGTGCAGCACCGGCACCCCCGCGGCGTCGTAGTTGCCGTCGTGGCGCGCGTTGGCGCGGAATAGCGCCGGCTCGGCGGCGAGCGCGGTGGCGAGAGTTCCCACGATGAGTGCGGTGGCAGACCTTTTCACGGACAGCTCCCGGATGCGTGCGCCGTATATCCGCGCCCTCGGGATGATAGGAGAGCGGCCCCGCGCGCCGGGCTCGCTCCGTCGCCCCTACGGGGCGTCTCGGCTTACACTGACGGTCGTTTGTCCACTGCAATCAGATCGTTGGCTGTCCAGGCGCTGACCCTGTATCTCGGGCTCGCGGGCGCCGGCCCTGCGTCCGCGGCGCACACCGTCGCGGATGATTTGAGTCGCAAGGTCACGGTTCGCGATCCTCCGCTGCGGATCGTGAGCCTGACGCCGGGCGCCACCGAGATGCTGTTCGCCGCCGGCGCCGGCGGGCAGGTGATCGCGACGGTCGAGTATTCCGACGAGCCGCCGGCGGCACGGCGCCTGGCGCGCATCGGGGATGTGGCCGCGGTCGACATGGAGCGGCTCGTGGCGCTGCGGCCGGACGTGGTGGTGGCGTGGCCGGCGGGCGGCAATCCGGCGCAGCGCGAGAAAATCGCACGCCTCAACATCCCGCTCTACCAACAGCAGGTGGTGCGGCTGGCCGACCTGCCGGGCTCGGTGCGGCGCCTGGGTGCGCTCGCCGGCAGCGGCGCGGCGGCCGAGCGCGCCGCGCACGATATCGAGGCGCGCCTCGCCGCGCTGCAGCGCACCTACGGCGCGGGCGGCGCCGGGAAAGCGCCCACCGTGCTGCTGCAGGTGTGGAATCGCCCCGTCTACACCGTCGGCGGTCAGCACCTCATGAGCGATGCGCTCGCGATCTGCGGCGCGCGCAACGTGTTTGCCGACTTGCCGGAAGCCGGACCGCTGGTGGATACGGAGGCGGTCATCGGCCGCGATCCGGACATCATCATCGCGGCCGCGCCGCCTGGGGAAGGCGCGGCGTGGCTCGCCGACTGGAAGCGGTTCGCCACTCTGACGGCGGTGCGCAGCGGGCGGCTGGTGGTGTTCGAGGACCAGGCCCTGAGCCGCCTGGGGCCGAGCGTCATCGACGCCACCGAGGGACTGTGCCGGGCGATCGCGCGCGTCAATCCCTGAAGTTGTTGAACTGCAGCGGCACGTCGAGCTTCGCGCCGCGCAGCAGCGCGATCGCCGCCTGCAGCTCATCGCGCTGCTTGCCGCTGATGCGCACCTTGTCGCCCTGCAGGCTCGCCTGCACCTTGAGCTTGGAGTCCTTGACCAGGCGCATGATCTTCCTGCCGGCGTCCTTATCGATGCCGTGCTTGAGCAGCACCTCCTGGTGCGCGGCCGAGAGTGTGGTCTGCGGCTCTTTCACCTCGAGGCACACCAGGTCGACGCCGCGCTTGGAGAGCCGCAGCTTCAGGATCTCCAGCATCTGCTTCAACTGAAAGTCCACCTGCGCGTGCAGGGTGACCGTGAACTCCAGCAACTCGAAGCGCGCGCCCGTGTCCTTGAAGTCGAAGCGCTGCGACAGCTCGCGGTTCGCCTGGTCGACCGCGTTGGCGATCTCGTGGGCGTTGAGCTCGGAGACGGTGTCGAATGAGGGCATGGACCTGAGCGCCTCAGCGCGGCTTCTTTTTCTTCGGCCGGGCGTCGAGCTTGCGGCGATGCTGGCGCGCGAGCTCCATGAAGCGCGGCGTGGGGCCGGCGTCTTCGTAGACCGGATCGCCCTGCTCGTCGGTGGCAATCACCCGCTTGCCCGCGACGTAGGGCATCGCGGCCGCGATCTCCTTGAGCGCCACGCCCAGCAGCTCGGTGATGAGCTGCTCGGGCGCGCGCCCGGGAAACATCTCCGCGAGCGCCGCGAGCCGCGCGGCATCATCGACCGGCAGCCGCACGGCGTAGGCCCGGGCGGTGCGCGGCGCGGCCGCCTGCTCGCGCCAGCTGTCGAGCAACTCCTTGAAACTCACCTGCACACCACTCCCCCGCGCGCCCGCAGAGCCCGGGCGCGCATTCTAGCGGAAAGCGCGCGTGCACCGCCGGTTGTGACGGCGCACCCGCGGGCGGTAGCATCGCTCTGACGCAAGGGGAAGGAGGTTTTCATGTTCGACCACATCGGGCTGAAGGTGAAGGATCTGGACGCCAGCGTGCTCTTCTATACCGCTGCCCTGGGTCCTTTGGGTTACGAAGCCACCGCCCAGGACGAGTCGAGCGCGGCATTCGGTGCCAAGGGGACCTACACCCTGTGGCTCGGCGCCGACGCCAAACTGGCGCATTCCCTGGTGCATCTCGCCTTTACCGCGCGCAACCGCGCGGCGGTGGATGCGTTTTACCGTGAAGGGCTCAAGGCGCGTGGCCGCGACAACGGGCCACCGGGCGTGCGCAAGGACTACAGCCCGACCTACTACGCGGCGTTCCTGCTCGATCCCGACGGCAATAACGTCGAAGCGGTGTGCCTGAAGTAATGGCCGCCGTGCGCAAGGAGCTGGCGGTCAACGCCACCCCTGCGCGCTGCAGCCCGGAGCGCGAAGCAGTCCCGTTTCGAGCGCCTCGAGCACGGCGCGCGTGCGATCACGCACGCCGAACTTGGCGAGAATGCTCGACACGTGATTCTTGACGGTGCCCTCGGCCGTGCCGAGGGCTTCGGCGATCTCGCGGTTGCTGTAACCGCCGGCCATGAGGAGGAAGCCGCGCGCGCCTTGGGGTTGGCGGCCGTGGCGGGCTCGTGCTTTCGCAGCTCCTCACGCTCTACATCACACCGGCTTTCTATGTGGCGATGGAGCGCCTCGGCGCAGCCGTAGGAACACAGTCCGGCGCAGGCTTCAGCAGCCGTGCTTGACCTTGCGAGCATCCGCCGGTGATACTCGTTTGCAACATGTCGCACCCGTCTGTCAGCATTGCGCGTACCTGGTGGTGGCGCACTTCATAACGGAGTGGGCTGACGGCTGGCTGTTTCTCGCGACTCAAAGATTTCCTACGGCACCAGAAAACCCATCTCCGGATGACCCCGGGATGGGTTTTTTGTTGTCCGGTCCGCATTTGGAGCCCTGCAGCGTTGCAATCACTCTTCGACATAACCGGTGATCTGGACACGCCGGTGTCGGCGTTCATGAAGCTCGCCGCGTTCGAGCCACGCTTTCTGCTCGAGAGCGTCGAGGGCGGGGAACGCCTGGCGCGTTACTCGTTCATCGGTTTCGGCGACGCGCTGGAAGTGCGGCTCGATGGCGCGGGCCTTACGATCGGTGCGCAGCGCCACCCGCTGCCGGCGAGCGGTGAGGAGCTCCTGGCGGGGCTGCGCACCGCGCTGCGCCTGGCGCCCAAGCCCGCGCCGGACATTGCCGGCGTACCGCTCGCCGGGGGGTTGGTCGGCTACGCAGCCTACGACGTGGTGCGGTATTTCGAGCGCCTGCCGGCGCGCGCGGCGGGTGCCAGCGGCGTGCCGGCACTGCACTACGTGGCGCCGCGCTCGGTGCTGGTGTTCGATCATCTGACGCGCGGCATCGCCTTGCTTCACGCCGGCTCGGAACAGGAGCGCCGCTCGCTGCGTCAGGAAGTGGTCCACGCGTTGCGCGGCGCGTTGCCCAACGGCCGGCGGCGCGCCCGTTACGCCCCGCCGACCACGGCCTACGCACGCGCCGAGTACATGGCCGGCGTGCGGCGCACCCAGGAGTACATTGCCGCGGGTGATGTCTACCAGCTGGTGCTGGCGAGCCGCTTCTCGGGCCGCCACGAGCTCGATCCCTTCCAGGCGTATCGCGCGCTGCGGCTGATCAATCCCTCCCCCTACATGTACTACTGCGCGCTCGGGGAGGTGGCGGTGGTGGGCTCCTCTCCCGAAGCACTGGCAAAGCTCAACGGACGCAGCGCGCAGCTGCGGCCCATCGCCGGCACCCGGCCGCGCTCCCCGGATGCCGCCACCGACCGCGCGCGCGAAGCGCAGCTGCTCGCCGATCCCAAGGAGAACGCCGAGCATGTGATGCTGGTGGACCTGGCGCGCAATGACCTCGGGCGCGTGGCCCGCGCCGGCAGCGTGCGGGTGGAGCCGTATCGCTCCATCGAGCGCTACAGTCACGTCATGCACATGGTGAGTGGCGTGCACGGGGAGCTGGCCGCCCAGCGCGACGCCTTTGATCTGTTCGCCGCGGCCTTTCCGGCCGGCACACTGGTGGGCGCACCCAAGGTGCGCGCCATGCAGATCATCGATGAGCTCGAGCCGGTGAGTCGCGGCCTGTATGGCGGCACGGTGGGCTACTTCGGCGCCCGCGGCGACATGGATCACGCCATCACCATCCGCACCCTGGTCTTCAGGGGCGATGAGTACAGCTACCAGGCCGGCGCCGGTATCGTCGCCGACAGCGTGCCGGAAACCGAGCACGAGGAGGTGTTGGCCAAGAGCGCGGCCCTGGTGCGCGCGCTGGAGCTCGCCGAGGAGGGGTTGTGAAGCCGCGCCTGCTGCTGATCGACAACTACGACTCCTTCACCTACAACCTGGTGCAGGCGTTCCTGGTCCTGGGCGCTGAGGTGAGCGTCTACCGCAACGACGCGCTGAGCCCTGAAGCGGCGCGGGCGCTCGCACCCTCGCACCTGTGCATCTCGCCCGGTCCCGGGACACCCTACGACGCGGGCGTATCCATGGACATGATCCGCGCGTTCGCCGGGCGCATCCCGGTGCTCGGGGTATGCCTCGGACACCAGGCGATCGTGGAAGTGTTCGGGGGCAAGGTGGTGCGGGCCGATCGGCTCATGCACGGCAAGACCTCGCTCATCCGTCACGATCAGCGCACGGTGTTCGAGGGTCTGCCGCAGCCGTGCGAGGTGGGGCGCTACCATTCGCTGATCGCCGCTCCCGCGACGCTGCCGGCGGAACTCGAGGTGAGTGCGCAGACCGCGCAGGCGGAGATCATGGCGGTGCGCCACCGTTCGCTGGTGGTGGAGGGTGTGCAGTTTCATCCCGAGAGCATCCTGACGCCCGATGGTCCGCGGCTGCTGGGCAATTTCCTGAAGTACACCGCCGGCGAGCGCGCTGAGCAAGCCGCATCCGGAGCAGGCCATGGCGCGTCCGCGTGAGCTGCTGCAGCAGCTGTTCGAGCGCCGCGACCTCTCGCAGGCGCAGGCCGAGGAGCTGCTCGCTCACCTGACCGACCCGCAGCTGCCGCCCGCGATGGCGGGGGCGATGCTGGCGGCGCTCTCGACCAAGGGCCTGGTGGCCGATGAGGTGCGCGGCTTCGCGCAGGCGATGCGCCGCCTGGCGCGCCGGCCCGAGCTGCCCGCGCAGCTGCGCGCCGTCGACATCGTCGGCACCGGCGGTGATGCCTCCGGAAGCCTCAACATCTCCACCGGCACGGCGCTCCTGACCGCCGCCTGCGGTGTGCCGGTCGTCAAGCACGGCAACCGCTCGGTCTCGAGCCGCTGCGGCAGTGCGGACGTGCTCGAGGCACTCGGGGTCGCGATTCCGCCCGATGCGCAGGCCGCGGTGGCGTGTCTCAAGGCGACCGGCTTCACCTTCCTGTTTGCGCCTCACTATCATCCGGCCACCAGGGCGATCGCCCCGATTCGCGCAGCTCTCGGCGTGCGCACCGTGTTCAACATCCTGGGACCGCTGGTCAATCCCGCGCAGCCCCCGCTCCATCTGGTGGGCGCGTTCAGTCTGGAGGTCGCGCGGCTCATCGCCGACACCTTCCAGGGTCTGCCGATGGAGCGCACCTTCGTCGTGCACGGCGCACTCGGGTGGGATGAGCCCACGCCCGTGGGTCCCTTCACGCTGTTCGACGTGCGCCCCGGGCGCGTCGAGATGCAGGTGCGCACGCCGGCGGACTACGGACTCGCCCCCTGCACGGTGAGTGATCTGGCCGGAGGCGACGCCGCGCACAACGCGCGCGCGCTCGAGGCGGTGCTGTACGGTGAGGATCGCGGCGCGCATCGCGATTGTCTGCTGTTGGGTACCGCGCTGGCGCTCGAGCTTGCCGGGGAGACGCGCGCACCCCGCGAGGGCCTCGCACGGGCAGCCGCCGCCATCGACTCCGGCGCCGCGCGCCGCCTGCTCGAGGCCCTTAGAGCACGGCCGCCGGGCACGGAGCGCAACACGTGAGCGTCGCATTTCTTGATGAAATGGCCGACGCCAGCCGCGCGCGGGTGCGGGCGGCGAAGCAGTCCCGCTCGGAGGCGGCGCTCGAGGTCGAGGCCCGGCAGAGCCCTGCACCGCCGCGCCTGCGCCCCGACCGTTCCGGATTCGATCTCATCGCGGAAGTGAAACTGCGCTCACCGGCGGCGGGGCGGCTGGGTCAGCCGGGCGGGGACCTGGCGGCCCGCGTCACGGCCTACGCGCGCGCCGGGGCCGCCGCGATCTCGGTACTCACCGAGCCGAGCCGCTTCGACGGCTCACTCGAGCATCTGGCGAGCGCCACGCGGGCGCTGGCGCCGCACGCGGTGCCCGCCATGCGCAAGGACTTCCTGGTGGATCCCTACCAGGTGCTGGAGGCGCGCGCCGCAGGGGCTGGCGGGGTGCTGGTCATCGTGCGCATGTTGTCGCGCAGCGCCATCGATGCGCTGCTCGATTGCGCCGGTTCGCTCGGGCTGTTCGTGCTGCTGGAAGCCTTCGACGCGCGCGACCTCGAGCTGGTGCGCGAGCTGATCGAGGCGCACCGCGGCGCGAACCCGTTGCTGGCGGGCGTGAATTGCCGGGATCTCGCGACGCTGCAGGTGCTGCCGCAGCGCCTGCTGGAGCTCGCGCCGCTCCTGCCCGCGCGCGCGCTGCGGGTCGCGGAAAGCGGCGTGGCGACGGCCGCGGATGCGCGGCAGGTTGTCGCGGCCGGCTACCAGCTGGCGCTCGTCGGCAGCGCGCTGATGCAGGCGCACGATCCGCAGGCGCTCGCCGCGGCGGTGCTCGCGGCGGGACGAGCGGCGGCCGAGGCCAGGGCCACTTAACATGTGGATCAAGATCTGCGGCATGACCACCCCCGAGGCGGTGAGCGCGGCGCTGGAGGCGCGCGTGGATGCAATCGGGTTCGTGTTCGCCGAGTCGCCGCGGCAGCTGACGCCGCAGCGTGCGGCGCGCCTGGCGCAGGCCGCGCGCGGGCGGCTGCGCTGCGTGGCGGTGACCCGGCATCCGGCCCAGGCCACGGTGGACGAGATCCTGAGCGTGTTCAGGCCGGACCTGTTGCAGACCGACCTGTCTGATCTCGCTCGGCTGCAGCTGCCGGCCGGCCTGGATCTGCTGCCGGTGGTGCGTGACGGGGATGATGTGCCGGCAACGCTGCCGGAGCGGATCCTGTTTGAGGGACCCGTGAGCGGCACCGGCGTCGCGGGCGACTGGAACGCCGCCCGCCGTCTCGCGCGCTGCGCGCAGCTGGTACTCGCGGGCGGTCTCAACACCGCCAACGTGGCCGCCGCCATCGCCGCCGTGCAGCCCTTCGGGGTCGACGTGTCGAGCGGTGTCGAGCTGCGGCCGGGAGTGAAGAGTCCGGCCGAGATTGTGAACTTTGCATCGGCTGCACGCGCCGCATCGCAGGCGCCGGCGGCCATGGGCGCCGAGGATCCCGCATGAGTACACCCGCCGCACTGCCTGATGCCGCCCGCCTGCTCGCCGAGCTGATCGCCGGCAGGCTCCCGGACGCACGCGGCCGCTTCGGCCCGTTCGGCGGTCGTTACGTTCCGGAAACGCTGATTCCCGCGCTCGAGCGCCTCGAGCGCGGTGTGCGCGAGCACCTGCACGAGCGCGACTTTCAGGCGCAGTTCACCGAGCAGCTCACCAGCTGGGTCGGCCGCCCCACCGCGCTCACGTTCGCGGCGCGCTTGTCGGCGCGCTGGGGCGCGAAGCTGTGGCTCAAGCGCGAGGACCTGGCACACACCGGTGCGCACAAGATCAACAACGCGATCGGGCAGGCGCTGCTCGCGAAGCGGCTCGGCGCCAGGCGCATCGTTGCCGAGACCGGCGCCGGACAGCACGGCGTCGCAAGCGCCGCGGCGTGCGCGCGGCTGGGGCTGCCGTGCACGGTGTACATGGGCTCGATCGACATGGAGCGCCAGGCCCCCAACGTCGGGCGCATGCGCCTCCTGGGCGCCGAGGTCGTGCCGGTGACCAGCGGGGATCGGACGCTGCGCGCCGCCATCGACGAGGCACTGCGCGCCTGGGTGTCCGATCCGCGCGATACCTATTATCTGCTCGGCTCGGTCGTGGGTCCGCATCCCTACCCCTATCTGGTGCGTGAGCTGCAGTCCGTGATCGGCCGCGAGGCGCGCGCGCAGATGCTCGCCGCAACCGGTGCTCTGCCGGATGCGGTCATCGCCTGTGTCGGCGGCGGCTCCAATTCCTTGGGCACCTTCCACGCCTTCATCCCGGATGCCGCGGTTGAGATCATCGGCGTCGAGCCGGGCGGGCGCGGCGCGGGCCTGGGTGACAACGCCGCGACGCTCGCCTTCGGGCGGCCCGGCGTGCTGCACGGTGCGTACTCCATGCTGCTGCAGAACGAAGACGGCCAGATCCAGGAGACGCATTCGGTGTCCGCGGGACTCGACTATCCCGGTGTCGGTCCGGAGCACGCGCTGCTGTCGGCGGTCGGACGCGTGCACTACCAGACCGCCGGCGACGAGGAGGCACTCGCCGGGGTGCGCGCCCTGAGTGAATGCGAAGGGATCCTGCCGGCGCTCGAGAGCGCGCACGCCCTCGCGGGCGCCGAGCGCTGGGCACGAGCGAACCCGGGGCGCTCGATGCTCGTGTGTCTCTCCGGCCGCGGCGACAAGGACATGTCCACTCTGCTGCAGACGCTCCCCGGGCGGCAGCCCTCGTGAGCCCGCGCGAGCGCATCACCGAGGCGATCCGCGCCGCCGCCGCGGGGGGCGAGCCGGCGCTGCTCGCGTACCTCACCGCGGGTTACCCGCGGCGCGAGAAATTTCGCGAGCACGTGCGGGCGCTGGCGGCTGCGGCCGAGGTGCTCGAGATCGGCGTGCCGTTCACCGATCCGATGGCGGATGGAGTTACGATCCAGCGTGCCAGCCTCGCGGCGCTGGCCCAGGGCGTGAATCTCAAATGGATCCTCGCCGAGCTGGAGCAGCTCCGCGGGGTGCGCGCGCCAGTGCTGCTGATGAGCTACCTGAACCCCCTGTTGGCCTTCGGCGTCGAGCCACTCGCCCAACGGGCGGCGCGCGCCGGCGTGGCGGGCTTCATCGTGCCGGATCTGCCGCTTGATGAGAGCGGCGAGCTGCGCGCGGCGCTGGATACCGAGCAGCTGGCGCTGGTGCAGATGGTGACTCCGGTTACCGAGCCTGCGCGCCTGCGGCAGCTGTGCGCGGGCAGCCAGGGCTTCGTGTACGCCGTCACCATGACCGGGACGACCGGCAGCCAGGTCGCGGTGCCCGAGGAGCTGGTCAGCTATCTGGATCGCGTGCGCGCTCTCTCCCCGCTTCCGGTGTGCGCCGGTTTCGGCATCCGCAGCCGCGAGCAGGTCAGGCGGCTGCGGGGACACGTCGACGGGGTGGTGATCGGCTCGGCGCTGGTGGAGGTGCTTGAGCGGGGCGAGGATGCGAGAAAGTGGCTGCAGATGTTGCGATCGGACTGACGTATGAAGACCCTGACCATCGCCGCGCGTTTCTGCGGGCCTGCGACCTCTTCGAACGGTGGTTATTTCGCCGGCCTGGTGGCGACGCTCGTGTCCCGCACGCTGGCGGTGCGCCTGCTGAAACCGCCACCGCTGGACACCGAGCTCACGGTGAGGGAACTCGAGGACGGTACCCTGCAGGTCGTGCATGGCGAAGAGGCGATCGGCGAGGCGCGCCCCGCGCGGCTGGAGCTCGACGTCAAACCCGCCCCGGAGTATCTCGAGGCGGTGGAAGCCTCGCGTCGCTACGCGGGCTTTCGCTATCACCGCTTCCCCAGCTGCTTCGTGTGCGGCACCCGGCGGGTACGCGGGGACGGCCTGCGCATTTTCGCGGGCCCGATGCCGGAGCGCGGGGTGGTCGCGGCGCCCTGGGTTCCCGATGCATCGCTCGATCAGGGTGATGGCAAGGTGCGTGCCGAGTTCATGTCGGCGGCGCTCGATTGTCCCGGTTACTACGCCGTCGCCGCCGATGACCGCATGATGCTGCTCGCGGAGCTCACCGCGCACGTGGACCGCCGCGTGCACATCGGAGAGTCCTGCACGGTGGTGGCCTGGCCGATCGCCTCGAGCGGCCGCAAGCACGAGGCGGGCACGGCGATCCTCGACGGCGAGGGCGAATTGTGTGGCAAGGCGCGCGCGCTGTGGATCGAGCCGCGCGCGGCGGCCGCAGGGGCCACGCCGCCCGCAGGGCCCACGCCGCCCGCAGGGCCCACGCCGTCCGAGACGCCCGGCGGCTGAGCGGACCGCCTCAGCGGCCCGACAGCCGCATCATGGCTTCGGAGTAGCGCGCGCCGGTGGCGACGCCGATGGGAAACACCGCGTCGATCGTCGCCAGGTCCGCGTCATCCAGGTGTACCTGGAGCGCGCCGATGTTCTCCTCGAGATTGCGCACCCGGCGGGTGCCGGGAATGGGCACGATGTGCTCCCCCTGCGCCAGCACCCAGGCGAGCGCCAGCTGGGCCGGCGTGCAGCCCTTCTCGAGCGCGAGGGACTGCACCGTGTCGACCAGGGCGAGATTGCGCGCAAAGTTCTCGCCCTGAAAGCGCGGGTTGCTGCGCCGGTAGTCGTCGGCGGCGAAATCATCGGGGCTCTTGAAGGCACCGGTGAGAAAGCCGCGCCCAAGCGGGCTGTAGGGCACGAAGCCGATGCCGAGGCGCTCGCAGGTATTGAGTACCCCCTCCTCGGGGTCGCGGGTCCAGAGCGAATACTCGCTCTGCAGCGCCGTGATGGGATGCACGCGGTGCGCGCGCGCGAGCGTCTGCGGGGAGACTTCCGAGAGCCCGAGGTGGCGCACCTTGCCGGCGCGCACCAGCTGCGCCATGGCACCCACGGTGTCCTCGATCGGCACGTTCGGATCCACGCGATGCAGGTAGTACAGGTCGATGTGAGCGACAGCCAAGCGCTTCAGGCTCGCATCGCAGGCCTCGCGGACCCGCTCGGGACGGCCGTCGATGATGCGCGCGGCGGGGTCGGCATCGCGCACGAAGCCGAACTTGGTGGCGAGAAAGGCGGCATCACGCCGGCCGCGCAGCGCGCGCCCGACCAGCTCCTCGTTGGTGTACGGGCCGTACGCGTCGGCGGTATCGAGGAAGCTCACGCCCCGCTCGAGCGCGCGCTGCAGCGTCGCGAGCGACTCGCTGTCGTCGCGGGCGCCGTAGTACTCGCTCATGCCCATGCAACCCAGGCCCAGGGCGGAGACGGTGGGGCCGTTGCGGCCGAGTGTGCGCGTTTGCATCCAAGCGTCTCCTTGCGGGAAGGGCAGCGGTGATTGTGCACCCGCGGCTCGGCGGCACGAATACGCAATAAGGGAGAGGTGCACCGGCGCCTAGAGCGTCACGGCGCTCAGCAGCTGCGCGTGGCGCCAGCCGCCGTAGCGGTAGTACAGCGTGGCGAGTATCGCGGCAAGCGCCGAGGACAGCGGAAAGCTCCACCACACGGCATCCGCGTGGTAGCGCTCGAGCAGCAGTTGCGCGAGCGGGAAGCGCACCACCAGGAGCGACACGGTGAGGATGACCAGCGGCGCTATCACCGCTCCGGTGGCGCGCACCACACCGAACAGCGCCACGGAAATTCCGAAGAAGATGAACGAGCCGGTGACGATGCGGTTCATGTGGGTCGCGATGCCGAGCGCGGCGGATCCCGCCGGCAGGAACAGCCCGAACACCGCGCTGTCGAGCAGCTCGATCGCGAGCACGATCGAGCCGGTCAGCAGCACGCTGTACAGCACGCCCACCCGCGCGATGCGCGTGACCCGGTCCCATTTGCCGGCGCCCACGTTCTGCGCCGTCATGGCCGACATGCCCATGGCGACCGCGAACGCCGGCATCTGGATGTAGTTCCAGATCTGCAGCGCGGCGCCGAACGCCGCGGCCGTGTCGACGCCGAAGCGATTCACCAGCGTGATCATGAGCACCCCGCTCAAGGACAGCACCAGCATCTGGGCGCTCATCGGCACGCCCTTTTTTACCAGTGTCGCGACCACCGACCAGTCCACCTTCAGCAGCGCGAGCTCACCGTGGTGCAGGCACAGGATGTGATGGCGGCGATACAGATGGCGGATGAGCGCGGTGAGACTCACGGCCTGGGCGACGAAGGTGGCGAGCGCCGAGCCCGCGATACCCAGCCGCGGAATCGGTCCCAGCCCGAAGATGAATAGCGGGTTCAGCGCAATGTCGATCCCGACCGACAGCAGCATGAAGTAGAACGGGGTCTTCGAGTCGCCGGCGCCGCGCAGCACCGCCATCACGAAGGCGTACATGTAAAGCCACGGCAGCGCGAGGAAGATCACCCGCATGTAGGCCACCGCGAGCGGCAGCGAGTCCGCCGGCGTGCCCATGGCGATGAGCAGCGGCCGGCACAGCACCAGTCCCGCGAGCGCCATCGCCACCGAGACGCCGGCGAAAAAGGTCGCACTGGTGCCGACCACGCGCTTGGTCTCGGGCAGGTTGTTCGCGCCGATCGACTGGCCGATGAGAATCGTCGCCGCCAGCGCCACGCCGAAGGCCGCGCCGATCAGCAGGAACATGACCGTGTTGGCGTTCGAGGTGGCCGTCAGTGCCGCCTCACCGAGGTAGCGGCCGACCCAGATCGAGTTCACCGAGCCGTTGAGCGATTGCAGTATGTTGGCGAACAGGATCGGCAGCGAGAACTTGAACAGCCCGACACGGATCGAGCCTTCGGTGAGCGAGCCTTGCACTTAGGCTTTGCGCCTCAGCCCGTAGGCGAGGATCCCGATGCCGGCAGCCAGCAGCGCCCAGCCGGGCCACTCGTGGCCGCGGCTCACCGCCAGCCAGAACACTCCGCCGCCGACATAGGCCACGCCGAGGGTGATGGTGTCGCGTCTGCGGGCCGCACGCAGCTCCTCGAGCAGCTCGCTCATCTGCGCCCCTGGGTTCTCGTTACGCGCCACGCCGGGTTGGCGCTGCGCCAGGCGCTGCAGCAGGGCGGGCAGGCCGCGTGCCGCGCCGATGAGCTCCGGTACGCGGGTGCGCAGCTCGTGCAGCAGGGCGCGCACGCTGGTGCGCTCACGCATCCACTCGCGCAGGATCGGGCTCGCGGTGCTCCAGATATCGAGCTCCGGGTACAGCTCGCGTCCCAGGCCCTCCACGTTCAGCAGCGTCTTCTGCAGCAGCATGAGCTGCGGCTGGATCTGCATGTTGAAGCGCCGCGAGATCTCGAACAGCCGCAGCAGGATGCGCCCGAAGGAGATGTCCTTGAGCGGGCGGTCGAAGATCGGTTCGCACACGGTGCGCACCGCGGACTCCATCTCATCGACGCGCGTGCCCGGCGGCACCCAGCCGGACTGCAGATGCAGCTCGGCGACGCGCCGATAGTCACGATCGAACACCGCCAGGAAGTTTTCCGCGAGGTAGTGCTGGTCGCCGGGATCGAGTGTGCCGACGATGCCGAAATCCACCGCCGCATACCGCGGCCGCTGCGGGTCATCGACCAGCACGAAGATGTTGCCGGGGTGCATGTCGGCATGGAAGAAATTGTGGCGGAACACCTGCGTGAAAAAGATGCGCACGCCGTTCTCGGCGAGCTGCGCGATGTTGGTGCCGGCGGCCTTGAGGCGCGCGCGGTCGCTGATCGGCACGCCGTGGATGCGCTCCATGACCATGACGTCGGTGCGGCAGTAATCCCAGTGCACCTCCGGCACGTACAGCAGCTCGGAAGCGGCGAAGTTGCGCTTCAGCTGCGAGGCGTTGGCGGCCTCGCGCATCAGGTCGAGCTCATCGAGAATGGTCTTCTGGTATTCCGCGACCAGCTCGCGCGGCCGCAGCCGCCGGCCCTCCGCCCAGTAGCGCTGCGCGAGATCCGCGAGCGCATGCAACACCTCCAGATCCCGCTCGATCACCGCGCGCATGTCCGGCCGCAGCACCTTGACGACGACCTCCGCGCCGCCGGGCAGGCGCGCGGCGTGCACCTGCGCGATCGAGGCGGCGGCGAGCGGGGTCTCATCGAAGGCGCTGAACACCTGCGACAGCGGCAGGCCGTAGGCGCGCTCGAGCGACTCGCGGGCGATGGCGCCCGGAAACGGCGGCACGCGATCCTGCAGCTTGGCGAGCTCGTCGGCGATATCCGCCGGCAGCAGGTCGCGGCGGGTGGAGACCGCCTGGCCGAACTTCACGAAAATGGGTCCGAGCTCCTCGAGCGCGAGCCGCAGGCGCTCGGCGCGGCTCACCGCCCGCCGCCGCTCGGACCACACCCCGGGCGAGAGAAAGAACAGGAAGCGCAGCGGCCGATATAAATGAGTGGCGCGCACGTAGTCATCGAGGCGGTGCCGCAGCAGCATCCGCTGGATCTCGATCAGCCGCAGGAGCACCCGCAGCTTCACGGGTATGCGGGAGCGGTCACGGTGCGCCGCGCCGCCGCGCGAGCAGCTCGATGCGCGCGCCTAAGCGATCGACACCCTCGCGCACCGCATCGACACCGCGCAGGAACTGCTCGCCCTCGTTGCGCGGCACAAGATCGGCGCGTTCGTGCCCCAGGTACTCGGCCAGGTTCGCCAGCGTGGTGGCGGCGGCCCTGCGGCTCCAGGTCAGCCCCAGGCGCCCCAGGCGCCCGAGCTGATGGGCCGGCACATCCCCGAGCAGCAGCGACAGTTCCTCCTCGAAGTCGGGGCGCAGGAGCGTGGCGAGCTCGCGGAACTTCTGTGCCAGCTCCGCATCCCCGCTGATCGCGACCTCGCCACGCTGCAGCACGGCCTGCGCCGACTCGCCGGCGAGCGCCAGCAGGCTCACGGGTCCACCCGTAAGCGTCGCGTCCGCAGGCGCGTCGTCGCGCATCACGCTGAGCGTTTGACCTGTCGATGCCACCCGCAGACGCGTGATCGCGCGAATCTCGATCGCGACACTCCTGCCTTCGAGCTCCGCGCACAACTGCCGCGCGCGCGGCGAGCGCGGCAGGCCGCGGTTCAGCAGGTTGTCGAGGGTCGCGCTGAGCATCGCCGGTCTTGATGGGCGCGTTGAGCGCTAGTACCTGTAGCCGCGGTGCACGGCGACGATGCCGCCGGAGAGACTGTGGTAGCGGCAGCCTTCCAGTCCCGCCTCCTGCATCATCCTCAGCAGAGACTCCGGGTCCGGATGCACACGGATCGACTCGGCGAGATAGCGGTAACTCGCCTCATCGCGCGCCACCAGCCTGCCGAGCAGCGGCAGAACGCGAAACGAGTAGGCGTCGTAGAGCGGCTGCAGGCCCGGTACCTTCGGGCGCGAGAACTCGAGCACCAGCAGCTGCGCGCCGGGCTTGAGGGCGCGGCGCATGGCGGTGAGCGCCGCGCTCTTGTCGGTGACATTGCGCAGGCCGAAGCCGATGGTGATGCAGTCGAAGCTGCCGTCGGGGAACGGCAGACTCTGGGCATCGGCCTGCACGTACTCGACGTTGCCGACGCAGCCGGCATTGATCAGGCGGTCGCGGCCGCGCCGGAGCATGGCGGCGTTGATGTCGGTGAGCACCACCAGGCCGCGCTCGCCCACCTGGCGGGCGAGTCCGGCCGCGAGGTCGCCGCTCCCGCCGGCGACATCCAGCGCGCGCTGACCGGCGCGCAGATTCGCCAGCGCCAGCGTGAAACGCTTCCAGATCCGATGCGTGCCCGCGGACATCAGATCGTTCATCAGGTCGTAGTGCCCGGCGACCGAGTCGAACACCCCGCGCACGCGCCGTGCCTTGTCCTTGGGCGGCACACGTTGAAAGCCGAAGTCGGTGGAGCGCTCGTCGGTCATGGTGCGCGATCGCAATCGGATGAGACACATTCTAGTCGATCGGGCACCGGGTGCCCGGCGGTGCGATCGTGGTTGCATTTTTGCGGCGGCGATGCGCAGAATCCCGGCCGTTGAGGGGGTCTTGCGCACGAAGCGGGCCGGGCATCACTGTCCGGCCCGTTTTTTTGGGCGCCGAGGGTGCGCTCGAGGCGCGCACTCAAGGGTTCGGCCGCGCGCGCGCCTTGCGCTCGAGGTAGCGCGCCCACTTCGCCGCTCGCTCGCGGCCGAGCTCGTGCAGGTACTTCCAGGTGTACAGCCCCGTGTCGTGCCCGTCGTCGAAGACCAGCTTCACGGCGTACTGCCCCACCGGCTCCACCGCCGTGATGGCGACGTTCTCCTTGCCGAGCACCAGTACCTCCTGCCCGGGTCCATGCCCCTTCACTTCGGCGGATGGGGAGTGAACCCGCAGATACTCGAACGGCAACTCAAAGCGGCTGCCATCGGCGAAGCTCACTTCGAGCATCCGCGAGGTGCGCCGCAGGCGGATCTCGGTGGGAATGAGGTCGGACATAGGAGTCGGGACGCAGTATAGGCAATGGGGCTGGACGCCCGGATTGCTGCAGCGCAATATATGCCCGTGTGGCGGCTGTCGGAGCTGCGGATACGGTCTTTTGCGACGATGACAATCCGCGCCGCGCCTCTATACTCACGACCTCTTTTATGGAACCCACCGATACCTCCCATCCGGACTACTACCATCGAGTTGTGGATTGCCAGTGGGCCTGCCCGGCCCACACCGATGTTCCCGAATACATCCGCCTGATCGCGCAGGGCCGTTTCACCGATGCCTACATGGTGAACCGGGACTCCAATGTGTTTCCCGGGATCCTCGGGCGCGTGTGCGACCGGCCCTGCGAGCCGGCCTGCCGGCGCGGGCGCATCGAAGCTCAGAAGCCGGTGGCGATCTGCCGCCTGAAGCGCGTCGCC
>DATKEZ010000063.1:0-8696 GCA_035511775.1 Steroidobacteraceae bacterium | reverse complement strand
GCGCCTCGATGTCGCGGCGGGTCACGCTCACGCCGTCCTCGAAGCGCAGCAGATTCTCGAGGAGAATCTTCAGCGAGTAGGGCAGGCGCGCGAGCTTATCCTGCGGCAGCGCCGCGAGACTCCAGATCTCGTACGAGCGATTGCCGGATGTGAGGGTCGAGCGCGCGCGGAAGCTGTTGGTCATGCGTGTCTCCGTGTGAGCACGCAATTATATCGGGCGCGGCGCCCGCCTGCCGCTCGGAGCACCTTCAGGCCGCGGCGGCCTGGCTCACCGTCGCCGCGATGTCTTCGATGACGGCACCGCCGAGACAGCGTTCGCCCTCGTAGGCCACCGCGTACTGACCGGGCGTGACGGCGCGCTGCGGCTGCTCGAACACCACGCGTGCGGTGCCGTCCGGCCGGGGCTCGAGCAGCGCCGGCTGATCGGCCTGGCGGTAGCGCACCTTGACACTGCAGCGGAACGCCTCGCGGCGCGGGGAGCTGAGCCAGTGCCAGGCTCCGGTGGTGAGTGCGCTGCTCGACAGCAGCGGATGATCGTGTCCCTGCACGACGATGAGCGCGTTGCGCTCGCCGTCCTTCGCCGCTACGTACCAGGGCTGCTCGGGGTGGCCGTGCCGTCCGCCCAGCCCGAGGCCGCCGCGCTGGCCGAGCGTATAGAAAGGGAGTCCCTGGTGGGTCCCGAGCCGCTCTCCGGCGGGTGTTTCGATGGGCCCGGGGGTCCTGGGGAGGAAGCGCCCCAGAAACTCGCGAAACGGGCGCTCGCCGATGAAGCAGATGCCGGTGCTGTCGGGCTTGTCGAACACCGGCAGCCCGGCGGCGCGCGCGCGCTCGCGCACCGCGCTTTTGTGCAACTCACCCAGGGGCATCAGCGTGCGCGCCAGCTCCTCACCCGCCACGGCGTGCAGGAAATAGCTCTGATCCTTGGCGGGATCGCGCGCCTTGTACAAACCCGTGCCCTCCGGAGCCTGCTGCAGCCGGGCGTAGTGCCCGGTCGCGAAATATGATGCGCCCAGGCGTCGTGCCCACTGCAGCGCCACGCCGAACTTGATCTCGCGGTTGCACAGCACGTCCGGATTGGGTGTGCGGCCGGCGCGGTGCTCGCGCAGAAAATGCCGGAACACGCGCTCGCTGTACTCGAGCGCGAAGCTGGCGCGGTGCAGCGCAATGCCCAGCTCGGCCGCGACCGCGCGCGCGTCCTGGAAGTCCCGCGCGCTGGTGCAGTAGGCGTCGTCCTCCTCCTCCCAGTTGCTCATGAACAGGCCCTGCACCTCCCAGCCCGCTTGCCGCAGCAGCAGCGCCGCGACCGCGGAGTCGACACCCCCGGAGAGCCCGACGATGACGCGCGCGGCGCTCACAGGCTCACCGCCTCGGCGCCGGCGGCGCTGGCGGCCTGCAGGTCAAGACCGGCGAGCGGCTCGAGTGCCAGTCGCCGGCCCGCCAGGTAGTCGTGCACGCAGCGCAGCACCAGAGGGCTGCGCAGCCGCGCCGCGCGCGCCTCGAGCTCCAGGGGCGACAGCCAGTGCGTGCCCACGATGCCGGAATCGAGTTTTTGTCCAGCGTCATGGTCCGCGACCGCACCGATGAAGGCGAAGCGCAGGGTGCGGCGCCCATTGGCGGGGTTACGCCACAGGTACACGCCCAGAAGCGCCTGCGGCTCGAAGCGCCACGCGGTCTCTTCGCGCACCTCGCGCACGACCGCCGCAAACAGGGTCTCCCCGTGCTCGACGTGTCCGGCGGGCTGATTGAAGACCAGCCGGTGGTTGATGCGCTCTTCCACGACCAGGAAGCGGCCGGCCGTCTCCGTGACGGCCGCGACGGTTACGTCAGGCGTTCGGGGCATGCAGGGGATTATAGCCGTCGGCGGTGCGACGGTCGGGGAGGCGATTTCAGCCGCGGCGTGCGGTGCGCAGGCCGCGCTCGACCGCGCTCGCGTTCCATACCTGATCGAATTCCTGCAGATACACGCGGGCGGCGGCCGGATTGTTGATGTCGGCGACACCGTCCCAGCTGTCGGCGCGCATACGGTAGACGATAGCCCGGTCGTCGGCGATGAGGTACGCGGAGGCTCGCTGCGGCGACTGGGCGGCCACGTAGCGGATGTCGATGCAACTGGACAGCCGCCGCCCCATGGCGACGAAGCGGTTGCTGTCGCGCATGACGCGGGTCGGCTCCGCCAGCAGCACCCGCACCTTGGAGAAGCTACGCGTCAGGACGAAGTGTTTGATGATCTCGAGGAAGGCGGTCTGATCGAACAGGTCGGGCTCGAGATCGGGTGTGTAGATCGAGATCAGCCGCTGCGCGGTGGCGGCGATCTCATTGACCGCCGCGCGAACCTCGGCGAGGGAGGTGAGAACCGTCAGGGTCTCGGCCCCCTGGCGCGTCACGGGAGCAGGGCCGCCAGGGCTGGCGGATTCGGGCGCATAGCGCGCGTTCGCGAGCTGCGCCAAAGCACTGTTCAGGTCAAGTTCCCCGGTTATTGCCACGAGTGGCGCCCCGCATTCGCCTGCATGGGAGGCAGGCTGCCGGGGATCTTAGTGACGGCAGGGGCTTTTCCTTGCCGAACCGGTCACGATTTGGCGGCCGCATCTGCTCACAGTAAGTCAAAAACGAGGCGCAGTTCGCACTTTTGGCCCGGGCTGTCGGAAGATGCCGACACCCAGGCTGGTGCGCCAGCGCGGCCGTGGCGGCCCTCAAATCCGGCGCGCCAGCTGTGCGGCGAGCCCGGTGTAGTCGGCCGGCTTCAGGGCGCGCAGGCGGGTCTTCTCCCCCGGGGCGAGCGGCAGAGTGTCGATGAAGGCGGCGAGGGTGGCGGCATCGATCGTCCGGCCGCGTGTGAATTCTTTCAGCCGCTCGTAGCCGCCCGGCACACCCGCGGCGCGCAGCACGCTCTGCACCGCCTCACCCAGCACCTCCCAGGCGGCGGCGAGATCGGCGGCCATGCGCTCACGATCGGGCTCGATTCTGCTCAGTCCCCGTCCGAGCGCGCTCCAGGCGATCAGCGCGTGAGCGAGCGCGACGCCCAGGTTGCGCAGCACGGTGGAGTCGGTGAGATCGCGCTGCCAGCGCGACACCGGGAGCTTCTCGGCGAAGTGCCGCAGCAGCGCATTGGCCACGCCACAGTTGCCTTCCGCGTTCTCGAAGTCGATCGGGTTCACCTTGTGAGGCATGGTCGATGAACCGACCTCGGCGGCGAGGGCGCGCTGGCGCAGATAGCCGAGCGAGACGTATCCCCACAGGTCGCGGCTGAGATCGATGATCATCACGTTCGCGCCCGCGAGGGCATCGCAGTATTCGGCGATCCAGTCGTGCGGCTCGATCTGGGTGGTCCAGGGGTTGTACTCGAGGGACAGCGAGGTGACGAACCCCTGGGAAACGGCCGGCCAGTCCACCGCCGGCAGCGCCGCGACGTGGGCGTTGAAGTTGCCGACCGCACCGTTCCACTTGCCCAGAATGCTCACTGCCGCCCAGCGGCGCTGCGCGCGCTTGAGGCGCGCCACGAAGTTGGCGAGCTCCTTGCCGAGGGTAGTGGGGCTCGCGGGTTGTCCGTGCGTGCGCGCCGGCATGGCGGTGTCGGCGTAGCGATGCGCGAGCGCGGTCAGCTCCACCGTGCGGGCCTCGAGCGTGCCGAGGAGCGTCGCGCGCGCCGCCTGCAGCAGGCGCGCGTAACCGAGGTTGTTGATGTCTTCCGAGGTGCAGCCGAAGTGCACCAGCTCGAGCGTCGCATCCGTGGCCCCGACCGCGGCCAGTTGCTCACGCAGGTAGTATTCAACAGCCTTGACGTCGTGATTGATGCGCTCCTCGACGGCCTTGACCGCCGCCGCCGCTGCCGGCTCGGGTGCGACGGCAAGCTGACGCGTGCGCTCGCGCACCGCGGGCGTGAACTGCGCGCCGGGCAGTTGCGGCACCGCCGCCGCCAGATGCAGCAGCCACAGCGCCTCGATACGGATGCGCTCGCGGATCAGTCCGCCCTCGGTGAGCAGGCCGCGCAGCGGCGCGCTCGCGGCGCGGTAGCGGCCATCCACCGGCGACAGCGCGTCGAGCGCCGACAGTAGATCGCTGGAGCTCGCGGACATGCGCTACCATGATAACGCATACGGTCATCCGGCTTAGGTCTGGTTGCCGCGGCCGGCGCGGAAGTGCGCGGAGTGCCTGCATGAGGACTTCCTTTCGGGTGGAGCGCGACAGCATGGGCGAGATCAAGGTGCCCGCCGATGCGCTGTGGGGGGCGCATACCCAGCGCGCGGTGCAGAACTTCCCCGTAAGCGGCCTCACCCTGCCGCGGCCTTTCATCGGCGCATTGGGCCTGGTCAAACAGGCCGCGGCACGCGTCAACAGGGAGCTGAAGCTCCTCGAGCCCAAGGTGGCGCAGGCGGTGGAGGAGGCCGCGGCGGAGGTGGCGGCCGGGGTGCACGATGAGCAATTCCCCATCGACGTCTTTCAGACCGGCTCGGGAACCAGCAGCAACATGAATGCCAACGAGGTCGTCGCGTCCCTGGCGAGCCGGCGGCTCGGCAGCCCGGTGCATCCCAATGACCATGTCAACATGTGCCAGAGCAGTAACGATGCGATTCCGACCGCCATCCATGTGAGCGCCGCGCTCACGGTGCGCCGCGAGCTCATACCGGCGCTCGAGCACCTGGCCGAGGTGCTACGCGCCCGCGAGCGCGAGCTCGCGGGCATCGTGAAGACCGGCCGCACGCACCTGATGGACGCCATGCCGGTGACGCTGGCACAGGAGCTGTCCGGCTGGCGCACCCAGATCGAGAGTGGCGTGGCACGGCTGAAGTCCGTGGAGCCGCGCTTGCTCGCGCTGGCACAGGGCGGCACCGCCGTCGGCACCGGCATCAACGCGCATCCGGAATTTGGCAGGCGATTCTGCCAGCAACTCGCCGCGCTCACCGGCGTTGAGTTTGCGCCGGCGCGCAACTACTTCGAGGCGTTGTCGGCGCAGGACACCGCGGTGGAGCTGTCCGGACAGTTGAAGGTGATCGCCGTGAGTCTCATGAAGATCGCCAACGACCTGCGCTGGATGAACAGCGGGCCGCTGGCGGGGCTCGCCGAGATTGCACTGCCGGCCCTGCAACCGGGCAGCAGCATCATGCCCGGCAAGGTCAACCCGGTGATCCCCGAGGCCACCACCATGGTGGCGGCGCAGGTGATCGGCAACGATGCCACCATCACCCTCGCGGGGCAGTCGGGTAACTTTCAGCTGAACGTCATGCTGCCGCTGATCGCACACAATCTCCTGCAGAGCATCCGGCTGCTGGCAAACGCGGCGCGGCTGCTGGCCGACAACGCCATCGCGGGCTTCAAGGTGAACGAGGCGCGGCTCGCCGAGGCGCTCGAACGCAACCCCATTCTGGTGACCGCGCTGAATCCCGTGATCGGCTACGAGAAGGGCGCCGCCATTGCCAAGAAGGCGTACGCGGAAGGACGGCCGATCCGCGAGGTCGCAGCCGAGCTGACCGATCTGCCGCGCGAGCAACTGGCACGGCTGCTGGATCCGGCCGAGCTCACCAGCGGCGGGATCAAGGGCGGCAGCAGCGGCGGAGGCTGAGTTGGCAGGTGCCGCAGCGAAGCGCGACTGGGCGCAGATCATCCGCACGCGGCTCGCCGGCTCCACGCCCCGACACGAGGTGTCGGACTGGCTGGTACCGGGCATGTTTGAGCCCATGACTGCCGCGCAGCGGCGCCTGTTGCCGCCGGACCCGGTGCCGGCCGCGGTGCTCATACCGCTGGTGGAGCGGCCCGAGCTCACGGTGCTGTTCACGCAGCGCGCGACGCAATTGCGCAATCACGCCGGCCAGATCAGTTTCCCGGGCGGTCGCATCGAGAGCGCTGACGGCAGCCCCTCGGCGGCGGCACTACGCGAGGCACGCGAGGAGATCGGCCTCACCGAGCGCTTCGTGTCGGTAATCGGCTACCTGCCGGACCACGTCGTGATCAGCGGCTTTCGCATCACGCCGGTGGTGGCCCTGGTGCAGCCGGGCTTCGAGCTGCTGCTCGATGCGCAGGAGGTTCAGGACACCTTCGAGGTGCCGCTCGATTACCTGTTCGATCCCGCCAATCACCACCGGCACCGCCACACTGCCGCGATCAGCGGCGAGGAGGTGGAGTTCTGCGAGATCCCATTCGGTGATCGCAACATCTGGGGTGCCACCGCCGGGATGCTCCTCACCCTCTATCGGTTGTCTGTCGGACCCGCCGATGAGTGACGCCGAACGCGCCCTCGGCGCACTGCTCGCGCTGATGGCGCGCCTGCGCGATCCGCAGTGCGGCTGTCCCTGGGACCGCGAACAGACCTTCAGCAGCATCGCCCCTTACACCATCGAGGAGGCCTACGAAGTCGCCGACGCCATCGAGCGTGGCGAGCGCGACGCGCTGCGCGATGAGCTCGGTGACCTGCTGTTTCAGGTGGTGTTTCACGCCCGCATGGCCGAGGAGCGCGGTTGGTTCGACTTCGCCGCAGTCGCCACCGCGATTCACGACAAGCTCGTGCGCCGCCATCCGCACGTGTTTGCGGGCACCTCGCCCGCGCCCCAGGAACTGGTGCGCGCGTGGGAGGAACAAAAGGCGCAGGAGCGCGCCGCGTCGGGGCGGGCTCGTCCGGCGGGGGAGGGTACGGTGCTGGCCGGCGTTCCGCGGGCGCTGCCGGCGCTGGTGCGCGCGGCGAAGCTGGGCCGCCGGGCGGCGCGCGTGGGCTTTGACTGGCCGGATGCGCGCGAGGTGCGGGCCAAGGTGCTGGAGGAACTGCACGAGATCGATGGCGCGCTCGCCGCCGCCGGCGCCGCGGGCGAGACGGGGAGCGAGGCGGGAGTGATCGCGGATGAGCTCGGGGATCTGCTGTTTTCCATCGTGAACTGGAGCCGGCACCTGAAGCTCGACGCGGAAGCCGCGCTGCGGGCTGCGAATGGCAAGTTCGAGCGGCGTTTTGCCACCATGGAATCACTCGCGCACGCGCGCGGCCTGGATCTCGAGCGCCTGTCGGCGGCCGAGTGGGACGCCCTGTGGCGCGAAGCAAAACTGAACGGCACCTGAACATAACAGCACAGGCGTGGGCGAAAGTCGCAGCGCAACACACGAATGCGTTACGCTTGAGCGACGCATGAACGGGTGGCGCGCTGCTCTCCTCATCTTATGGCTACCCGTGGTGGGCGCCGACGTGGCCCCGGCAATCGCCGCGGCGGCGGAGCCGGCCGGCCGTACGGTGGTGGCGCGCGCGGCGGTTTCGATGGACCAGGCCGTCAGGATGGTTGAAGAGCGCTTTCACGCGCGCGTGGTGAAAGCCGAGGCGCAGAAGGGCGACGGGCGCACCGTCTACGTATTGAGGCTCCTCAACGACTCGGGCAAGGTCTGGACGGTGCGCGTGGATGCCTCCGACGGGTCGGTGCAGTAGCCGCGCACTGAAGGGGGCGGCATGCGCGTACTGGTGGTCGAAGACGAAGCGGCGCTGCGCGACTCGCTCAAGGAGCGCCTGGCCGCCGCAGGTTTTTCCGTGGACGTGGCGCGCGACGGCAACGAGGGGCTGTTTGCGGGGCTCGAATACCCGCTGGATGTCGCCGTCATCGACCTCGGGCTGCCGAGCCTTCCGGGTCTGGAAGTGATCCGCCGGCTACGGGCGGCGCGCAAGACCTACCCGATCCTGATCCTCACGGCGCGCGACAACTGGCAGGACAAGGTCGAGGGGCTGCAGGCGGGGGCGGATGACTACGTCGCCAAGCCCTTTCACTTCGAGGAAGTGCTGGCGCGGCTGCAGGCGCTGCTGCGCCGGGCGGGCGGCTGGGCGAGCCCGCAGCTCAATTGCGGAGCGGTGGTGCTGGACACGCGCGCGCAGACTGTCGCAGTGAGCGGCGCACCCGTGGAGCTCACCACCTTCGAGTACCGCATCCTCGAGCACCTGATGCTGCGCGCCGGGGATGTGATCTCCAAGACCGAGTTGACCGAGCGCCTGTACGACCAGGACTTCGAACGCGACAGCAATGTCATCGAAGTACTGGTCGGGCGGCTGCGCCGCAAGCTCGACCCGCAGGACGAGTTGCGTCCCATCGAGACGCTGCGCGGCCGGGGCTATCGTTTCGCGCTGCCGCGCGACGCCGCCTCTTAGGCGGCCGGTGCCGCGCCACCGTGCACTCGCTCAGTCGGCGGCTGCTGGTTTCGGTCTCGGTGCCGCTGGCGTTGTTCTTCGGCGTGATGATGGTGGTGCTGGACACCGGTTTCCGGGCGCTCTCGGAGCGCTCGCTGCAGGAGCTCCTCGACTCGCAGATGGTGTCGATGATTGCGGCGGCCGAGCCGCAACCCAACGGCGGCTACGCTCCGGCCCCGCATACGCTCGATCCACGGCTGGCGACCCCGCGCTCGGGGCTGTACGCGGAGATCCACTCGCAGCAGCACCTGTGGCGCTCGCCCTCGACGGCCGGCCTCTCCACCAGCGATTTCGGCTCACTGCTCGTGCCCGGAGAGCGAAATCTCGTGTATGCCGCCTTCGGCCACGACCGCGTGGCCATCGAGAGCCGGGCGATCCAGTTTGCGGACGACCCCAGTGGCAAGCGCACGATCACCTTCAGTGTTGCCGTCAGCCTCAGCCCCTATGAGGAGCAGCTGTGGCGCTTCCGCCGCGAGCTGATCGGCTGGTTCGCGGGACTCATGCTGGTGCTGCTGGTGACACTGGCCGCGCTGCTGCACTGGGTGCTCAGACC
>DATKEZ010000062.1:0-2101 GCA_035511775.1 Steroidobacteraceae bacterium | reverse complement strand
GCCGGCCGCCGCGGCGTCAGTGCCGAGACGGGCGTTCATGGGCTCTGGTACCTGTTTCTTTACCCACCGGTAGGAATGCTATACTGTCCAGTATGATGCGGCCCTTGGGATCCAGTCAACGCAGCCCCAAGGGCGCTGCCGGCGCGGTGGCAGCGTGACGCACCCGGCCGCCGCGCCGCTATAATACGCTCACCGCCATGAACAGCCGTCGCACCAGCCCCTCACCTTCGGGCAAGACCGCCCCTGCCGCCGCCTCGCCCTGGCGCGGCAGCCGCGAGCGGCTGCGCGAGCGCGAGCTCAAGCGCGAAGCGGTCATCCGCGCCGCGGCACGCGAGTTCAACCGCAAGGGCTACCACAACACCTCGCTCGATAACATCGCCGCCGCCCTCGAGGTCACCAAGCCGACCGTGTACTACTACGTGACCAGCAAGGAGCAGTTGCTGTTCGAGTGCTTCGTGGCCGGCGTCGAGCAGATCCGCGCCGCGTTCCGCGAGGTGCGGCAGCTCCAGGTCCCGGCACGCGAGCGGTTGAATGCGGTGCTGCGTCATTACGGCGAGGCGGTCGCCTCGGAGTTCGGCTGGTGCATGGTGCGGGCGGAGGATCAGGATCTCCCCCCCGCGATGAGTCGACACATCAAGTCCCTCAAGTCCGAGGTCGACCAGGGAATCCGCCGGCTGATCCGCGAGGGCGTCCAGGACGGCTCCATCGAGCCATGTGACCCCAAGATGACGGCCTTCGCCCTCGCCGGCGCCCTCAACTGGATCGCGCACTGGTATCGTGAGGACCAGTCGCTCACCGGCACGCAGATCGCGACCGCGTTCGTCACCATTTTCGAGGGGGGGCTGCGTCCGCGCCGCGGCGCCCTCCGCATCGATGCCCGTGCCCGCCGCCGGCGGGTGCGCGGCTCCCTGGCGCGCTGACACGAAGTCAAAGCGAGGCTGCCATGTCCCCTTCAGATGTCGTCATCGTATCCGCCAAGCGCACGCCCATCGGCGCGTTCCTCGGCGCCCTGTCACCCTTGAGCGCCGTCCAGCTCGGCAGCGCCGCGATCAAGGCAGCCCTCGAAGCGGCGACCGTGAGTGCCACGGACGTGCAGGAGATCATCATGGGCTGCGTGTTGCCGGCGAACCTCGGCCAGGCACCTGCGCGGCAGGCGGCGCTCGGAGCCGGAGTGCCGGTCGCAGCCCCTGCCACCACCATCAACAAGATGTGTGGCTCGGGGTTGAAGGCGGTGATGATGGCCGCCGACCAGATACGCGCGGGCGGCGCCAGTATCGTGCTCGCCGGCGGATTCGAGTCGATGAGCAACGCCCCGTACCTGCTGCCGAAAGCCCGCACCGGCTATCGCATGGGTCACGGCGAGATCATCGATCACATGATGAAGGATGGCCTGCAGAGCCCGTTCGACGGCAAGGCGATGGGTTGCTTCGCGGATGCGACCGCGAGCCGCTACAACTTCAGCCGCGAGCAGCAGGATGCCTTCGCCACCGAATCGGTGCGCCGCGCCACGCAGGCGCTGCAGGCGGGCGAGTTCGATGTGGAGGTGACACCGGTGACCGTGAAGGGCCGCAAGGGCGAGACCGTCATCGCGCGCGATGAGACACCGGGCACCTGCGATGTGAGCAAGATCGCCAGCATGAAACCCGCCTTCAGCAAGGACGGCACCGTGACGGCTGCCAGCTCCTCCTCGATTTCCGATGGGGCGGCGGCGCTCGTCGTGATGAGCGGGCAGATCGCAGCCGAGCGGGGCCTCAAGCCGCTCGCGCGCATCCTCGCCTACGCGAGCCATGCGCAGGAGCCCGAATGGTTCACCACCGCACCCGTCGGCGCTATCCGCAAGGTGCTCACGCAGCTCAACTGGAGGCCGCACGATGCGGACCTCTACGAGATCAACGAGGCGTTCGCGGTCGTCAGCATGGCAGCGATGCGGGATATCGACATCGATCATGCGCGCGTCAACGTGAACGGCGGCGCCTGCGCCCTCGGTCACCCGATCGGGGCCACCGGTGCCCGCATTCTCACCACGCTGATCCATGCGCTGCGCCGTCGCGGCGGACGGCGAGGCATCGCCGCGCTCTGCATCGGCGGCGGCGAAGCGGTG
>DATKEZ010000061.1:0-4251 GCA_035511775.1 Steroidobacteraceae bacterium | reverse complement strand
CAAGACCTACTCGCTGCCGTGGCTACCGTAATCGCGGCGACCGCGGCCGGCACCGCCACGCCCAGCACGCGCGCACTGCGCTTCGCGCAGTGCCGCATACTGCTGCTCCTGTTCCTGGGCTACGCATCCTGTTACTTCTGCCGCTCGAACCTGTCGGTCGCGACGCCGCTGCTGCTCGATGAGCTCGCGCGACGCGGCATCAGTCACGCCGACGCCATGGTCAGCATCGGCTCGATGGCCTCCTGGGGCGTGCTCGCCTATGCGTTGGGCAAATGGTTTCTCACCGGCCTCGGGGACTATTGGGGCGGCAAGCGCAACCTGCTCATCGCCACCGGCGGCGCCGCGGCTTTTACGCTGCTGTTCGCCTCCAGCTCCGCGCTGCCGATGTTCACCCTCGCGTGGGTCGGCAACCGACTGACGCAGTCGATCGGTTGGTCGGCACTCATCAAGGTCTCCTCCAAGTGGTTCCACTATTCCCGCTACGGCACGGTGGCCGCGATCCTCACCTGCAGCTATCTGCTCGGCGACGCGGCCGCGCGCCAGAGCATGGGGCTGCTGCTCGAGCACGGGGTCGGCTGGCGCGCGCTGTTCGTGTTCGGGGCGAGCGTGGCGGGCTTCATGTTTCTCGCCAACCTGCTGTTCCTGCGCGAGTCGCGCACCGACGAGGGCCACCCGGAAGCGGTGGCGAACCCGCGCAACGTGTTTGGCGGAGCACAATCGGGCCCGAGGAATTTCCTGGCACTGGTGCTGCCGCTGTTGCGCAGCCGCGCCTTCCTGGTGGTCTGTCTGCTGAGTTTCGCCGCTACCATGGTGCGCGAGACCTTCAATACCTGGACACCGGTGTACCTGCGCGACTTCCTCGGCTACAGCGTGAGTCACTCCGCCGGCTTGTCGGCTATCTTCCCCGGGGTCGGAGCGGTCTCGGTCCTGCTCGCCGGCTGGGCCAGCGACCGTCTGGGACCCAATGCCCGCTCGCTGCTGTTGGTCCTGGGTCTCACCGCAACCGCCGTGGCGCTCCTGATCCTCACCTCGCTGCGGCCGGGCTCGGCCGGGGTGGTGCTGCCGGTGGCGGTGATCGGGCTCGTGGCGTTCTGCCTGCTCGGACCCTACGCCTTCCTGCCGGGTGCCTTCGCCCTCGATTTCGGCGGCAAGCAGGCCGGCGCCGCGGCCTCCGGCCTGGTCGATGGCACCGGCTATATGGGCGGCGTTCTCGCCGGCACCGTCATGGCGAGACTCGCGGTCGCGTTTGGCTGGGGAGGCGTGTTCATCACTCTCGCCGGTGTCAGTGCGCTCGCCGCACTCGGCGCCGGCTACCTGTACGTGCTGAATGCGCGCGCCGCGGTGCCGCCGCCGCAGTAGCGTTGCACTCGCTACCACGGCGACAATGCGGCTGACCCGCTCAAGGAGTTTGCCTCCATGCAACCAGAAGACGTGCGCACCAGTGCGCAGGCCCGGGCGATAGTCGAGGAGCGCGGCCTGCAGCACGTCAAGGTCGGCGTCTTCGACAATGACGGGATCCTGCGCGGCAAGTACATCGATCGCCAGAAGTTCCTCTCGGCACTCGACAAGGGCATGGGATTCTGCGATGTCGTGCTGGGGTGGGATTCCAACGACCAGCAGTACGACAACATCACCTTCACCGGCTGGCACACAGCCTTTCCCGATGCCGCGGTGCGGCTGCTTCCGGAAACCTGCCGGGCGCTGCCGTTCGAGGGCAACATGCTGCTGTTTCTCGGCGAGTTCGCCGGCACCGCTGAAGAGGTGTGCCCGCGGGCGACGCTGCGCCGGGTGCTGCAGCGTGCGGCGAGCATGGGCTACGGGGCAGCGGCTGCGGCGGAATACGAGTTCTTCCTGTTCAGCGAGACACCCGCGAGCGTGCGGGAGAAAAACTACCGCGGCCTGAGCAGTCTGACTCCGGGTTACTTCGGCTACTCCGTCCTGCGCAGCTCGGTACACACCGAGCTTTACCAGGCATTGCTGCAGATGGCGGCCGACATGCGCATGCCGATCGAAGGTCTGCATGCCGAGACCGGACCGGGCGTCATCGAGGCGGCGCTGCATTACACCGAGGCGCTGGAGGCAGCCGACCGTGCAGCGCTCTTCAAGACCTTCGTGAAGGTGCTCGCCCAGCGCCGCGGCCTGATGGCGACGTTCATGGCGAAGTGGTCGCAGCAGCTGCCCGGTCAGAGCGGCCACCTGCATATTTCACTGGCGCGCAAGGACGGATCGTCCGTGTTCTACTCTCAGGCGGGCTCGCATACCATGTCCGAGGAGATGCGCTGGTTCGTCGGGGGCCAGCAGGCGCTGATGCCAGAGCTGCTCGCGATGGTCGCCTCTACCGTCAACAGCTACTCGCGCCTGGTGCCGGGCTACTGGGCGCCCACCAGTGCCACCTGGGGTGTCGAGAATCGCACCTGCGCATTGCGGGTGATCCAGGGCGGTCCCAAGAGCCAGCGCGTGGAGTACCGCATCGCGGCCGCGGACATTAACCCCTATCTGGCCATTGCCGTGGCCATCGGCTCAGGCCTGTGGGGCATCGAACACCGTATCGAGCCCGATGAGCCGATCACCGGCAATGCCTATGACCGCAAGCTCCCCGCCAGGCGCCAGCTGCCTCGCACACTCAGTGAGGCGGCTGAGCGCCTCGCCCACTCCAAAGCCGCCCAGGAGCTGTTCGGGGCGCCGTTCGTGAGCCACTTCGCCGCCAGCCGGGAGTGGGAGGAACGCGAATTCCGCCGCGCGGTGACTGACTGGGAGCTGGCGCGGTATTTCGAGATCATCTGATGAGCATAAGGACCATTTCCCCCGTCGACGGCAGTGTGTATGCGGAGCGCACGGCCGCCACGGTTGCGCAAATCGAGCAGACCCTGCAGCGCGCGCGTGCGGCGCAGCCGCAGTGGCGCGAAGTGCCGATTACCGAGCGAGCTGCCCTCATCGGGCGCTTCTGCGGCGAGTTCGAGCGGCGCGGCGCGGCGATCGCCACGGGCTTAAGCTGGCAGATGGGTCGGCCGATACGTTTCGCCCCGAGTGAGGTGCGCGGCACGCTCGAGCGCGCCCGCTACATGACGGGCATCGCCCCCACGGCGCTCGCCGATATGGATCCGGGACCGAAGTCGGGCTTTCGGCGCTTCGTACGGCGCGAGCCGCTCGGCGTGGTGTTTACCGTGGCGGCCTGGAACTATCCGTACCTGATCGCCGTGAACAGCGTGGTGCCGGCGCTGATGGCCGGCAACGCCGTGGTGCTGAAGCACTCGGCACAGACGCCGCTGTGCGCGGAAATCTTCGCCGAGTGCTTCGCCGCCGCGGGGCTGCCGCCCGGCCTCTTCCAGGTGCTGCACCTGGGGCACGCCGAGACTGAGCGGATCATCCGCGATCCGCGCATCGACTTCGTGGCCTTCACCGGTTCAGTGGCCGGGGGCCGGGCCGTACAACGCGTCGCTGCCGAGCGTTTCATCGGCGTGGGGCTGGAGCTCGGCGGCTGCGACCCTGTCTATGTGCGTCACGATGCCGATCTGCCACATGCCATTGAGAACATCGTGGACGGCGCCTACTTCAACTCCGGTCAGTCCTGCTGTGGGCTGCAGCGTATCTACGTTCACGAGAGCGTCTATGATCGCTTCACGCGCGGCTGCATCGAGCTCATTCAACAGTACCGGCTCGGCGATCCGCTGGATCCGCAGACCACGCTCGGCCCGGTGGTGCGCACCGCAGCGGCGGACGGGGTACGCGCGCAGGTGCGCGCGGCCATCGAGGCCGGCGCACGGCCGGTGATCGAGGAGCGCGACTTCCCCCACAGCAAAGCCGGTACGCCCTATCTGGCACCGCAGTTGCTCCTGGACGCCCCGGCCGGTTCCTCGGTCATGCGTGAGGAGATCTTCGGACCGGTCGCCGGCGTCATGAAAGTGCGCTCGGACGCCGAAGCCGTGGCGCAGATGAACGACAGCCCCTTCGGACTCACCGCGGCCGTCTGGACGCGCGATGAGGTCGCAGCGGTTACGCTCGGCGAGCAGGTGCAGACCGGCACCTGGTTCATGAATCGCTGCGACTATCTGGACCCGGCCCTCGCCTGGGTTGGTGTCAAGGATTCGGGCCGTGGCTGTACGCTCTCAATAGTCGGATACGAGCACCTGACGCGGCCCAAATCATTCCACCTGCGGGTGAGCACGTGAGCGCAATTCTGCAAGCAAATTGGAACTACCCCACCACCGTGTGGGCGGGCCCGGGTCGCATCGCCGAGCTGCCGGCGGCCTG
>DATKEZ010000060.1:0-1770 GCA_035511775.1 Steroidobacteraceae bacterium | reverse complement strand
TCACGAAGGTGGCCTGCGAGGATCTCACTCACGCGGATTCGAGGCTGTGGCGGACGCTGAATGCGCTGCTCTTCAAGCCCGGATACCTGACGCGCGAGTTCCTCTCCGGGCGGCGTGCGCGCTACCTGCCGCCGGTGCGGCTGTACCTGGTGCTGTCGGTAGTGTTCTTCATCTGGTTCAGCGCCACGAACCAGAAGATGACCGTCCTTCATCTGGATGCGCCGCGCAGCGCCGCCAGCGGTGCTGCGGTTGCTCCCGGGCGGCACGAGTATGGCCCCATGGCTGCAGCGCAGCCCGACGAGTCCCCGCAGCAGCGGGCCGAGCGCGTGTGTCCGGATCTCGGCCATCAGGGTCCCTGGCAAGACTTGATTTTGCGTCGGGTAACCCACGCCTGTCGCCTGGTGGTGCTGGATGACGGGCGCTCGGTGCGCGATGCGTTCCTGCACAACCTGCCGCGGGCGATGTTCCTGTTTCTGCCGCTGCTCGCGGCCGGCATGATGCTCGTGTACTGGTGGCCGCGGCATTACTACGTCGAGCACCTGCTGCTGTTCGTGCACAACCACGCGTTCGGGTTCCTGCTGCTGCTGCTGGCGGCGGGGGTGTCGGCGCTCCTGCCCTGGGCCGCATCCTGGGTACGCTTCGCGCTCTGCCTATACATCCCCTGGTACGTGTATCGTTCCATGCGCGTGGTTTACGGGCAGGGCCGCTGGCTCACGTCGGGCAAGCTCGTGGTGCTGAGTTTCTTCTACCTGGTGAGCGGTGCGCTGATGCTCGCGCTCACCATCGCGTACAGCGGACTCTCACTGTGAAGGAGATCATGATGCGTACGTTCATCCTTGCTGCACTCACTCTCGCCGCATCGCTTGTCGCCGCGCCGCTTAGCTGGGCCCAGACGCCCGCGGTCGCGCTCGAGCGCACCCCCTCACCCCCCGGCGCCGAGGTCTACATCATCAGCCCGAAGGATGGCGGGAAGGTCAAGAGCCCGGTGCTGGTGCAGTTCGGGCTCAACAAGGTAATGGGCGTTGCGCCCGCCGGGATCAAGTTCGAGAACACCGGACATCATCATCTGCTGATCGACACCGATCCGCCCGCCAACATGGGCGCGCCACTCCCCGCAACTGACAACGTCAAGCACTTCGGCAAGGGCCAGACCGAGACCTCGGTCCCCCTGAGCCCCGGCAAGCACACGCTGCAGCTGCTCCTCGGCGACCAGAACCACGTGCCGCATAATCCGCCGGTGATCTCGAAGAAAATCACCATCACGGTAACGCCCTGAGCCGCCGGCCAGGGCAGCGCACTCGGAGACTCCGGTAGCGGATCTGACACCATGACGCGCGCGGTCCTGCACGTCGACATGGATGCGTTCTACGCGTCCGTCGAGGAGCACGACGACCCGCGGCTCGCCGGCAAGCCGCTCATCGTCGGCTGGGACGGCGGCCGCGGCGTGGTGGCGGCCGCGAGCTACGCCGTGCGCCGTTTCGGTGTGCACTCCGCCATGCCCGTGCGCACGGCGCTGCGGCTGTGCCCGCAGGCGATCTGCGTGCGGCCGCGGATGCAGCGCTACCAGGAGGTCTCGAGCGTGGTGTTCGGCGTGTTCCACGAGATCACCCCCCTGGTGCAGGGGCTGTCGCTCGATGAGGCGTTTCTCGATGTCAGCGCCAGTCAGGAGCTGCTCGGGGGCGCCGTCGATATCGCGCAGCTCATCAAGCGGCGCATTCGCGAGCGCACCGGTCTCACCGCCTCGGTCGGGGTCGCTCCCAACAAGCTCGT
>DATKEZ010000059.1:0-1736 GCA_035511775.1 Steroidobacteraceae bacterium | reverse complement strand
CATCTGAAGGACGTCACCACCACGGTGGAGCTGCTCGGCAGGATGGGCGCCACCGTCACCATCGACGAGCGCATGCGCATCGAGGTGGACGGCTCGACGGTGCGCGAGTGCTTCGCGCCCTACGACCTGGTGAAGACCATGCGTGCCTCCATCCTGGTGCTGGGACCCCTGGTGGCGCGCTACGGGCACGCCGACGTGTCCTTGCCGGGGGGCTGCGCCATCGGCGCACGCCCGGTGAACATCCACGTCGCCGGGCTGCAGGCGATGGGCGCTGACATCACCATCGAGGGCGGCTACATCCGCGCCCGCGCCTCACGCCTTAAAGGGGCGCGGCTGGTGCTCGACACGGTGACGGTCACCGGCACCGAGAATCTGATGATGGCGGCGACGCTCGCCGAGGGTGAGACGATCATCGAGAACGCCGCGCGCGAGCCCGAGGTCGTGGACCTCGCCAACTTCCTCATCGCGATGGGCGCCGACATCCGCGGCGCGGGCAGCGACAAGATCGTCGTGCAGGGCGTGCGGCGGCTGCGCGGCACGACGTACGAGGTGCTGCCGGATCGCATCGAGAGCGGTACCTATCTGGTCGCCGGCGCGATCACCCGCGGTCACGTGCGCATCAAGAGCACGCGCCCCGAGCACCTGGATGCGGTACTGGCCAAGCTCGAGGAGGCGGGCGCCAAGGTGGGTGTGGGCGAGAACTGGGTCGAGGTGGACATGCGCGGGCGGACCTTGAAGGCGGTCGACGTGCGCACCGCCCCGTACCCCGCATTTCCGACCGACATGCAGGCGCAGTTCGCCGCGCTCAACACGGTGGCCGCCGGTGTCGGCACCATCACCGAGACGATCTTCGAGAACCGCTTCATGCACATGCTGGAGATGCGGCGCATGGGAGCGGAGATTCGCCTGGAAGGCAACACCGCCATCATTCACGGCGTCGCGAAGCTGACCGCGGCGCCGGTAATGGCGACCGATCTGCGCGCCTCGGCGAGCCTGGTGCTAGCCGGGCTCATCGCCGAGGGACGTACCGACGTCGAGCGCATCTACCACATCGATCGCGGCTACGAAGCGATCGAGGAGAAGCTGGCGCAGCTCGGAGCGCAGATCCGGCGGGTGCCGAACTGATTTAATTGGACGAAATCGCAGGAAGCGATTTCGTCAGACATCAGCAGGTTTGCCGCCGGCAAAAAGCGTGGTTTTTGCCGGCTGCGCTGAAGGAAGCGATTTCGGCGGACATTAGCCTGATTGCCGCCGGCGAAAGGCGTGATTTTCGCCGGCTGCGCTGGAAGCTATTTTGGAGGCGGGCGATGCGGATCGGAATGATCGGGCTCGGGCGCATGGGCGCCAACATGGTGCGGCGCCTGCTGCAGGGTGGCCACGAGTGCGTGGCTTACGATCCCAAGCCCGACGCCGTGCAGGCGGTGGCGGCGTACGGGGCGCAGGCGGCGCACTCGCTCCAGGAGCTGGTGCGCCTGCTCTCCCCGCCGCGCGCCGTGTGGATCATGGTGCCGGCGGCGCTCGTCGATGCGGTGCTCGCGCAGCTGCGTCCGCTCCTCGCCGCGGGCGATGTCCTCGTCGATGGGGGCAATTCCAACTATCACGACGACATCCGCCGCGCCGGGGAGCTCGAGGCGGCGGGCATCCGCTACCTCGACGTCGGCACCAGCGGCGGGGTGCTCGGGTTCGAGCAGGGCTACTGCCTGATGATCGGCGGCGCGCCGGAAGCGGTCGCGCTG
>DATKEZ010000058.1:0-8588 GCA_035511775.1 Steroidobacteraceae bacterium | reverse complement strand
GAGAGCATAAGGCAAGGCGCGCACTTGTTCGTGGGGTTTGCGGCCCTACAATACGCGTCCCGCGCCGCCCTGAAGCCGTGCATGCCATGAGTCCCCAGCAGCGATTCGCCTACGACGTCATTGTCATCGGCGGCGGCCACGCCGGCACCGAGGCGGCCCTCGCCGCCGCACGCATGGGAGCGCGCACGCTGCTCCTCACCCAGAGCATCGAGACCCTGGGGCAGATGAGCTGCAATCCCGCCATCGGCGGGATCGGCAAGGGACATCTGGTGCGCGAGATCGACGCGCTCGGCGGCGCCATGGCGCGGGCGGCGGACCGCGCCGGCATCCAGTTCCGCACGCTCAATGCCAGCAAGGGGCCGGCGGTGCGCGCCACCCGCGCCCAGGCCGACCGGCAGCTCTACAAGCAGGCCATCCGGAGCCTGCTCGAGAACCAGCCGAATCTCGCGCTCTTCCAGCAGGAGGTGGCCGACCTCATCGTCGAGAGCAACCGGGTGCGCGGTGCGGTCACGGTCACGGGCATCCGCTTCGAAGCCCCGGCGGTGGTGCTGACCGTGGGCACTTTCCTCGCCGGACGCATGCACGTCGGCCTCGTCAACTACCCCGGCGGCCGGGCCGGTGATGCACCCTCCAACCGGCTCGCGGCGCGGCTGCGCGAGCTGGCCCTGCGCGTGGGGAGACTGAAGACCGGGACCCCTCCGCGGATCGACGGGCGCAGCCTTGACTGGTCGGTCATGGCGGCTCAGCCGGGGGATGACCCCACCCCGGTGTTTTCGTTCCTCGGACGCGTTAATGAACATCCAAGACAAGTGGATTGTTTCATTACAAAGACAAACGAGCGAACCCACGACATCATCCGTGCGGCTACCGACCGCTCCCCGATGTTCACCGGCGTTATCGAAGGTGTCGGGCCACGCTACTGCCCCTCGGTCGAGGACAAGGTGGTGCGCTTCGCCGACAAGCCCTCGCACCAGATCTTCGTCGAGCCGGAGGGACTGAACACTCACGAGGTCTACCCGAACGGCATCTCCACCAGCCTCCCTTTCGACGTGCAGTGCGAGTTCGTGCGCACCATCCGCGGCTTCGAGAACGCGCACCTCACACGGCCCGGTTATGCCATCGAATACGACTTCTTCGACCCGCGCGAGCTCAAGGCTTCGCTCGAGACCCGCGCGCTCGCCGGCCTGTACTTCGCCGGCCAGATCAACGGCACCACCGGCTACGAGGAAGCCGCCGCGCAGGGCCTCATCGCCGGCATCAATGCCGCGCTCGCCGTGAGGGATCGCGAGCCCTGGGTACCGAAGCGCAGCGAGGCCTACCTCGGAGTGCTCATCGATGACCTGGTGACGCGCGGCACGCGCGAGCCGTACCGCATGTTCACCAGCCGTGCCGAACACCGCCTGCTGCTGCGCGAGGACAACGCGGACCTGCGCCTCACGCCCGCGGGACGCGAGCTCGGGCTCGTCGACGATGAGCGCTGGGCGCTGCTGGAGGCGAAGCGGCGCATGTCCGATCACGAGGTCGCGCGCCTCAAGGCCCTGCGCGTGCAGCCGGCGGACGTGCCGGCGCCGTGGGCGCTGCGCGTGCTGGGTGCGCCGCTCGCGCGCGACGCGTCCGCGTTCGAGCTGCTGAGGCGCCCGGGAGTGAGCTACGAGGCGCTGCTGGAGATTGCCGGGGCGCCGGCCGGAGCCGTGACGGGCGCCGGGGACGGTGAGGGCGCAATCGACGAGCGTCTGGCGACGCAGGTGCGCGCCCAGGTCGAGGTGCGCGCCAAGTACGCGGGCTACATCGAACGGCAGCAGGACGACATCGAGCGCGCCCGCGGAAACGAGGAGACCGTGCTGCCCGCCGACCTCGACTACACGCTTCTGGCGGGCCTGTCGCACGAGGTGCGACAGCGGCTCCTCGAGGTGCGGCCGGCGACGCTCGGCCAGGCGAGCCGCATCCCGGGCGTGACGCCGGTGGCGGTGTCGATCCTGCTGGTGCACCTGAAGAAGCGCGGCGGCGGCGGGCGCACACGGGTCGCATGAGCGGCTTCGTCGAGCAGCTCACGCGCGCCTGGGAGAGAAGCGACTCGCTCGCGTGCGTGGGGCTCGACCCGGACCTCGAGCGCTTCCCGCGGCATATTGCCGCCGAACCCTCGCCGATCTTCCAGTTCAACAAGGCCATCATCGACGCCACCGCGGATCTGGTGTGCGCGTACAAGCCGCAGTTCGCGCACTACGCCGCCTGCGAGGCCGAGGATCAGCTCGAGCGCACCATCGAGTACATCCACAAGAGGCATCCGGGCGTGCCGGTGATTCTCGACGCCAAGCGCGGCGATGTGGGCAACACGGCCGAGCGCTACGCCATCGAGGCGTTCGAGCGCTATGGCGCGGATGCCGTCACGGTCAACCCCTATCTGGGCGGTGACTCTCTCGAGCCGTTCCTTCGCCACGCGGACAAGGGCGTCGTGATCCTGTGCCGCACGTCCAATCCCGGGGCGCGCGACCTGCAGGACCGCCTGATCGGCACACGCAAGCTCTACCAGGTGGTCGCGGAGCTGGCCGCCCAGCGCTGGAATTCCCGGGGCAACTGTCTGTTGGTCGTGGGCGCCACCTACCCGGGCGATCTCGCCGAGGTGCGAGCGCTGGTGGGCAACATGCCGCTGCTCGTGCCCGGGGTCGGAGCGCAGCGGGGCGACGTGGCGCAGGTGGTGCAGAACGGCCAGACCGCGCGCGGCACCGGTCTCATCATCAGCTCCTCGCGCGCCATCCTGTACGCCTCCTCGGGCGAGGACTTCGCCAGCGCGGCGCGCGCGGCGACGCAGCAGCTGCGCGGGCAGATCAACTCGAGCCGCACGCGCCCGGCATGAGCACACGGCGCGCCGCGCTTGCTGCCGCCGCCGTTGCCCAGCTTGCCGCGACGCTGCTCGCCTGCCTCGCCGGCTGTTCGCGCTCGCACGAGGAGGGGCCCGCAGGCCCAGGCGCCGCGCCGCAGGCGGCCATCCTGGTGCGCGGCGGCGGACCCGATCCGGACTCCCTCGATCCTCAGAAGGCGCGCGGCTTCGAGGCGCAGAGCATCGTGCGCGATCTGTGCGAGGGCCTCACCACGCTCGACCGCAATGCGGCCGTGGCGCCGGGGGTGGCGAGCACCTGGGGCGTGAGCACCGACGGCAGGATCTATGTGTTCAAGCTGCGTCGCGAGGCGCGCTGGTCGAACGGGGAGCCGGTGGTCGCGGCGGATTTTGTGGCCGGACTGCGGCGCCTGGTGGACCCCGCCACCGCCTCGGGCTATGCGCAGTACATCGACGTCATCGCGAACGCGGGCGAGATCGTCGCCGGCCGCAAGCCGCCGCAGGCCCTGGGCGTGGCCGCGCCGGATGATGCAACCGTGGTCGTCACGCTCGCGACGCCGGCGCCGTATCTGCCGACCCTGCTGTCGCATCCGAGCGCCTGTCCGGTGCACCGGCCGACGCTCGCCGCCCACCCGGATGGCTTTGCGCGGCCCGGAGTGATGATCTGCAACGGCGCCTTCGTCCTCAACGAATGGGTGCAGGGCTCCTACGTCCTCGCCACCCGCAACCGCTACTACTGGAACAACGCCGCGACGCGGCTCGATGCGGTGAAGTACCTGCTGATCCCGGATGAAAACGCCGAGCTCACCCGCTACCGCGGCGGCGAGCTGCAGGTCACGTTCGTGGTACCGCGCGGGCAGTTCGACTGGATCAAGGCCAACCTCGCCGATCAGCTGCACGTCTCACCGCAGCTCACCACCTACTACTACGGCTTCAACCTGAGGCGCGCCCCCTTCCGCGACTCACCCAAGCTGCGCCGGGCGCTGTCACTGGTCATCGACCGCGAGATGCTCGCGCAGCGGGTACTGCGGGTGGGTGAGCTGCCCGCCTACGGCTGGGTGCCGCCGGGGACCGACCACTACAGCGCGCAGTCCTTCGACTATCGGGGCGAGCCCATGGCGGCGCGCGTGACCGAAGCACAGCGCCTGTACCGCGAGGCCGGCTACTCACCCGAGAAGCCGCTCAGCTTCGAGCTGCGCTACAACTCCGGCGAAGTGCACACCAAGCTCGCCGTCGCGATCGCCTCCATGTGGAAGGAGGCCCTGGGGGCCGAGGTGCGCCTGACGCAGGTGGAGTTCAAGTCGCTCCTGCAGGACATCGATCGCGGCGATGTGGAGATGTTCCGCTCGAGCTGGGTGGGCGACTACAACGACGCCTACACCTTCGCGCAGTACCTGAAGAGCGACTTCGGCGTGAACCTGCCGCACTACGCGAGCGCGGCCTACGACGCGCTGCTCAAGCGCGCCGCGGCCGAAACCGACCCGACACAGCGGCGCGCGCTGCTCGAGCAGGCCGAGCGGCTCATGCTGCGCGATCACCCGCTGCTGCCGCTGTACTTCTACGTCAACAAGCACCTGGTGAAGCCGCAAGTTCTGGGCTGGTACGACAACGTCATGAATGTCGTGTACAGCAAGGACCTGGCGCTCAAGGGCCGCGCCGCGGCAAGCGCGCCGCCGCCAGAGCAGCCGTAAAAGAAGGGCCGCGCGCGGCGGCCCTTCGGTATCGCCAACGGCAGAGCTCTACAGGATTGCGTGCGAGATGTCGCACTCGTTGGTGTCGTTGGACCAGGTGCTCTGCATGGCGTACGCGCCATTGCCCATGCTCACGTTCGCGGCCGCTCCCTGGCCGGAGCTGATCCAGGCACATTCATCGCCATTCTCCTGGCCCGTGATGGAAGTCCAGCCGCCGCCTGGATTCTGATCGGTCAGCGTCTCGGCGTACTCATGGCCGTTCACGATGGAGAAGCCATCGAGCAGGCCCGCGGAGCCGCTGTTGACGAAGTTCTGGCCGCAGCTGGCGCCCAGGTCGGTCACGTACGGCATGTTGGTGTAGGCGATATCACCGTAGGAGGAGGTGGTGTAGTTGTGCCAGGCGCAGAAATTCGAGGTCGGGGTGTTGAAGCCGTCAGGATGGGTCCCCGTCGGCGACACCACCACGTATTGCGCGTAGCGGTTGCCTCCCGGCGTGGTGTTGCCGAAGTGGGCGGCAGCGTTGATCGCCTCCTGCGCCAGTTGCGCCGCGGTCGCACTGGCGGGCGACGGGGCCGCCGTATCGAACCACACTCCCGCCAGGGCGCCCGCGCTGGGGTAGCCCACGTGCGGCGTGCTGCTCGGATTGCAGGTGGTGGCGCCGGCCGGCACGGTCGGGCCGTCGCAGTACTGGGTCATGGTGCCCGACCACATCTCACCGCCGGTACCGATCCCGCGGAACAGGTTCTGCAGGTAGGTGGCCGCACCATTGGGATCCCCGCCGCTCGTCCACTGGCTGCCGTAGAACACCAGGTAGACCTTCGGGGTGCCGCTGGTCACACCGATACCGTCGATCCCGCCCCCGTAGGAAAGGGTGTTAAGGCCGGGGAGGTTGAGGATTGGCGCTGCCTGCCGGGCAGCCTCCCATGCGCGCATGCGCTGCAGCGCCTCGCGAGTGGGCACCGCGCCGTGGCGGTAGGCGTGACCGTAGGCGGGCGCGAAGGGATTTTCGGTGAGGCTGTCATCCGCCGCCAGCGGGCTGGCGGCGGCGAGGCAACCGATGAGCGCCGCCGCCGTCAGTGTTTGCACGTAGCTCGAGCTTGTCATTTCACATCCTCCCTGAGTTGTGCTTGTCGAACACCAAGCGACGCAGAAAGGGCTTGCGGTGAACGCCGTCCCTGGCCGCTCAGAGTTGTTATTGTGTTTCCAACCTGTGACGAATCCAAGCTGTGGCGAATGCTCTGCCTGGCAGCGCGCAGCTAAACAGGGCTGCGCGCAGCCGTCACTTGCCGATGCAGAACCCGGCGAAAATCCTCCCCAGCAGATCCTCCGAGGTGAACTCGCCGGTGATCTCGCTCAAGGCCTGCTGCGCCGCTCGCAGCTCCTCGGCGACCAGCTCTCCGGCGCGCCGCTCGGTGAGCTGGCGCGCGGCTTCTTCGGTGTGCTGTCGCGCCAGCGCCAGCGCCTCCAGGTGCCGGCGGCGGGCGCTGATCGTCCCGGCATCCACGCTCTGGTACCCCATGCATTGCTTCAGATGCGCGCGCAGGTCAGGGAGCCCCTGCCCGGTGAGCGCCGAGATGGTGATGTGCGGCGGGCGGGTGAGCGTGTCGGCGACCGGCAGGCCGACGGCGAGGTCGCACTTGTTGAACACCAGCGTGACCGGGACATCCGCCGGCAGCCGCGCGCGCTCGTCGCGAAAGGCCGTGGCGTCGGGGTCCTCCACCGTGTCGATGACGAACAGCACGCGATCGGCGCGCTGCATCTCGGCCTGCGCGCGCCGCATGCCTTCCTCCTCGACCAGATCGCCCCCCTCGCGCAGACCCGCGGTGTCCAGCACGTGCAGCGGCATACCGTCGAGATGGATACGCTCGCGCACCACATCGCGCGTGGTGCCGGGGAGCGCGGTGACGATCGCCGCATCGTAGCCGGCGAGCCGGTTGAGCAGGCTCGACTTGCCGGCGTTGGGCCGGCCGGCGATGACCACCGTCATGCCCTCGCGCAGCAGCCTTCCGGTGCGCGCACTCTCGAGCACGCCGTCGAAATGCTCGCGCACCGCCTCGAAGCGCGCGCCGAGCTCGTGGTCGGCGAGGAAGTCGATTTCCTCCTCCGGAAAGTCGATCGCCGCCTCGACGTAGCTGCGCAGCTCGATCACCGCCTCCGTGAGCCCGCGCACCATGGCGGAGAACTCCCCCTGTAGAGAGCGCATGGCGGCGCGCAGCGCCTCGCGTGAGCCCGCGTCGATGAGATCGGCGACGGCTTCGGCCTGCGCCAGATCGAGCTTGTCGTTGAGGAAGGCGCGCTGGGTGAATTCCCCGGCGAGGGCGCGGCGCGCGCCGAGCTCCACCGCCCGCGCCACCAGCGCCTCCAGCACCACCGGCCCGCCGTGGCCGTGCAGCTCGAGGACGTGCTCGCCGGTGTAGGAATGCGGCGCCGGAAAGAACAGCGCCAGGCCTGCGTCGATCGCTTCCTGCCGCGCGTCGAGGAAGCGCGCCAGGGTCGCGTGGCGTGCCTGCGGCAGCTCACCGAGCATGACCGCCGCCACTTCCGGCACCTTGGGGCCGGAGATGCGTACGATGCCTACGCCGCCTCGTCCCGGAGGCGTCGCTGCGGCCACGATGGTGTCCGTACGCGTCATATGGTCGGCCGTGAGCAGGCTACCGCCGGAGACACCCGGAAAGGAAGCGGCGCGCCCGGGCGCGGCACGGGCCGCGCGGCGCCCGCATCAGGTTCTGCGCGCCGCCGCGGCCGCCTCGATGCGGCGGTTGATGTTCCATTGCTGGGCGATCGACAGCACGGTGTTCGTCACCCAGTAGAGCACCAGGCCCGCCGGGAAAAACGCGAACGTGGCCGACATGGCGATCGGCATGATCATGAAGACTTTCGCCTGCACCGGGTCGGGCGGCGCGGGATTGAGCTTGTACTGCACGAACATCGCCACCGCCATGATCCCCGGCAGGATGAACAGCGGATCGCGCGAGGACAGATCGTGGATCCACAGCGCGAACGGCGCCTGGCGCATCTCGACGCTCTCGAGCAGCACCCAGTAGAACGCCAGGAACACGGGGATCTGGATCACGATCGGCAGACAGCCGGCGACCGGGTTGATCTTCTCGCGCTGATACAGCTCCATCATCGCGCGGCCGAGCTTCTCGCGGTCGTCCTTGTAGGTCTCCTGCAGGTTCTTGATGCGCGGCTGCATGGTCTTCATCTTCGCCATCGAGCGGCCGCTCGCTTCCGACAGCGGATAGAACACGAGCTTGAGCAGGAAGGTGACCAGGATGATCGCCACGCCCCAGTTGCCGGTGAGACCGTGCACCTTGGCGAGCACCCAGAACAGCGGCATCGACAGGAACCACAGCCGCCCGTAGTCCGCCACCCGGCCGAGCTCCGGCGCGGTGGCCTCGAGCTGCCCCTGGAGCTTGGGGCCCACGAATAGCGACTCGCTGAATTGCGCCGTGGCGCCGGGCGCGACCACCTGCGCCGGGCCGGTGGCCGACAGCAGGTACTCATTCCCGGATACACCGAGCGTGTAGCGCCAGGGCGCGCCGCGCGGCGGCACGATCGCGCTGACGAAGTGGTGCTGCAGGGCGGCGAGCCAGCCGTCGCGCACCTCGAGGGACAGGTGGCTGTCCTGCGCGTCGGTGGTGTCGAGCTTGCGGTACTTGGTGCCGTCGTAAATCGCCGGACCGTGGAAGGCGTAACTCTCGACATTGAACATCGAGCGCTTGGTGGGCGGATCATCGCGCAGGATCTGCGCGTACGGGCGCGCGGGCCAGGGCGCGTTGCCGCCGTTGTGCACCTCGTACTGCACGTCGATGCGGTACGCCCCGCGATGGAACACGAGGGTCTTGGTGACGCTCACTCCCGCCTCACTCCAGGTGAGCGGCACGCGCAGCTCGTTGTGGCCATCGAGGCTGTACTCGGCCTGCTCGCTCGCAAAGCTCGCGAGGTGGGTGGGATAGGGCGCACCGTCCGAGTCCGTCAGTCCCGACTGCAGCTCGTAGCGCGTGAGCGGATCGTCCTCATTCTCCAGGCGCACCGGCGTGGCCTCGCCCTTCACCTGC
>DATKEZ010000057.1:0-5936 GCA_035511775.1 Steroidobacteraceae bacterium | reverse complement strand
AGCGCGGCGCCGGCGTTTTCCGCCAGCAGCGCCCCGCCCACCACGTCGGTGGTGCTGCGCTCCATCGAGACGACCGCCTCGTTGGTATCGGTCTGGATGGTGCGCACCAGCACCTCGATCTGCTTGGTGGCGTTGGCGGCGCGCTCGGCGAGCCGTTGCACCTCATCCGCCACCACCGCGAAGCCGCGACCCGCATCGCCCGCCATGGAGGACTGTATCGAGGCGTTCAACGCCAGGATGTTGGTCTGCTCGGCGATGTCGTTGATGAGCTCGACGATGTTGCCGATCTCCTGCGAGCTCTCGCCGAGGCGCTTGATGCGCTTGGAGGTCTCCTGGATGGTCTCGCGGATGGTGTTCATGCCGTCGATGGTGCGGCGCACGGCATCGCCCCCCTTGTGCGCCACCTCGACCGAATGACGCGCCACATCGGCGGCGCGCTCGGCGTTGCCGGACACCTCCTCCACGGAGCCCGCCATGCTGGCCGCGGACTCGGTGGCCGAGGCGATCTGCTTGGATTGCGCACCGCTCGCCCTGGCGAGGTGCTGCGACAGCGCCTGCGTCTGGCGCGTCGCGCTCTCCAGCTGGATTGCCGAGCCGTTGATGGTGGTCACGAGGCCGCGCAGCGCATCCACCGCGTAGTTGATGGAATCCGCGATGGCGCCGGTGATGTCTTCGGTGACCGTGGCCTGCACGGTGAGATCCCCGTCGGCGAGGCTCGAGAGCTCATCCAGCAGCCGCAGGATCGCCTGCTGGTTGCGGTCGCTCTCGCGGCGCTGCGCATCCGCCGAGACGCGCTGGCGCTCGACCGCGCGGCGCATGCGCAGCGTCGCCACGAGCGCGGCGATCAACACACACAGGCCCGCGGCCAGCAGCACCAGCGGCGCCCAGCCGAGCATGCCGGCCGCCGGGCCGGTGGAGGGCGCAGCGGCGGCAATGTCGCGTGCATCCATGGCGATGGCGCGCGCCGCGCTCTGCGCCGAGGGGAGCGCGGGTGCGGCGGCCACGGCGCGGCGCACGCTGGCGCTCAAGTCAGTGTAGATCGCCTCGAGCGCCTTCAAGTGCTTGGCGGCCTCAGGCTGGGTCACGCGCGGCAGCGCCAGACCCGAGCCGCCGCCTGCGAAGCCGGAGATGACCTGGCCCAGGTAGTCGCTGCTCTCGGCGATGCGCTTGGCCGTCTGCCCGGGATCGGCCGCGCCCTGGGTGAGCGCGGTCACATCCAGCTGCAGCCGCTGGGCGCGCGCCTCGAAGCGCTCCAGGGTGGCGGTGACTGCGGGGGCGAGGGGCGAGGGCAAGCCCGCGCCGAGTGCGCCGGATTCGGTGAGCAGCCGCGGCACGAGAGCGGCGGTCTCGCGCGCGGCGCTGCCCGCATCCGCCAGCGCACTGCGCGCCCGCAGCACCGCGGTGGCGTTGTTCATCAGGCGCGTAAAGCGCGCATCGCTCGTGGAGGGCGCGGCGGGATCGTGCGCGGCCGCATCCTCGAGCTCCTTCTGGCGCTGCTGGAAGCGCGCGAGCGCCGCCGCATCGCCGGCCACCGCGGCGCCGGCATCCAGCGCCAGGCTGTAGAGCGCATCGACCGGCAGCGCACCAGCGCCGGCGCCGGGGCGCAGCTGCAGCAGGGTGTAGGACACACCGCTCCCGATCAGCAGCACCGCCGCGGCCGTCAGCAGCAGGGCGAGCGCGGTCGGCGGGCGCACCGTGACAACCGGAGCGCTCACGCCGCGGCCTCCGTGAACGCCGGGCTCTCGAGCACCGAGCGCAGGCTCAGGACCGGCCATTGCTCCTGGGCGCGGCGAAACGCGCCCGCCAGATAGCGCTCGCAGCGCGCCACCGTCGGGGGAGCGTCGCCGGAGAATTCGTTGTCCGCGAAGCGCCGGAATCCCAGCACCTCATCCACCAGCAGACCCGCGGGAATCTCGCGGTGATTCACCACCACCACGCGGGTGTTGCGCGTGATCGGCGTCATGCCGCTGCCGAAGAACTGGCGCAGGTCGATGATCGGCAGCAGCTGGCCGCGCACGTTGGCGAGACCCTTGATCCAGGGCTTGGCTCCGGGCACCCGCGTGGTGCTCGCCGGCACGCCCAGCACCTCGCGCGTCTCCTCGCGCGCCACCAGGTACAGGTCCCCCGCCATGCGCAGCGCCACCCCGACCCATTCGCGGCCGGCGCTGCTCTGCGGATTCAGCTGTGCGGAGGTGGCGCGGCCGCGCCGCTCGAGCTCCGCGAGCAGCTCGAACGGCCGGTCCCGCAGGGACTTGAGCACAACCTCAGGTGGCGCGGACGGCTCGGTCATGGGTTCGATGGCCCCGTCATCCCGACAGGGTCGCCTGCGCCTTGGCGACCAGCTGATCGGGCGATACGGGCTTGATCATGTAATCGACCGCTCCCTGGCGCAGCCCCCAGATGCGATCGGTCTCCTGACCCTTGGAGGTGACCATGATGATCGGAATCGTGCGCGTGCGCGGATCGCTCGCCAGCGCACGCGTGGCCTGGTAACCGTTCATGCCGGGCATGACAATGTCCATGAAAATCAGATCGGGACTCATCTCGCGCGCCAGGCGCACGCCCTCGGCGCCGTCGGCGGCGGCGGCGGTGCGAAAGCCATGCTTCTCCAGCGCCTTCTGCATGACGTGCAGTTCGGTCGGTGAATCGTCGACGATCAGGATCAGGGCCATTGCGATCATCTCCCGATGTGCGTCTCGATCGCAGACAGCAGCTCGTCCTTGGTGAATGGCTTGGTGAGGTAATGCTCCGAGCCGACGATGCGCCCGCGGGCGCGATCAAACAGACCATCCTTGGAGGACAACATGATCACGGGTATGGCGCGGAACACCTTGTTGTGTTTGATGAGCGAGCAGGTCTGGTAGCCGTCCAGCCGCGGCATCATGATGTCGACGAACACGATGTCAGGCTGATGGTCGGCGATCTTGGCGAGCGCATCGAAGCCATCGATCGCCGTGAACACCTCGCACCCCTCCTTGGCCAGCAGCGTTTCGGCCGTGCGGCGAATGGTCTTGCTGTCATCGATGACGAGCACCTTCAGACCCTGTAACTTGTTGTTGCTGCCGGTCACGGTCAGGCGACTCCTTCCATACGGTTTAACAGCCCAGGGGACCTGAGAAACCACGCACGTGCGTGGCGGAATTTGACCCCCGCGAAAGAACGGGCTTTGCGCCAGCGACCACCCCAGCAGGGTAGTTTCACGGGCCCCCTCCCAAGGGGCAAGCGCCACGGGGTTTTAACATATCGGTATACCCCCTGCTATGCCATGCGCGTCACGTTTTTCGAATGTCGTCCGCGTTTTCAACGCCTTCCATCGCCGGGGCAGACATATTCGCGCTGCACTGAGCATAATCGGCGCTTGCGGCTTTAGGGGCTTGGCAGGACCGGATGACCGCTGTGAGGCGACTCGGCGTGGTGATGGATCCCATCGGCGCCATCAGCTACGCGAAGGATTCGACGCTGGCCATGCTGCTCGCGGCGCAGGCGCGCGGCTTTGCGCTCGCCTACCTCGAGCAGCGCGATCTGCTGCTGCGCGACGGCGTCGCGTTCGGGCGCATGCGCGAGCTCACCGTGAGGGCCGACCCCGCGGACTGGTTCACCCTGGGGGAGCCGGCCATCGAACCCCTGAGCGCCCTCGCGTGCATCCTGATGCGCAAGGATCCGCCCTTCGACACCGAGTACATCTACAGCACCTACATCCTCGAGCGCGCCGAGAGTGAGGGTGTGCTGGTCGTCAACCGCCCGCGCGGGCTGCGCGACATGAACGAGAAGGTCTATACGGCCTGGTTCCCGCAGTGCTGCGCGCCGACCCTGATCACGCGCGACATGGGGGAGATGGCCGGCTTCCTGCGCGAGCAGCGCAAGATCGTCTGCAAGCCGCTCGACGGCATGGGCGGTCGCTCGGTCTTCGTGCTCGGCGAGGGCGATCTCAACGCACGCGTGGTGTTCGAGACCCTCACCGACTCTGGTGCGCGCTTCGCGATCGCGCAGCGCTACATTCCCGACATCGTGGAATCGGGTGACGCGCGCGTGCTGCTGATCGACGGGGAACCGGTGCCGTACGCGCTCGCCCGCATCCCCTGCCCGCAGGATCATCGCGGCAACCTGGCCGCAGGTGCCCGCGGCGTCGGCCGGCCGCTGAACGAGCGCGACCGCTGGCTCGCCGGGGAGATCGGGCCGGCGCTGGCCGCGCAAGGCATGCTGTTCGTGGGCCTGGACGTGATCGGCGGGTTCGTGACCGAGATCAACGTCACCAGTCCCACCGGCATCCGCGAGCTGGACAAGCAGTTCGGGATCCGCATCGGGGAGCTGCTGATGGCGGCCATCGAGCGGCGCCTGGCCGGCGCACCGCGCCGCGCCCCGGTGAGCGCGGCCGCGACCGCCGGCGGCTGAAGCGTCCATGGCACGCCGCGCGCTCAAGATGCTGGAGGGCAAGGCCCCGGTGTGGGACCGCCTGCTCACCATGCTGTTCCTGGCCGCCATGCTGCACGGACTCGTCATTCTCGGGCTCACCTTCAGCGCCAGCGCCGGCGACCGGGGCAGCGCTCCGGGACTGGAAGTGCTGCTGGTGTCGGACGAGCTCCCGGAAGCTGACAAGAACCCTGAAGCAACCTACCTGGCGCAGCGCACCCAGCTGGGTTCGGGCAACACGCGCGACCCGGTGGCGCCCCACAACCGCCCCTCCTCGGTCCCCAAGCCCAGGCACGAAGGCAGCCCGCAAGGCGACTCGCTCACCTCGAGCGCGCAGACCTCCGGTGGCCAGGATGAGCGCGTCCTCACCACCGTCGCCTGGAACACCGACGTGCGCTACCTCACCGACGCGGGCAGCAGCGGCGCGGTACGGGAGCGGCCGCTGCTCATTGACGAGCCCCCGGTGGCGCAACCAGGGCCGCAGGATGAGGAAGGGCCCGCGAAGCTGCGGGGACCGGAGCGCGAGGAGCTGTGGATCACGCCGGACACGCGTGCGGCGACGCTCGCACCCTACCTCGATGCCTGGCGCCGCAAGGTCGAGCGCATCGGCACCATCAACTATCCGACCGCGGCCCGGGGCGCCGCGGCGCAGGCGAGTCCGGTGGTGGAGGTGGGAATAGCGGCCGACGGCACGCTCGATCGAGTGGTCATCCGCCGCACCAGCGGCAACCCGCGACTCGACCAGGCGGCGCTGGCGATCCTGAAGCTGGCCAGTCCCTTCGACCCGTTCCCCCCTGAGCTGGCCGCTCAATACCGGGTGTTGCGCTTTGCCTACGAATGGCAGTTCGTCGGCGGGCGCGTCGCCAGCGGCACCCTGTCAAGCGTTCCTTGAGACTCGCAGGCACCATGCCCATACTGGGTGCATGGGCGGCAAGCACACCTCCGCGGGCAGCGCCCCTCCAGCTGAAAGCGCTGCGGGCAGCGAAGCGCCTCCTCTTGCCGAGGCGGAAGCCGGCAGCCTCACGAACCACCTGCTGATCGCCATGCCGCAGCTCGCCGACCCGAACTTCGCGCAGACCGTGGCGCTGATCTGCGAGCACACCGACAAGGGCGCGCTCGGCATCGTGCTCAACAAGCCGCTCCCCATGAAGCTCTCGGACGTGCTCTCGCAGATGAAACTCGAGCCCTCCAGTGAGCACATCGCCGCGCAGCCGGTGCTGCGCGGCGGGCCCGTGCACACCGACCGCGGCTTTGTGCTGCACCGCCCGGGCGGGCAGTGGGACCACACCCATAAAGTGTCCGACACCATCCAGGTGACCACCTCGCGGGATGTGCTCGCGGCCATGGCGCGCGGTGAGGGCCCGTCGGATGCCTTCATCGCTCTGGGCTACGCGGGCTGGGAGTCCGGCCAGCTCGAGCGCGAGTTGCGCGACAACGCCTGGGCATCGATGCCGGTGGATCCGCGCGTGGTGTTCGAGTTGCCGTTCGAGGAGCGCTGGGCCGGTGCCTGGCGGCTGCTCGGGATC
>DATKEZ010000056.1:0-6377 GCA_035511775.1 Steroidobacteraceae bacterium | reverse complement strand
GCGGCCGCCGAATACCGCGCTCACCCCGGCGGCGCCGAGCCGGTGCCGGGCGAGCGCGCTCAAATCGCATTGCCAGCGGCCGCGGCTGTTGGCGCTGAACGCGGCGGCCGCGGCCGGGTCGTGCGCCAGGAAGGCGGCACGAACCTCGCCCCCCACCTCGAAGTGCGCCGGACCGATCGCAGGGCCCAGCCAGGCGATGAGCTCCGCGGGCGCGACGGCGAGCCTCGCCACCGTCGCTTCCAACACCCCGGCGGCCAGCCCGCGCCAGCCGGCGTGCGCCGCCGCCACCGCGCGACCGTCGCGTGCGGCGAACAGTACCGGCATGCAGTCCGCCACCTGCATGACGCACACGTTCCCGGCGCGCCGGGTGATGGCGGCATCCGCCGTCGGGGGCGTGGCGGACGCCTGCCCCGACGCCATATCGAGATCGGCAACCTCGATGCCGTGCACCTGCTCGAGCCACAGCGGCTCGGCCGGCAAGCGCAGCTGCGTGCACACGCGCCGCCGGTTCTCCGTGACCGCCGCGCCCCTATCCCCCACGTGCGCGCCGACGTTCAGCGAGTCAAAGGGCGCCGCGCTCACGCCTCCCATGCGCAGAGTGAACGCGGCGCGCACGGCCGGCGGCGCCGGCCAGTCCGGCGAGATGGTCTGCAGGGGCGCATCGCTTGGCGCTGCGCTCACGAGCCATCCGCCTCGAGCGCCGCGAGCAGCCGCTGCATGTCCTCGGGCAACGGCGCTTCCCATGCGAGCTCGCGTCCGGTCAGAGGATGCTTAAGCCTCAGGCGCGCGGCGTGCAGCGCCTGGCGCCGGAATCCATGCAGCTCGGCGGTGAGCGCCGGCGTGCAGCCTGCGGGAATGCGCCGGCGCCCGGCATACAGCGGATCACCCACGACCGGGAAGCCGATGTGAGCCAGGTGCACCCGGATCTGGTGGGTGCGGCCGGTTTCCAGCTCGACGCGCACCAGCGTGTGCGCCCGGTAGCGCTTGGCGATGCGATAGCGGGTGACCGCGGGGCGGCCCTCCGCACGCACCGCCATGCGCGTGCGCTGGGTGCGGTGCCGGCCGATGGGCTCCGCGATCGTGCCCCCGCCCGTCATCACCCCGGTACACAGCGCAAGATACTCGCGCCCGATCGTGCGCGCCGCCATCGCGGCGGTGAGGGCGGTGTGCGCTTCGGGCGTGCGCGCCACGACCAGGAGGCCGCTCGTATCCTTGTCGAGCCGGTGCACCAGGCCGGCGCGCGGCAGCAGGGCGAGTTGCGGATCGAGCGCCAGGAGCGCGTTCTGCAGAGTATGGCGCGCGTTGCCCGCCCCGGGATGCACGACCAGTCCCGGGGGCTTGTTGATGATGAGGAGCGCGCGATCCTGGAAGGTGACGGCGAGCGGAATCGCCTCGGGGGCAGCCGCGGTCTGGGCGGCAAGCCGCGCCTCGATGCGCACCTGCTCGCCGCCGAGTACCTTGTCCTTGGCGCGCAGTGGCCGGCCCTCGACCTGCACCGCCCCGGACTCGATCCAGCCCTGCAGAAGGGCGCGCGAATACTGCGGCAGCGCGCGGGCGAGCGCCTGGTCGAAGCGCAGGCCGGCGGCTTGCGCCGGCAGGCGCAGCGCATGCGAGCGGAACTCCGCCGGCGGCTGCGCGGTCGGAAGCCCTGGATTCGCTATACTCGGCGCACTCGAACGGCGCGAAGCCAAAGAAAGGTCCTTTCCAGATGTTCTTGCCCGGTCCGGTACGCGGCAGCGTGGTCGCCTTGTGTATCGTCCTGCTCGCCGTGTCCGGGTGCCGTACGCACAAGGAGCGCGAGGAGAAGAAGGCGACTCCCGACTCTCTCTACAAGAAAGCCCACAAGGATTTGCAGTCGAGCGACTTCAACGGCGCCATCAAGATCTACGAGCAGCTGACGGCGCGCTTTCCGTTCGCCGACGAAACGCGCCAGTCGCGGCTCGATCTCATCTACGCATATTACCGCGCCGGGGAAGGCGAGTCCGCGACCGACGCCGCCGAGACCTTCATCCGCGAGAATCCCACCCATCCGCGCGTGGACTACGCCTGGTACGTCAAGGGACTGGTGGACTTCGAGCGCACGCCGAACATGATCGAGCATCTGTTCCGCGCCGACCTCACGCAACGCCCGCCCAGCACGGCGCGCAAGGCGTTCACCGCCTTCAAGACCGTGGTGGAGCAGTACCCCAAGAGCGAGTACGCGCACGACTCGCTGCAGCGCATGATCTATCTGCGCAACCGCCTCGCGAGCTACGAGGTGCACGTCGCGCGCTACTACTTCAAGCGCGGCGCGTACATCGCCGCCGCCCAGCGCGCCAAGGGGACCATCGAGCAGTACGACGGGGCGCCGGCGGTGCGTGAGGCGCTGCAGATCATGATCCAGTCCTACGATCGGCTGAACCTGCAGCCACTCGCCGCGCAGACCCGCCAGGTGTACGAGGCGAACTACGGGGGCGACGTGCGTCAGTCGCAGGCCGAGATCAAGAAGGCGTGGTGGAGGATCTGGTAGCGGCGCGCCGCCGCACAGCTCGCTAGCGGCGGTAGCCGCTGGTGATCGGATAGCGCCAGTCGCGCCCGAAGGCGCGGCGGCTGACGCGCACACCCGGCGGCGCCTGGCGGCGCTTGTATTCGTTGCGTTTCACCAGGTCGAGCACCTTGGCCGTGGTGGCGCGGTCGAAGCCGCGCGCTTCGATCTCATCCACCGACAGGTCCTCTTCGATGAACGCCTCCAGGATCGGGTCGAGCACCTCATAGGGGGGCAGGGAGTCGGAGTCCTTCTGCCCGGGCCGCAGCTCCGCGGTCGGCGCACGCTCGATCACCCGCTGCGGAATTACGCGACCGCGTGAGTTGCGGTAGTTCGCCAGGCGGTACACCAGCAGCTTGCTGCAGTCCTTGATCGGCGCGAAGCCGCCGGCCATATCCCCGTACAGCGTCGCATAGCCCACCGCCATCTCGCTCTTGTTGCCGGTGGTCAGCAGCATGCGCCCGGTCTTGTTGGAGAGCCCCATGAGCAGCAGCATGCGGCAGCGGGACTGGATGTTCTCCTCGGTGGCGTCCTGAGGCCGACCGGCGAACTCGTCCTTCAGTGTCGCGAGCGTGCTCTCGAACATGCCCTCGATGGATAAGACGCTGTATTTCACGCCCAGGAGCCCGGCCTGCTCGCGAGCATCGGCGAGGCTCATGTCCGAGGTATAGCGCGAGGGCATCATCACCGCCTGCACACTGTCCCGCCCCAGGGCGTCCACCGCGATCGCGAGCGTCAGGGCGGAATCGATGCCCCCCGACAGACCCACCACCACTCCCGGGAACCCGTGCTTACCTACATAGTCACGCACCCCGAGGACGAGCGCGCCGTAGACGCTGGCTTCGTCGGGGAGTTCGGGCGCGATCTCGCCCGCCTGCGGCACCACCTCGCCGTGCGCGTCGCGCACGAAGGGTGTGAGGTAGGTGCCCTCCTCGAACGGCGGCGCACGCATCAGCACCCGTCCGTGCGCGTCCATGACGAAGGAGTTGCCATCGAACACCAGCTCGTCCTGTCCGCCCACGAGATTCACATACGCCAGCGGCAAGCCGACGTCGCTGGCGCGCTGGCGCGCGGTGTCCTCGCGCTCACGCTGCTTGTGGATCTCGTAAGGCGAGGCGTTGATGATGAGCAGCAGCTGCGCGCCGTCGGCACGCGCCAGCTGTGCGGCCTCGGGCTGCCAGATGTCCTCGCACACCAGCAGCCCCACTCTGAAACCCTTAACGTCCGCGACCGTGGGTTGCGCGCCGGCCTGGAAGTAGCGCTTTTCGTCGAACACCTTGTAGTTGGGTAGCTCCGCCTTGCGGTGGATGGCGGCGATCTCCCCCTGCGCGATGAGGGCGGCGGAATTGTAGATGCCGCCGCCCGTGTACTCCGGGAATCCCACCATCACCGCCGCATCCGTCAGCTCGCGGCGCAGGCGTGCCAGCCCCTCCTCGATCTGCCGGCGAAACCCGCGGTGAAACAGCAGGTCCTCGGGCGGGTACCCGGACAGCGTGAGCTCGGGAAACAGCACCAGATCGGCGCCGAGGGTGGAGCGCGCGTGCCGGGTAGCCGCGATGACCCGCGCGGCGTTGCCCTGCACATCCCCGACCAGGAGATTCAGTTGCGCCAGCGCGATCCGTAAAGAGTCGCTCATGTGCCACCGGCCTCGCCGGCTATTGTTTCACGGCTCAGCGCCGTCTGCCCTGCGCCGGGCCTCGCCGGGCGCGCGCCGCCTTGCGGGCCGGGAGGCGCCGCGCCGGGGCGGCGCGCGATTTCGGGCCCGCCGCGGCCCGCTTGACCGTCCGTGCGGCACGCTCGGGCGCTTTCGCGGCGGCGCTGCGCCGCGCTGCCGGCGCGGGTGCCGCGGCGCTGGGCTTGGCACGCGCGCGCCGCTGCCGCAGCAGCTCATTCATGGCCGTCCCCAGCTCGGCGGGCGACTTGACGGTGCGAACACCGGCAGCCTCGAACGCCGCGTACTTTTCCGCCGCGGTGCCCTTGCCGCCTGCGACGATGGCCCCCGCGTGCCCCATGCGCTTGCCCGCGGGAGCGGTGACGCCAGCGACGTAGGCGACGACGGGCTTGGAGACGAACTTGCGGATGTAGTGCGCGGCGGCTTCCTCATCGCTCCCACCGATTTCACCCACGAGAATGACGCCCTCGGTGCGCGGATCGCGCTCGAAGAGCTCCAGCACATCGATGAAATTCATGCCGCGCACCGGATCGCCGCCGATGCCGACGCAGGTGCTCTGGCCGAGCCCGATGTGGGTGGTCTGGAAAACGGCCTCGTAGGTGAGGGTTCCGGAGCGCGACACGATCCCGACGCGGCCCTTTTTATGAATGAAGCCCGGCATGATGCCGATCTTGCATTCCTCGGGGGTGATGACGCCGGGGCAGTTGGGGCCGACGAGGCGCGTAGCAGAAGCCGCGAGCACCGCCTTCACGCGCACCATGTCGTTCACCGGCACGCCTTCGGTGATGCACACCGCCAGCTCGATGCCCGCATCGACGGCCTCCAGAATCGAGTCCGCGGCGCCGGCCGCCGGCACGTAGATCATGCTGGCCGTGGCGCCGGTCGCGCGCACCGCGTCGCGCACCGTGTCGAATACCGGCAGTCCCAGGTGCCGCTGTCCGCCGCGGCCCGGCGTGACGCCGCCCACGAGCTTGGTGCCATAGGCGAGGGCTGCTTCCGAGTGAAAGGTGCCCTGCTTGCCGGTGAACCCCTGGCAGATCACCAGGGTGTTGCGGTTGACCAGAATACTCATGCTGTGCCCTTTGCAGCCAGTGCCACGACCTTGCGCGCGGCATCGGTCAGATCCGCAGCCGCCGTGATCGTGAGCCCGCTGCTGGCGAGCATTGCACGGGCCTGCGGTGCGTTGGTGCCTTCGAGCCGCACCACCACCGGCACCTTGACCCCCACCTTCTTCACCGCCTTGATCACACCATCAGCGATCAGATCGCAGCGCACGATGCCACCGAAAATATTCACCAGCACCGCCCGCACCCGGGAGTTGGAAAGGATCAGCTCGAACGCCGCGGTCACCCGCTCACTGGTCGCGCCGCCGCCGACGTCCAGGAAGTTCGCCGGCCGCCCGTGGTGCAGCTTGATCAGGTCCATGGTCGCCATGGCCAGTCCCGCACCGTTCACCATGCAGGCGATGTCCCCGTCGAGGGACACGTAGTTCAGATCGTGCTCGCTGGCGCGACGCTCCATCGGGTCTTCCTGGCTCGCATCGCGCAGCGCCGTGAGCTCGCCCTGGCGAAACAGCGCGTTGGCGTCCACGTTGACCTTGGCATCGAGCGCCACGAGCGCGCCCGCGTGGGTGATGATCAGCGGGTTCACCTCGACCAGGCTCAGGTCCTTGTCGATGTAGAGCCGGTAGAGCGCGGCGGTGAGGGATTGGAACTGCGCGACTTCTCCACCGCTCAATCCCAGCCCGAAAGCGAGCTCGCGCGCCTGGAAGCCCTGCAGGCCGGCCGCCGGATGAATGGTGGCCGCGAGGATCCTCTCGGGAGTCTGGTGCGCGACCTCCTCGATGTCCATGCCGCCGGCGGCGGAGGCGATGAGGGCGATGCGCCCGCGCTCGCGATTGAGCGTGAGCGAGAGATAGAGCTCGCGTGCGATGTCCGACCCGGATTCGACGTACACGCGCTCGACCGGCAGACCCTCCGCGCCGGTCTGCGCGGTGACCAGACGCTTGCCGAGCATGCCGGCGGCGGCGGCGCGAACCGCCTCGAGGTCCCGCGCCAGCTTCACTCCTCCCGCCTTGCCGCGGCCGCCGGCGTGTACCTGGGCCTTCACCACCCACACCGCGCCACCGAGCGCGCCCGCGGCCGCCGCGGCTTCCTCGGCGCTCGCTGCGACCTTGCCCGC
>DATKEZ010000055.1:0-3502 GCA_035511775.1 Steroidobacteraceae bacterium | reverse complement strand
GCCACGCTTGCACGAGAAAGGCGCGCTCTGAGCGTGCCCGTGCTCAGTCGCGGTGAGGAAAAGCTCCCTTGTCACAGAAAGCCTCGGCACGCCCGCCCGCGAATTCACCGCCTTTGGCGGTCGTGCCCGCGGCGGCGGCCGCGATCGCCACGCTAGCGTCACTGGGTCAGCAGTTACGCGACGTGTTGCCGCCGCGGCGCCTGCACTCGGTTTCCCTGTGCGATCGCGACGCGAACGTGCTGTGGCTGAGCGAAGGCGCGCTCGGACCCGATGAGAACGGCGTGGTCATCGAGGCTATCGATATCCTCGCCGCCGACCCCTCGATACCCTGCCATGAGATGACTCTCGAGGATGGCCGGCACGCGCTGTTTCTGGCGGTACGCACGCCGAACGGCGCTCTGCTGGGCATCGCCATGATCCTCGCCGATTGCAAGTCGGTGGGGGACGACACCGTAGAGCGTGTGACCGCCGCTCCGGTGCGTACCATCATGCAGCGCCTCGCGGTGCTCATGAAGCCCGCTCGCAGGTCGGGCGACACCGCCAGAATACCGGTGCTCGATCTCGCCGACGAGTCGCTCACGGTGGCGGTGCCCCCCGCGCCCCGCACCCGCACACCTGCAGCCGCGGCGCCCCTCGCGCCCAGGGCCATCTCGGCCGAGCAGGTGAACGACATGCTCGAGCTGGAGCTCGTGCCCGAAGAGGCCCTGCCGACCCGTAGGGCGCGCCTGAACGGCGCCGCGACCGCAGCGCCCGCCATGCCGGCCGCGCCGGCGGCGCCCGACGTGGCGACGGCCCCGGTGAGCGATGCGAATCTGACACTCGAAGTGCTGCCATTCGCGAAGCTGCGCGCGGGCGGACAGACGCGCCGCTTTCAGATCGTGGCACGCACCTCGCCGCGCGAGGCGCAGCGCGACGCTGCCGCACTGGACGCGCTGATCCTGGTGCGGCTGCTGGGGTGGCTCGCCGCGCACCGCACGGCGTGGAACTCGCAGCCCACCAGCTTCACCTTCAGCCTTTCGATCGCGACGCTCGAGGACGAGCGCTTCGTGCAGAAGATCGCCGCGGCGCTCGATGCCCATGCCATCGCCGCCGAGACGCTCGGCTTCGAGATCGCGGAGGCCGTGTGCACGCAGCGTCGTGCGCAGGTCGAGCGCTTCCTCACCCAGTGCGAGAAGCTCGGCGCCTGGGTGGCGATCGAGGACTTCTCCTTCGATTCCCAGGTGCTGCCGCTGTTGCGCTCCAAGGCCGTGCGGCTGGTGAAGATCGACCCGAAGCTCACCTCATCCGCGCTCAAGGACAAGCTCTCCCAGGCCCTGGTGGTCGCCACCGTGCAGGCGGCGAAGGTGATGGGGATCCACTGCGCCGCCAAGCGAGTCGACTCGCAGGCGGCGCTGCAATGGTTGACCGCCATCGGCTGCGACTTCGCGCAGGGTGCGGCGCTCGCACCGGCGCAGCCTCTGGAGGCGCTCGCCAACGCGCCCGATCCGACGAGCCGCGTCGCCGCCCTCCGCTCGACGTAGCCAAGCTTTAATAATCAACGAGTTAAGGGCTGCGCCCGACGGGTGGCCCGAGTGTCGTCGGCACCGCCCCAGGGGTGCGACGAAGCGAGGCGGCCGCGCGGTCATTGGGGACACTGGCAAGCTGCCGGATGCCCTAAGCTTCATGGCGCCTGCGCGCGATCGAGGTAGCGCGCAGCCGCAATCATGAAAATGCCGACGCTCGAGCAATTCCGCACCAACCGCAACGTGCTGTTCTGGAGTCTGCACGCCGCCGGTTGGGCGGCCTACTTCATCACCCAGTACTTCGGCGCCCTGCTCTATGACAAGCCCTCGAGCTACGGGCGCGTGTTCGCCGTGGCGGCGCTCGCGGGCTTCGTGCTCTCGATGCCGATGCGCTACATCTACCGGCGGCTGTGGGGCCGGTCGCCGCGCCTCATGATCGTGGGTGTCCTCGCAACCTGCTACATCACCGCGCTGGCGCTGCGCATCGTGATCAATCTGTCCTACAAGCACTTCGTCGAGCCGGACTGGCATGCGCAGACGCTGTTTGAGCTGTTCGGAGGCTCGTTGTCCACGATGTACCTGCTGCTCTGCTGGAGCGGACTGTACTTCGGCATCAAGTTCTACGAGTCGCAGCGCAAGCAGGAACAGGCGATGCTCAAGGCGGTGGCCCTGGCGCAGGAGGCGCAGCTGAAAATGCTGCGCTACCAGCTCAACCCGCACTTCCTGTTCAATACGCTCAACGCCATCTCCACGCTCATCCTCGACAACCAGAACCGCAAGGCCAACCACGCGATGACGCGCCTGTCGGAGTTCCTGCGCTACACCCTCGACCAGGACCCGATGAAGAAGGTCACCCTGCGCCAGGAAATCGAGGCACTGGATCTGTACCTGGGCACCGAGCGGCTGCGCTTCGGCGAGCGGCTGCGGCTCGAGTACGCGATCGAGGAGCCGGCGTTCAATGCCCTGGTGCCGAGCCTGCTGCTGCAGCCGTTGCTGGAGAATTCGCTGAAGTACGCGGTGTCCGCGCGCGAGCAGGGGGGGCTGGTACGCATCGAGGGACGCACCCGCGAGGGGCTGCTGGAGCTGTCGGTGATCGATGACGGCCCGGGTCTGCGCGAAGGCGCCGCCGGCCCCGGTGAGCGACGCGGTGTGGGCCTGCGCAACACCCGCGAGCGCCTGGCGGTGCTGTACGGGGAGAACTGCCGCTTCGCGGTCCTGAACTCCCGGCCGGGCCTGCGGGTGGATATGGCGCTGCCGCTCGAGATTGCCGACGCGGGCGCTGAGGCGCAGACGCAGCTGCAGGCGCTGCAGCCGGGCGTCGCGCGCGGGGCGCACGCATGAAAGTCCGCACCATCATCGTGGATGACGAGGGACTGTCACGGCGCGGGGTCGAGCTGCGCCTGCGCACGGCGCCCGATTTCGAGATTGTCGCGCAGTGCGCCAGCGGCCGCGAGGCACTCGCGGCCATCCAGCAGTACAAGCCAGACCTGGTGTTCCTGGACATCCAGATGCCCGGCATGTCGGGATTTGAAGTGCTGGCGCACCTGCCGCAGGAGTCTCTGCCGGTGGTGGTGTTCGTTACCGCTTACGACCAGTACGCCATCCAGGCGTTCGAGGCGCGTGCGGTCGACTACCTGCTCAAGCCCATAGACGATGTGCGCTTCGCCGCGACCCTCACGCGGGTGCGCGAGCACGTGCGCGCCAGGACCGCCGCTGATCAACGCGACCGACTGCTGGAGATCATCGCCGAGATCACCGGCTGCGGGGAGCTGGCGCTCGATGAGTTACTCGAACGCGGCCGCGAGGCGATCGACGGGCGGCACCCCGAGGTGCTGCCCATCCGGCAGGGACGCGAGACGGTGCGCGTGCCCGTGGCGTCGATCGAGTGGATCGACGCCGCCGGGGATTACATGTGCATCCATGCCGCCGGCGACACCCATATCCTGCGCGGCACGATGAAGGAGCTCGAGGAGATCCTGGACCCGAAGCTGTTCCAGCGC
>DATKEZ010000054.1:0-6948 GCA_035511775.1 Steroidobacteraceae bacterium | reverse complement strand
CCGGTGCTCGACCCCGCGGCTCAGGCGGCTGCGGGCGAGCTGCATCAGTCGCAGACCGACACCTGGATCGCGCCCCCACTGGCCGGGGGCCCGGCCGAAGCCCGGCAGAACGACACCTTGATCCTGCCGCCGCTGGCCGGGAGCCCGGCCGAAGCCCGGCAGAACGACACCCTGATCCTGCCGCCGCTGGCCGGGAGCCCGGCCGAAGCCCGTGGGGCGCGAGCGGGCGAGCATCGTCAGTCGCAGGACGACACCTTGATCCTGCCACCGCTGGCCGCGCGCCTGACCGAAGCGCCACCGCCGGCGGGCGCGGCGCAGGCCGCCCGCCAAGCGGAGCTCGCTCTGCAGGAGCTGTCGGCCAAGCTGCGAGATAGCCAGGAGCTGCTCGCCGCCAAGGGCGCGCGCCTGACGCAGGCCGAACACGCACGCGACGAGGCCTATGCGGCGCGCGCAGCGGCCGAGGAGCGCGCCGCGCAACTCAACACCGAGCTCGCGCAGGTGCGCGCCGAACTCGCGTTTCAGCTGGATGAGCTGACAGGTGCGCGCGCGCAATTCGAGGAGCAGCTGGCGCAGGCGCGCGCTCTGCTGAACACCGCGAGTGCGCGCGCCGACCAGCTGCAGCGCCAGCTCGAGGCACAGGAAAGCATCACGCGTACGCAGCGCGCTCAGGAGCTCGAGCAGCGGCAGGTTGCGGCGCAGGAGCGTACCCGCGCCGCGGGCGTCCTGAGTGACCTGCAGCGCGAGCGGGAGCGGTCGCTCGGTTACTTCGAGTTGCTGCAGAGCGCCGAAGGGCGCCGGCTGATCCTCGAAGGGCTGGTGAGCGATCTGCAGCACCAGGCCGATGAGCGCGAGCGCGAGTTGACACGCGTGGCTCGTGCGCTCGCCGGCCGCGACGCACAGGCGCGCGAGCTGCAAGCCGAGCTGGCGCAGCGCACGGCGCGCCTCACGCACCTCGAGCACCAGGTGGGCTCGGTCGACGCGGCGCTGGCGCAGCGCGACACGCAGTTGCGCGAGACACGACGGGAGATGCGGGGCCTGCAGGAGAGTGTCACGGCGCTGCGCGCCCAGCTCGCCGCGGGCAGCGAGCGGCTGCGGACGCTGCAGGCAAGCGCCGAAGCTCACAGCAGCAGCGACTCGCAGCAGCAGGCCGAGTTGGCCCGGCTGCAGGCCCAGCGCGTGAACCTGACCGCGGCGGTCGAGTCGGCGCGCGCCGCTACCCTCGCCGCGAACGAACAGGCCGCCGGGCACGGGGCCGCGCTCGAGCAGATGCGCAGCCGCAATACGGAGCTCGAAGCGACGCTGGTCGCCGAGCGGCGGCGTGTCGGGCAGCTCGAGGACGAGCTGGCGACCGCGCGCCGGGAAATGCAGGACTGGGGCGGCGCGCTGAGCAGCGCGCAGCAGGAGCGCAACGCGCACCTCGCCAGCCTCGGCGCCGCCGAGGCGCGCGTCCGGGAACTGGAGGAACAGCTGGAGGCGGTGCGCGCTCTGCAGGCGGACGCCGACACCAGCGCGGCGCGCGCCCGCGAGCTCGAGGGGGACCTGCGGGCTGCCGAGGACACCGTCAATCGTCTCGAGTCGGAGGCGCGCGCGCGCAACGCCCGCATCGAGGAGCTCGAAAAGGCCAATCATCAGTGGCGCACCACCCTGGAGGAGGCGCGCCATGCAGCTACCGACACCGCCGCCAACCAGGGACTGCGCGATGCCGCCCACGAGGCCGCCGAACCGCCCGCCGCCGCGGAGCCGGCAGCCGAGGGCGCGGCGCGGCTGCTGATCCACACCGAGGAGGGGCGCGAGGTGGTCCACGTTCTGGGCCGCAGAACCAGTATCGGACGTACTCCCGACAACGATCTGCAGATCGACGCCAAGTTCATCAGCCGCCACCACGCCGTCATTCTGGTGGGCCCGGTGCACAGCATCATCGAGGACCTCAACAGCACCAACGGTGTGTACGTCAATGGCCGGCGCATCACCCGCAACACGCTCAAGGACGGCGACACGCTGCTCTTTGGCCGCGCGCAGTACCGGTTTGCCGTGCGCAAGAGCGGCGACAAACGCTGACAGCCGCCGCCACCACCGCTAAGCTTGGACGTTTTCCCGCCGGCGACCGCGAGACTTCAGCAGGTGGCGAGCCCCTACATCGAGAGAATCCTCAAGGCGCGCGTCTACGACGTCGCCGTCGAAACCCCGCTGGAGGAGGCGGCGCGCCTCTCGCGGCGGCTCGGCAACCAGGTGCTGCTGAAGCGCGAGGACCTGCAGCCGGTGTTCTCGTTCAAGCTGCGCGGCGCGTACAACCGCATCGCCAACCTGTCGGAAACGAGTGCGCGGCGCGGCGTGGTGTGCGCCTCGGCCGGCAATCACGCGCAAGGGGTCGCGCTCGCCGCCCGCCGGCGCGGCATTGCGGCGGTGATCGTCATGCCGCAGACCACCCCGCAGATCAAGGTGCAGGCGGTGATCGATCTGGGCGCCGAGGTGCTGATACACGGCGATGACTACGACAGCGCCTTCGAGCAGGCGCTGCGGCTCGCGCGCGAGCGCGAGCTGGTGTTCGTGCACCCCTTCGACGATCCCGACGTCATCGCCGGGCAGGGAACCATCGCGGTGGAAATCCTGCGCCAGAGCGGCGGCAATCTCGATGCGATCTTCGTGCCGGTCGGCGGCGGCGGGCTGCTCGCCGGCATCGCGGTATACGTCAAGTACCTGTACCCCGGCGTGAAAATCATCGGCGTCGAACCGCAGGACGCCGCCAGCATGCATGACTCGCTCAGGGCGGGCCGGCGGATCACCCTCGAGCGGGTGGGAATTTTCGCCGATGGCGTGGCGGTGCGACGCGTCGGCGAGGAGACCTTTGCGCTGTGCCGCGGCCACGTGGACGAAATCGTGCTGCTCGGCACCGACGAGATCTGCGCCGCAATCCAGGACGTGTTCGAGGACACGCGCTCGATCGTCGAGCCGGCAGGCGCCCTGGCGGTCGCCGGGCTCAAGAAGTACGTGGCACGCGAAGGCTGGCGCGGCAAGCGCCTGGTGGCGATCAACAGCGGCGCGAACATGAACTTCGACCGGCTGCGGCACGTCGCCGAGCGGGCCGATCTGGGCGGGGAGCGCGAGGCGCTGCTGGCGGTGGTGATTCCCGAGCGGCCGGGGAGCTTCCTGCATTTCTGCGAGGTGCTCGGGCGGCGCAGCGTCACGGAGTTCAACTACCGCTACGCCGCCGCGGATGGCGCGCAGATCTTCGTGGGTCTCGCGCTCAGCCAGGGGCGCGCGGAGAAGGACGCGGTGGTGCAAAGCCTGCGCGCCGCGGACTTCGCGGTCACCGACATGACCGATGACGAGATGGCGAAACTGCACGTGCGCTATATGGTCGGCGGGCACGCGCGCGGCATACGCGATGAGCTGCTGTACCGCTTCGAATTCCCGGAGCGCCCCGGCGCGCTGCTGAAGTTCCTGCAGGCGATCGGCTCACGCTGGAACATCAGCCTGTTTCACTATCGCAACCACGGCTCCGACTACGGGCGGGTGCTGGCGGGCATCCAGGTGCCGCCGGCCGAGCGGCCGGACTTCCTGCAGCACCTGAATGAGCTGCACTACGCCTACGTGGAGGAGACCGCCAACCCCTCGTATCGGATGTTCCTCGGCGCCTGAGCCTTCAGTGCCGGTGTGTCTCAGGTCCGCGGAGCGGACTCGGCGCTCTCGAGCAGCCACTCGCGCCAGATCGCCAGCAGTACCGCCAGGATGACCGGGCCGACGAACAGGCCCACCAGTCCGAATGCGGCCAGTCCCCCGAGCACTCCGAACATCACCAGCAGGAACGGGATCTCCGCCTCGCGGCTGATGAGGAACGGGCGCACGATGTGGTCCGTCCACCCCATCACGATACTGCCCCAGATCAGAAGCCCAACGCCCGCCACGGTGCTGCCCTTCAGCAGCAGCCAGGCCACGACGCAGCCCCAGATCGTCGGCGCGGCGAACGGGATCAGCCCGGAGACGGTGGTGAGCGCCGCCAGAAATACCGGTGCCCCTGTGCCGGCGACCCAGTAGCCCAGTCCCACCAGCACGCCCTGTACCACGGCCGCCAGCACCAGCCCGTAAACCACGGCCTTGACGGTCTGCCCGATGGCCTCCAGGTAGTGGTGCACGCGCGGACCGAGCACCTGCTCGAGGCCGCGGGTGAGCTGTGTGGCAAGTCGCTCCCCGTCGCGGTAGACGAAGAACAGGCTCACCACCGCCAGCAGCAGCTTCACGGCCTCGCGGCCGATGCCGCCGAGCACGTGCGCGATCTGATTGAAGGAGTGATCGGTGACCTTGCGCAGCTCCTCGCCGAGCACTTGTGGGTCGTGGGCGGCGCGCGTGGTCAGATCGAGCAGCTGCGCCCCGATCCACGGCAGCTTCAGCACCGCAGGGGGCAGCTGCACGCCGCCGGCGAGCAGTGTCTGAGTCTCGTGCCAGGCATGGGCGAGCTCGACGCGCAGCACCACGGCGAGCCACGCCAGCGGCGCGACCACCGCCGCGGTCATCGCGATCGTCATCAACACCGCCGCGACCGTGGTGTGTCCGCGGCACTTGTCGCGCAGCCACCGGTACGCGGGCCAACTGACGAACGCCAGAATTCCCGCCCACACCAGCGGGACGATGAAAGGGTCCAGCACGCGAAAGCCGAGCAGCACGAACGCCGCCAGCAGCGCCGCGATGATCAGTCGGCGCAGCCACGGGGCGGATATCAGGTCTTCCATCGTGTTGCCGCGGCGTTGTTTTGGAATCCCACCGCCGGCGATCATGCCACGCGCGCGGGGAGTATGTTGCTCTTGACGCCGGACCGGCGGCGCAGGCACGCTGCGCGACGGCGTTAGGTGTCCGTTGCAACGCATGCGGGCGAAGGCTGTGACCGCGTGCGGTGGAACGGTTAAACGGGAAGTCCGGTGCGGATTCGTCCAAAGCCGGCGCTGCCCCCGCAACGGTAATCGAGATCAGGCGGATCACACGAGCCACTGCGCCCTACAAGGGGGCACGGGAAGGCGATCCGCCGGGAGCCTTGTGCTCCTGCTCGAAAGCCCGGAGACCGGCCTTAGCGTTAACCGATGGGCGTCGCGGCGGGCGAGGCTGGTCCGGCGGTACGCCTCGCTTACCGCGCGCTTGCCAGCTTCTGAAGCCACGACCCCTCGGGCACGGGTGTGTGCAGACTTCAGGAGCCTTGCCCATGACAACAGGTCTCACCGCGCGCCGCGCGCTCGGCCGCGCCGCGCCGTCGCCGTCCCGCCTGGGTGCCGCCCTTCTCCTGCCAATCGCCCTGGGAACCCTGCCGGCGCTATGCCGTGCGGCCGAGGTGGATGAGCTGCAGACGATCGTGATCACCGCCACGCGTGTTCCAACGCCTGTACTGCAAGTCGCCAGCAGCATCACGGTCGTGACGGCCGCCGACCTCGAGGCTCGGCAGGAGCGCACCTTCGCGGCGGTGCTCAGGGACATTCCCGGCCTCAACGTGGTGCAGCAGGGCGGGCCGGGTGCCGAGACTTCGGTGTTCATGCGTGGCACCAATTCCAATCACACCAAGGTCCTGGTGGACGGCATCGATGTCAGCGATCCGAGCAATGCCAACGCGGCCTTTGATTTCGGGCAGCTGCTGACGCAGGACATCGAGCGCGTTGAAGTGCTGCGCGGCCCGCAAAGCGGACTGTATGGCTCGGATGCCATCGGCGGAGTCATCAACGTGATCACCAGGGCGGGCTCGGGGCCGATGAAACTCTCGGCCTCGGTCGAGGGTGGCACCTTCGACAGCCTTAACCAGACCGCCGGTGTCAGTGGCTCGCAGGAGGCCTTTCATTACAGTGCCAACGTCGCCCACCTGCACAGCGGCTCGACGCCGGTCACCCCGCTCGACCTGCTGGCGCCGGGCGAGCAACGCCATAACGACTCCTACGACAACTTCACGGTCTCCAGCAAGCTGGGATTCGATCTCACGCCGGACTTCGATCTGGGCCTGGTCACGCGCTATACCAACACTCATCTGCACTATACGGGCGAGGACTTCACCAACTTCCCGGTGGATATACCGGCCGCCCAGCAAAGCGCCAGTGACACCGATGAGTACTACGGGCGCGCCAGCGCGCATCTGGTGTCGCTGCAGGGCGGCCTCAATCAGACCCTCGGCCTCGCCTTCACCCGCAACCGCACGGCAACGCTGCAACCGCAGACTGCGGAAAGTCTCAATACCGGCGAGCGCGTCAAACTCGACTGGCAGGGCGCCGTCAGAGTCTCGAGTACGCAGTCCGTGCTGCTCGGTCTGGAGGATGCGCGTGATGAGATCAGCGCGCCGCTCTCGGCGAGCCTGCGCATCGCATCGGCTTACGTGGAGCTGCAGTCGCACCTCGGCGAGCACTGGTTCTCGGCCCTCAACGCGCGCTACGACGACAACGATCGCTTTGGCAGCAAGGTGACCTACCGCATCGCGCCGACCTGGGTGAGCTCCGAATCCGGCACCAAGCTCAAGGCCAGCATCGGCAGCGGGTTCAAGGCACCGACGCTCGGTGAGCTGTTCCAGAGCTTTCCGCCGTTCTTCTTCGCGAACCCGGATCTCAAGCCCGAAAGCAGCGTGGGCTACGATCTCGGAATCGAACAGGGGCTGGGCGCGGGCGTGGTCCGCATCGGGGCCACCTGGTTCCACAATCGCATTCGCGATCTGATCACGACCGACGTCACGGGAACCACGTACGCCAACGTCGGACGGGCGAGCACGGATGGGGTCGAGAGTTTCGTGGCGTACCAACCGCTGAGGCAGCTGAGCTTGCGGCTGGACTACACCTATACGCAGGCGACCGACGACGTGCTGCATGAAGAGCTGCTGCGCCGCCCGAAGCACAAGGGCAACCTCAATGCGACCTGGCGGGCGAGCGATGCGCTGCTGCTCAACGCCAGCGTCCTCACGGTCGGCAGCTGGGTGGACGGCAACCGCGACTT
>DATKEZ010000053.1:0-6153 GCA_035511775.1 Steroidobacteraceae bacterium | reverse complement strand
ACCTGTGGCCAAGAAGGGTTGAAGCATGGCGCGCATGAACATGGTGCAGGCGCTCAACTCGGCGATGGACGTGATGCTGGAGCGCGATCCGCGCGTGGTCATTCTGGGCGAGGACGTGGGCTTCTTCGGCGGCGTGTTCCGCGTCACCGACGGACTGCAGAGAAAGTACGGCGAGCATCGCGTCCTCGACACCCCGATCGCCGAGGGCGGCATCATCGCCGCAGCCATCGGCATGGGGGTCAACGGCCTCAAGCCGGTCGCGGAAATCCAGTTTGCCGACTACATCTATCCCGGCTTCGATCAGGTGGTGAGCGAGCTCGCGCGGCTGCGTTACCGCTCGGCGGGGGAGTTCTTCGCGCCGGTGACCATCCGCACCCCGTGCGGTGGCGGCATCCGCGGCGGACAGACTCATTCGCAGAGCCCGGAGAGCATTTTCACGCACGTGTGCGGCATCAAGGTCGTCATGCCTTCCAACCCCTACGATGCCAAGGGGCTGCTGATCAGCTCGATCGAGGACGAGGATCCGGTGGTGTTCTTCGAGCCCAAGCGCATCTACAACGGGCCCTTCGACGGCGATCCGCACAAGCCCGCGGTGCCGTGGAGCGCGCACCCGCGCGGCGAGGTTCCCGACGGCCATTACCGCGTGCCGATCGGCCGCGCCGAGCTGGTGCGCGAGGGTAAGGAAGTCAGCGTGCTCACCTACGGCACCATGGTGCATGTCGTCGAGGCAGCGGTGCGGCTCGCCGGCGTCGACGCGGAGATCGTCGACGTGCGCACCATGGCGCCGCTCGACGTGGACACGCTGTGCACTTCGGTCTGCAAGACCGGCCGCTGCGTGGTGGTGCACGAGGCGACGCGCTTCAGCGGCTACGGCGCGGAGCTCGTGGCCACGGTTCAGGAGCAGTGCTTCTGGAATCTCGAAGCGCCGGTGCTGCGCGTTACCGGCTGGGACACTCCTTATCCACACGCCTTCGAATGGGAGTATTTTCCAGGACCGGCGCGCATTGCCGCGGCGCTGAAGCAGGTGATGGAGGCGGCGTGAGCAGGTACGTCTTCAAGCTGCCCGATCTGGGCGAAGGCACGGTCGAGGCGGAGATCGTCAACTGGCGCGTCAAGCCCGGCGACACGGTCGCCGAGGACGACGTGGTGGTCGAGGTGATGACCGAGAAGGCGGCCGTGGAGGTGCCGGCGCCGGTGAGCGGGCGCGTGCTCTCCACGACCGGTTCACCCGGGGACATGGTGCCGGTGGGGGCGGAGCTGATCGTGTTGGAAACGCAGCCCGACGCTGCGGCGCAAGCCACCGCCGCGCCGGTGGCGAAGTCCGCGCCGGCCTCAACCGGTAGCGGTAACGGTGCTGCGGCGGCACAGGCGACGCAGGCGGTGGCCGCGGCCCGCGCCGGGGGCGTCGCCACCTCCCCGGCCATTCGCCGCCGCGCGCATGAGGCCGGAATCGATCTGCGGCAGGTTGCCGGCTCCGGACCCAACGGGCGGATCGTGCCGAGGGACCTGGACGCCTACGTGGCGCGCCGCGCGCCGCAGCCGACGCCGCTGCGGGCGACGCCCAAGGCGGTGCCCGCGTCCGCTGCCGAGGCACGCGTCGCGCCGAGCGGCGCCACGGAAGAGATCAAGGTAATAGGCCTGCGCCGCATCATTGCGCAGCGCATGACCGAGGCGAAGCGCAACATCCCGCACTTCGCCTACGTGGAGGAACTCGACGTCACCGAGCTCGAATCCCTGCGACGCCATCTGAACGGCGCCCTGGCGCCGGGTGCGCCGGCGCTCACCTATCTGCCGTTCCTGGCGCTGGCGCTGGTGCGCGTGCTGCAGGATTTTCCACAATGCAATGCGCACTACGACGCCGAGCGGGGCGTGATCGTGCGTCACAAGTCTGTGCATCTGGGTGTCGCCACTCAGACTGCGGATGGCCTCAAGGTGCCGGTGGTGCATGACGCGCAGGCGCTCACGCTGTGGGATCTGGCGGCCGAGATGCGCCGGGTGAGCGAGGCGGCGCGCACCAACAAGGCGAAGCGCGAAGAGCTCACCGGCTCGACCATCACCATCACCAGCCTCGGCAAGCTCGGCGGCATCGCCAGCACGCCGATCATCAACGCTCCGGAAGTGGCCATCATCGGCGTGAACCGCGCCCTGGAGCGCCCGGTGGTCGTGGACGGCGCCATCGCCATCCGGCGCACCATGAATCTCTCCTCGTCCTTCGACCACCGCTTCGTGGACGGTTACGACGCGGCCGCTATGATCCAGGCGCTCAAGGAGTGCCTGGAGCATCCCGCCACGATTTTCATCGCACGCTAGCCCTTGGGAACGGCACTGGCGCCGGTGCGGTCGACCGGCGTGCTACGCTTTCGCACAGCGATGCCAGGTGCAATGGACATGCGGGCAGCGCGCGCCGTGGCGGGTGCCGCATGCTTCACACTGGTCACCGCGTGCGGGGGTGGCACGGGCGGCACGACGCCGCCCCCGGCCAGGCCACCGCCGTTCACCTCGGTCACTCAGGTGCGGGTCTCGCGAGCCTCGACCTTCAGCGCCGGTTGCGACGGCGTGGTGGCGACAGGAACGCTGTACACCGACACGGCGGCCGAGCCGTACCTGACGGTCAATCCGACCAGCCCCGTGAACCTGATCAGCGCCTGGCAGCAGAACCGCTGGTCGGACGGCGGGGCACAGGGGCTGAATCTCGCCGCGTCCTTCGATGGCGGTATGACCTGGACGCCCTCGAACGCGGCGTTCTCGCGCTGCACCGGCGGCAGCTCCGGCAACGCCGGCGACTACGCCCGCGCCACCGACGTGTGGCTCACGGTCTCGCCCGCCGGCGTGGTCTATGCTCTGGCGCTGTCCTTTACCGGCGGCACGCTGCGTCCCGGTTCTTCGAGCGGTATGCTGGTCGCGCAATCCCGGGACGGCGGCCTCACCTGGAGCGCGCCGATCGCGCTCATCCAGGACGGCTCGACGGTCTTCAATGACAAGGGTTCCATCGCCGCCGACTCGAGCGACGCGAATTACGTGTACGCGGTGTGGGACCGGCTCACCGGGCAGTCGGGCGGGCCGAGCTACTTTGCGCTGACGGCTGACGCCGGCTCCACCTGGCTGCCCGCCCGCAGCATCTACGATCCGGGTGCGCAGAGTGAGACCTTTGGCAACCAGCTCGTGGTGCTGCCGGGCGGCGTGGTGCTCGGCATATTCGCCGAGCTCGGGGCGACGTCGGCGCTGTTGCGGGTGATACGGTCCACCGATCACGGCACCACCTGGTCAGCTCCGCTCACGGTCTCCGATCTGCAGGTCGTCGGCACCACCGATCCCAACACCGGCGCGGTGGTGCGCGACGGCTCCGATCTGGTGTCCGTGAGTGTCGGCCCCGGGGGCATCATCTACGTCGCCTGGCAGGACTCGCGCTTTTCCGGCGGACAGCACGATGGCATCGCGATGACGCACTCCGCGGATGGCGGACTGACCTGGTCGGTGCCCGTGCAGGTCAACGCCGACCACAACGTGCAGGCATTCACCCCGACCATTCACGTGCGCGCGGACGGTGTCATCGGCGTGACCTACTACGACCTGCGCAATGCCAGATCCTCGCCCGTCTCGCTCCTGACGGACTGCTGGCTGGTCACCTCCAGCGACGGTGTGACCTTCAGGGAGTCACACCTGTCCGGACCTTTCGACCTGGACCTCGCGCCGAATTCGCAAGGGCTGTTTCTCGGCGACTACGAATCGCTCGCCAGCACCGCGAGCGGCTTCCTGCCATTTTACGTGCAGACCGACGCCGGTACCCAGGTCCGCAGCGATGCGTTCATCGCCTTTCCTCCGGCGACGGCGTCCGTACAGGCACTGGCGGGCACGGCGGGCGCCACCTTCCAGGCGCGGGCGGCTCCGGCGGGCATGACCCAGACGCCCGCCGCACGGCAGCGCCTCATGGAGCGCCTCAGGCTCACGCGCGTGCAGCGCCGCCGCCAGCCGGGCTGACTACGAGCGATGCTCAGGGCCGCCGGCGTATTTCTTCTCGCCCGCATCGACCCTGAGCTGCAGGCGGTTCTGGGGCGGTGGCAGCGGGCAGGTTGCGAAGTCATTCAAGGCGCACGGCGGGTTGAAGGCCTTGTTGAAATCCACGAGCGCCGTATGGCCTTGCGGCAGCGGGATGTACAGGAACCGTCCGCCGCCGTAGGTCTCATGTCCGCTGGTCCCGTCGGCGAACATGACGAACAGCTCCTGGTCGCCCGGCGTTTCGAGCACGGTATCGAGCCGCCACTCGCGGCCGTTCTTCCTGAATACCACCGCGCCCGGGGACTGTGCCTGCTCTTCCATCCCCAGGATGTTCACGATCTTCAGGTGGCGTGCCGGCTCGTATGCCTCGAAGCGGGCGTCGCAGACCCAGTCGGTGGTCACCGGAAAGTAGGTGAGGCCGCCGAAGTTGCGGCGGTGGGGGTTGTCGAGATCACGCACCCGTACGCCCAGATTGCCGGCGCGCTCGATGACGAAGAAGCGCAGCGAGCCGCTGGCGAGCACCGTGGGTTCACCCTGGGCATCGGAGGCGAGATCCAGCGACGTGACCGCCCGTCCGTCGCGCGTCACGCCGGCACCGGGAGCGGCCACGAAGCGCACCTGGTGGCCGGCCAGCACGAATGAGCCGGCGGTGTCGGCGAGCGAGGCGTTGTCGAGGATCAGCGCATTCGAGGAGGCGCGGCCGAAGCTGTTCTCACCGTCCTTGAGCCAGAAGAGTGCGGTGAGTGTCAGCCAGCCGGTGTCGCTGGTGAGTCGGCCGACGCGCCCGGCGCGCCACGCATCAATGCTGACGCGCTCGGCCTGCAGGTCCGCGGCGGCGGTCGCGCCCGCCTGCTCGGTGCTGGCGCCCGGGTACGCGGCGCGCGCCAGCAGCATCATTCCCAGCAGCAGCACGGCCGCGGCGCCAATGCGCGCGCCCCTATCCCGGTACATGGTGCATCCTCTTCCGCAGGTTGTGCATGCTATGTGAAATTAACAGCGTGAAGTTTCCACGGTCAAATTCCCTTGCAATCGGGGTATGCTCACCCTCATGAACGCGGAGACCCAGGCGCGGCTGTATTCGCGCGAGCCGACCGGACCGAAGCTCGAGGTCCTGGGACCGCGTATCGAGCGCTCGGAGGAGGTGCTGACGCCACTGGCGCTGCAGCTGCTGGCGAGCCTGCACCGGCGCTTCAACGCACGGCGCCTCGAGTTGCTCCACGCCCGCGCGCGGCGCCAGGCGCTGCTCGATGACGGGGCGCTGCCGGAGTTTCTGGCGGACACGGCGGCGGTGCGTGCAGGCGACTGGCGCATCTCACCGGTGCCCGCGGACCTGGCTGACCGGCGCGTGGAAATCACCGGCCCCGTCGATCGCAAGATGGTCATCAACGCCCTGAACTCCCCGGTGCGCGCGTTCATGGCGGACTTCGAGGACTCCTGCTCGCCCACCTGGGAGAACGTGATCCGCGGCCAGGTGAATCTGAGGGACGCCGTGCGCCGCACTATCAGTTACGAAGATCCCGCAACGGGCAAGGTCTACCGGCTGGCCGCGCACACCGCCACCCTCATCGTGCGACCGCGAGGCTGGCACCTGCCGGAGAAGCACCTGCGCATCAACGGCGAGACGGTGTCGGGGGCGCTGTGCGACTTCGCGTTATTTCTAGCCAATAACCACGAGGCGCTGGCGCGGCGCGGCACCGGGCCGTATTTCTATCTGCCCAAGATCGAGAGCCATCTGGAGGCGCGGCTGTGGAACGAGGTGTTCCTGGCAGCGCAGGAGGCGCTCGGTATCGCGCGCGGCACGATCAAGGCGACGGTGCTCATCGAGACGGTGCTGGCGGCGTTTGAAATGGACGAGATTCTCTACGAGCTGCGCGAGCACTCGGCCGGGCTCAACTGCGGGCGCTGGGACTACATCTTCAGCTTCATCAAGAAATTCCGTAACCGCCGCGACTTCCTGCTCCCGGATCGCGCGACGGTGACCATGGAGCGTCATTTCCTCAAGTCCTACGTGGACCTGCTCATCAAGACCTGCCACCGGCGCGGCGCGCACGCCATGGGCGGCATGGCGGCACAGATCCCGATCCGCGATGACAGCCAGGCCAATGAGGCCGCGATGGCGCGCGTGCGGGCCGACAAGCTGCGCGAGGCGCGCGCCGG
>DATKEZ010000052.1:0-33865 GCA_035511775.1 Steroidobacteraceae bacterium | reverse complement strand
CGTCGGCCACGACTGGACCCGGCCCGCGGGGCCGGCCGTGTCGGTGGCCGTGGTGCAGGGGTCGATCCCGCAGGACGAGAAGTGGCTCGACAGCAACCACGACACCACGCTCGCGCGTTACCAGAGCCTCACCGAGCAGGCACTGGGCGCGCGCCTCATCGTCTGGCCGGAATCCGCGCCCGCGGGCGTAGCCAACGACCTGGTGCCGTACCTCGACAACCTGTACGGCGAGGCGCGCGCGCACGGCTCGGCGCTGGTGCTCGGGGTGCTGCGCGCCGACGGCGACGAGTCGGCCGCCAGCACCGCGCGCTACTACAACTCGGTGCTGGCGCTCGCCGACAAGGTGAGCTGGTACGACAAGCATCACCTGGTGCCGTTCGCGGAATTCGTCCCGGTGCCGCACTTCGTGCGCGCCTGGCTGCGCCTGATGAGCCTGCCGTACTCGGACTTTACCCCGGGGGCCAAGGATCAGCCGCCGCTGCCGGCGGCGCACCTGAACCTCGGCGCCACGGTCTGTTACGAGGACGCCTACGGCAGCCAGATGCTGGACGTGCTGCCGCGCGCCGATGCCCTGGTGAACGTCACCAACGATGCCTGGTTCGGACACTCGAGCGCCCGGCACCAGCACTTCCAGATCGCGCGCATGCGTGCGCTGGAAGAGGGCCGCTACCTGGTGCGCGCCGCCAATGACGGCATTTCGGCGGTGATTGGGCCACATGGCGAGGTGATCGCGCGCGCCCCGGAATTCCAGCCGGTGGCGCTGGTCTCAAGGATCGTGCCTCTCAGAGGCCTGCCGCCTTACGCGCATGTTGGGAACTGGCTGGTCGTGAGCCTGGCCGCGGTGGCGCTGGCGTACGGGCTGTGGGTGCGGAATGATAGGGGCCGGCGCACCGCCACCGGCCTGGCTGGCCGTTCGTGACTGAAGCTGGAAGTGTTTCCATGAATCCCATAAAACGCATGATCGCGCTGTGCGGTATCGCGGTGGCCCTCGCGGCCTGTTCCCGCGACCTGAGCGCTCAGTCCACGCGCGCCGAGCCGCCCATGGGAGCGATGGCACCCGCCGCCGCCCAGGCCCCGGGCGCCGCGCCCGCCCCGGCACCGGAGCCGGTGCTGCGCTCGCTCCCGGACTTCTCGCAGCTGGTGGACCGCTACGGGCCTGCGGTCGTGAATGTCGAGGTCGTGGAGAAGGCGCAGCCCGCGGCCGGAGGCCTGCAGGGACTGTCGCCCAACGATCCCTTCTATGATTTCTTCCGCCGCTTCGGTGTTCCCGGGCCGGGGCAGGGGCCGCGCCCAAATCAGCCACCGGCGAGGGGTGCGGGCTCCGGATTCATCATCAACACCGACGGCTACATCCTTACCAACACGCACGTCGTGGCCAACGCCGATGAGGTGACCGTGCGCCTCACCGACCGGCGCGAGTTCCCGGCCAAGGTGATCGGCGCCGACGAACGCACCGACGTGGCGGTAATCAAGATCAGCGCCAGCAACCTGCCGATCGTGAAGCTCGGCGATCCCTCGCGCATCAAGCCGGGGCAGTGGGTGCTCGCTATCGGCTCGCCCTTCGGCTTCGAGAACAGCGCCACCGCGGGCATCATCAGCGCCACCTCGCGCTCGGTGCCCGGCGAGAACTACGTGCCGTTCATCCAGACCGACGTGGCGGTGAATCCCGGCAACTCGGGCGGGCCGCTGTTCAACATGGCAGGCGAGGTGATCGGCATCAACTCGCAGATCTTCAGCCGCACCGGCGGCTTCATGGGCGTGTCGTTCGCCATTCCGATCGACGTGGCGCGCAACGTCGGCGACCAGCTCATCAAGACCGGCCGCGTGGTCCGCGGCCGTATCGGCGTGACCATCCAGGACGTCAACGCGCAACTCGCCGAGTCCTTCGGACTCGAGCGTCCGCACGGCGCACTGGTCTCCTCGGTTGAAAAGGACGGCCCGGCAGCGCACGCGGGGATCGCCGCCGGAGATGTCATCCTCGGTGTCGGCGGGCATGCGATCGAGCGCTATGGCGAGCTCTCGGGCGCCATCGCCGCGATGCGGCCGGGCGCGCAGGCGAGCCTTTCGGTGTGGCGCAACGGCAAGGAGCAGAGCATCAACGTCAAGGTCGCGGAACTGAAGGAGCAGCCACAGCTCGCCGTGCGAGCGGGCAAGCCCGCCGGCCGCGGGAGCGACCGGGCGAGCTCGCTGGGATTGACCGTGCGCCCGCTCGCGCCGCAGGAGAAGGAGCAGGCGAACACGCAGGGGAGCCTGGTGGTGGAGGAGGTCACAGGCCCCGCCCAGGCTGCGGAAGTCGAGCCGGGCGACATCATTCTGGGCATCAACGGCAAGCGCGTGCACTCGGTGAAGGAGCTGCAGGACGCGGCCAAAGCCGCGGGCAAGAGCGTGGCGCTGCTGATCCAGCGCGAGGACGCCCAGATCTTCATACCGTTGCGCCTGCCGTAACAACATGCAAGAGAGCTACGATCCCGCGGCCGTCGAGCGCGCCGCGCAACAGTATTGGGACGAGCGGCGCGCCTTCGAGGTGCGTGAGGATGCGACGCGGCCGAAGTACTACTGCCTGTCGATGCTGCCTTATCCGTCCGGGCGCCTGCACATGGGGCACGTGCGCAACTACACCATCGGCGACGTGCTGGCACGCTACCTGCGCATGCACGGATACAACGTGCTGCAGCCCATGGGCTGGGACGCGTTCGGCCTGCCGGCCGAGAACGCCGCGATCAGCAACGGCGTGCCACCGGCGCGCTGGACCCGCGAGAACATTGCCCACATGCGCGCGCAGCTCAAGTCCCTCGGCTTCGCCATCGACTGGCGCCGCGAGCTCGCCAGCTGCGACCCGGACTATTACCGCTGGAACCAGTGGATGTTCCTGCGCATGCTCGAGCGGGGCATCGCCTACCGCAAGACCGGTGTCGTGAACTGGGATCCGGTCGATCAGACCGTGCTCGCCAACGAGCAGGTGATCGACGGCCGCGGCTGGCGCACCGGGGCGCTGGTGGAGAAGCGCGAGATCCCCATGTACTACCTGGCGATCACGCGCTATGCGCAGGAGCTGCTCGAGGCGCTCGACAGCCTCGGCGAGTGGCCCGAGCGCGTGCGGGTCATGCAGGCGAACTGGATCGGCAGGAGCGAGGGTTGCGACATCGCTTTTCCCTACGCTCCCGATACCGTCCGGGCCGTAGGGAGCGATGGGGCGCTCACGGTGTTCACCACGCGCGCCGATACACTCTTCGGCGCGACCTACATGGCGGTCGCCGCCGAGCATCCGGTGGCACTCGCCGCCGCGCGGCACGACCCGGCGCTGGCCGCATTCATCGACGAGTGCCGCCGTGGCAGCATGACGGAAGCTGCGCTCGCGACGCAGGAAAAGAAGGGCAGGCCGACCGGGCTGCACGTGCTGCATCCGCTGACCGGCGCGCCGCTCGAGATCTGGGTGGCCAACTACGTGCTCATGGCCTACGGCGAGGGCGCCGTCATGGGCGTGCCGGCGCACGATGAGCGGGATTTCGAGTTTGCGCTCCGCAACGCCTTGCCGGTGGTCACCGTGGTGCGCTCCACCAGCGGCGCCTACCAGGAGGTGCGCGCGCCCTGGATCGCCGCCTACGCGCAGGTCGGCATCACGGTGAACTCGGCGCAATTCTCGGGCCTCACCTTCCAGGCGGCGGTGGATGCCATCGCCGCGGCGCTTGAGCAAAAGGGTCTCGGCAGCAAGCGCGTGCAGTACCGCTTGCGCGACTGGGGCATCTCCCGGCAGCGCTACTGGGGCTGCCCGATTCCGATCATCCATTGCGGCGCGTGCGGGGCCGTGCCGGTGCCGGAGGAGCAGTTGCCGGTGGTGCTGCCCGAGGATCTGGTGCCCGATGGCAGCGGCAATCCGCTCGCCAGGTGCGCGGCGTTCTATGAGTGCAGCTGCCCGCAGTGCGGTCAGCCCGCCCGGCGCGAAACCGACACCATGGACACCTTCGTCGACTCCTCCTGGTACTTCATGCGCTACGCATGCCCGGGCGCCCCCGCCATGGTGGACGCACGCGTGGACTACTGGCTGCCGGTGGATCAGTACATCGGCGGCATCGAGCACGCCATCCTGCACCTGTTGTATGCGCGCTTCTGGACCAGGGTGATGCGCGACCTCGGCCTGATCGCCTTCGGCGAGCCGTTCACCAGGCTCCTCACCCAGGGCATGGTGCTGAACCACATTTATTCATACCAGCCCGCCGGCGGACGCAAGCGCTACTTCAACCCCGCCGAGGTGGACACCCGCCGTGCGCCCGGGGGCGCCGAGGTGCACGAGGTGGTGACGGCCGACCTCGGCACCGTGGCGGTTACGCACGAGGGCCTGGGGAAGATGTCGAAGTCCGAGGGCAACGGGGTGGACCCCGAGGGGCTGATCGAGCGATTTGGCGCCGACACCGCGCGCCTCTTCATCATGTTCGCCTCGCCCCCGGAGCAGACCCTGGAATGGTCCGACGAGGGGGTTCAGGGCGCCTCGCGCTTCATCCGCCGGCTGTGGCATGGCGTGTACGAGCACGTTGCCGCGGGCCCCGCGCCGGCGCTGCAGGCGAGCGCGCTGACGGAGGCGCAACGCGAGCTGCGGCGCGCCGCCCACCAGGCACTCGCCAAGGCCACGGACGACATCGGCCGGCGCCGCAACTTCAACACCGCGATCGCCGCCATCATGGAACTGCTCAATGCCGTCGGGCGCTTCGGCGACGCGAGTGCACAGGGGCGCGCCGTGCGCCAGGAGGCGCTGCGGATCGCGGTCCTGGTACTCGCGCCCATCACTCCGCACGTGTGTCACGCGCTGTGGCAGGCGCTGGGGTCGACGAGCGCGCTGCTCGATGAGCGCTGGCCGGCGGCGGACACGGCGGCGCTGGTGCAGGAAAGCTGCGAGATCGTCGTGCAGGTGAACGGCAAGCTGCGCGGGCGCATCAACGTCGCGGTGAACGCCGATGAGGCCGCGGTGCGTGCCGCGGCGCTGGCGGACGCACAGGTGCGCAGGTTCGTGGCCGACAAGCCGGTGAGGCGCGTGATCGTGGTGCCCGGCAAACTGGTCAACGTGGTCGTGTGATGGCGCGGCGCATGCGCGTGACGGGCGCGGCCGCCGCAGCGCTGCTCAGCAGCGCGTGCGGCTTTCATCTGCAGGGGCACGCGCCCCTGCCGGACCCGGTGAAGACCCCGTATCTCGAGGTACCGGACCGGCAGAGCGATTTCGTGCAGAGCCTGCGTCGCGCGCTGTTGTCGAACGGGGCGCACCTGGCGCACGAGAAAGGCCAGGCATCCGCCGTCGTCAGCATCGTCAGGGACAACATCACGCGGCGCGTGGTGTCGGTGTCGGCTACCAACCAGCCCAACCAGTATGAAGTGACCTACACGGTCGGCTTCTCGGTCACCGCCGGGGACAAGGAACTGCTGCCGCAGCAGGAGGTCTCCGCCACCCGCACCTACAGCTTCGACGAGCGTCTGCTGCTCGCCAAGGGTCACGAGGACGACGTGCTGCGCGCGGACATGGCGCGCGATCTCGCCGACATGGTCATGCGGCGGCTGTCGAGTCTGTAACGCGACGGCCCACAGCGCCGTCCGCGCCCGTGACCGCAGCGCCCGCCGTGCTCCTGCTGAACGCCACCGATCGCGTGGCCCTGGCGCTGCTGCTCGGGCGCTACGGACTGCAGCTGACGCTGGTCGCGCCCGGGGAAGACATCCCGGGATCCTACTGGGGTCACAGCGAGGCGGGCCTTGAGGGCGAGCGGCTGTACGCGCGGCTCGACACCCCGCTGCACTCCGTGCTGCATGAGGCGAGCCACTACATCTGCATGACTCCCGAGAGGCGCGCCGGCCTGGATCGGGATGCCGGCGGCACCGACCTCGAGGAGTCGGCGGTGTGCTACCTGCAGGTGCTGCTCGCGGACGAGGTGCCGGGCATGGGGCGGGCGCGGCTGCTTTCTGACATGGACGCCTGGGGTTACAGCTTTCGCCTCGGCAGCACGCGTGCGTGGTTCGAGGAGGATGCAACCGATGCGCGTGACTGGCTGTGCCGGCACGGCCTCATCGACGCCGCCGGCCGGGTGAGCGGCGCGGTGCGCAGCGGCTGACACGCACCGCGCGCTGCCCCGAAGGCCTCAGAACGCCTGCGCTACGCCGACGAAGTACCCGCGCCGCGGACCGTACTGCGGCGCGCCGACCCCGACACCCGTGCCGTTGCGGATCTGGTATTTCTGGTCGAAGGCGTTGATCACGTCGAAGCGCACCGACAGGCCCTTGATACCCTCGCCGTCGAAGGCGTGACTCGCGCCGAGGTTCACCTGCCGGTAGTAGGGCAGGTGGGCAGCGTTCGGGACTACGGAGCCGTCGGGGAGCGTCAGACTCGCCCGCAGGCCCGAGCCGACCAGCAGGTCACCGCTCACGCGCGTGCCCTGCCACGCATAGGCCGCGCCGCCGGAGATGGTCATCTCCTGCTCGTGGTCGAGGTGGATGTAGTGGGTGGCGACGTAGGCGAGATCGTCGGGTGAGAAGTTGAACTGGCTCGACTCGAAGTCCTTGCCGATGGCGCGCTGGAACGCCAGGTTGCCGTAGGTCTGGAAGTGGCCGGCGGTGTACTGGCCGGTGAATTCCACCCCGTACACCTGACCGTAGCGGTAGTTGAACGGCGTCAGGATGATCGGCGCACCGAACTGCCCCTCGTCGATGAGGTGAATCGCCTGCTTGTAGTAGCTGTCCACCCCGACCGTCAGAGCCGGGGAAAGGGCCTGCTCGACGCCGACGTCGTAGTAGTTGGAGCGCTCGGCCTTCACCGCATCGTCCTGGGTGACCGTGGGCGCCGCGCTGGTGTTCAGGAACTTCGCGATGGTGGTGTTGCCAACCAGCTCGAACGGCGGCGGCGAGAAGAAGCGCGAGTAGCCCGCGTGCACGGTGGTGTCTTGCGCCGCCTGCCACACGAGGTTCGCGCGCGGGCTCAACTGGCTGCCGCTCGTGAACGCCGTGAAGTGATCGAAGCGCACACCATAGTTCACCACCAGCACCGAACTGATGTGCCACTCATCCTGCAGGTAGGCGCTCTCGATCCACTGGCTATTGGTGGTGTCGTCGAGGACGGTGATGGGCACGTCGCAGGGCGGGGGGCAGGTGGGATCCGTCGAGATCACCCGCGAGGTGGTGTTGCTCGTGAGACGGTCGGTCTGCGCGTACACCCCGGCGCGCAGCGTGTGCGCATCGCTCAACTTGTAGGCGCCGTCGCTCTGCAGGCCGTAGGCCACGTCGCGCTTGTAGGCCTGCTGCGAGATGCCGTTGAAGAGCAGGTCGCCCAGGTTCGGGTCGGGCGAGAAATTCAGGCTCGAGTAGCGCGTGACGAGCGAGGTTTGCACGCTCACAGGTCCGCTCGAGTGCTGCAGGCTGAGCGCCGCGAACTGGGTGATTTCGCGCTGCTTCTCGTTCAGCTGATCGCTGAGGAAGTCCGTCTGACCGTTCACGGTGAGTCCCGGGCCGATGTTGGCGGCGTGCACGCCCACGAGGTTCGGAATCTCGAAGCGGTCATCGGAGCTGCCGGCCACCAGCGACAGGCGGTTACTCTCATCGAAGATGTGCTCGAAGTAGCCGAAGCCGTGGTACTGCTTGGTGGGGTCGTGGAGCGGTGTGGAGCGGCCATCCGGAGACTCGATCCCCAGGTCGTTGCGGATCAGGTCACCGGTCACGAAGTAGGTGTTGGAGCCGCTGCTGCCGCCGTAGTTGACACTCGGCTCGATCGAACCGTGGCTGCCGCCGTACATGGATACCTCGCCGCCGGGGTGCAGCGCGCCGCCCTTGGTGGTGAGATCGATGATGCCGGCGCTGCGCAGGCCGTATTCCGCGGGCAGACTGCCGGTGATGAGCTTCATCGAGGCGATCATGCGCGGCGGCAGAGTCTGCCCGAAGACACTGATGCCGTCGGGCAGAATGACGCCATTCAGACGGAACTGCAGCCCGTTGTGATCGCCGCGGATGTGCAGCTGCCCGAAGGAGTCCTGGGCGGCGTCGGGCACCTGCAGCATGACCTGGTTCATCTGCACGTTGTCCCCGCCCGGGGCCGACTGGATGTCGCTGGAGTTGAAGGTATACGTGGAGGCACCCGTCTGGGTGTCAATTCGCGAGCGCTCCTCGTTCAGGTGCTGTGCGGTGACCACGATGGTCGGGAGGCTGGAACTGGCCTGATCCGCAACCTGCGCGAGCGCGGCGAGCGCGGGGCACATGAGAAGCGCCGCGGCGAGTGCGCGCGCAACGCTGAAACGAAAGATGAACATCATTTGCTCCTCGAAATCCATAACGGCCGGAATGCCGACTGCGGCGCGGTGCGCGCCGCGGTCCTCAGCGTGAGAAACCCGAAAGCCCTGAAGCCGGCTTGCGCCCGCTTTGGCGGCGCAAGCTCCGGCGGACAGTCAGGTCAGGTGAGGATGGGAGGACCCCGAGGCAGGTGATGGCCCAGCGGCGAGCGCGTGGGCAGGATGATTTGCGGTCGCGTCGGAGCAACGCGCACCACGAGCACCGGCTTGCCGATGGCCGTCGCAAGCGGCGGCGAGCCGGCGCAGCCGCCGAAGTGCACGCACACGTCGCAGTGTGAATGCTCGTGCGAGCGATCGGCGAGCCCGTGCGCCGAATACACGGCGGAACAGGCGATCAGCATGCAGGCCGCCACGAGGGCGAGCAGGCGATTGCGACGCAAACCGATGCTCAAGTCAGACATTCCGCTGCAGCGGGACCTGCAGGGTAGCCGCCTGCGGGGAGGTCGGCAACTGCTGCTGCTTATGCGCAACGGCCGACACCCGCCACGCCGCAGGTGCTCTCGCGATCGAGGCGCGGGCTAAGGCGTTGGCTCGTGTCGGCAGCCCCCGTTTATGGTTGATAATGAGCCGTTAGCCCGCCCACACGGCCAGGTGTGGGTCGCCCGCACGCCGGCTTTTCTGGCGGATGAGGTTTTTTGAAGCTCACCTCCGACTCGCTCGCCACTCACCTCGCGGAACGGCTATTGCCGGTATATCTCGTGTCCGGCGACGAGCCGCTGCTCGCGGCGGAAGCGGCCGACGCCGTGCGTGCGCGGGCGCGAGGCGCGGGCTTCACGGAGCGCGAGGTGCACTTCATCGAGCGTGCCGCCGACTGGGACGAGGTGCGCGCCTCCGCCGCCAATCTGTCGCTGTTCGGTGCACGCCGCGTGGTGGAGATCCGCCTGACGAGCGCAAGGCCCGGAGCCGCCGGGAACGCCACCCTCGTGGCACTGCTCGAGGCGCGTGATCCTGACACCCTGTTTCTCATTCTGACGCCACGCCTCGATCGCGACGCGCAGGGTGCCGACTGGGTGCGCTCGGTCGAGGCGCACGGCGCCTGGGTGCAGATCTGGCCGGTCGACAGCCACCGGCTGGTGGCGTGGCTCAAGGGGCGCTGTCGCAGGATGAAGCTCGACGCGAGCGACGAGGCGCTCGAGCTTCTGGCGGCGCGCACCGAGGGGAACCTGCTCGCGGCCAACCAGGAGCTCACCATGCTGGCGCTGCTCTCGCCCGAGGGCAGGGTGACGCCCGAGACCGTACTCGCCGGTGTCGCCGACAGCGCGCGCTTCGATGTGTTCGGGCTGGGCGAGGCGGTACTCGCCGGCGAGGCGGCGCGGGCGCTGCGCGTGCTGGCGGGCCTGCGCGCCGAGGGCACGGAACCGACTCTGGTGCTGTGGGCGCTGAGCCGCGCGCTGCGGGACGTCTGGAGCGCTCGCGGCGGCGAGCGACCACCCGCCTGGCAGCAGCGCCACAGAGCCGCACTCGAGCAGGCGCTGCGGCGCGCCTCAAGGCTGCCGTTCACGGCGCTCGCGCTGCGTGCGGCGCGTGTCGATCGCATGATCAAGGGCCGTGTGGTGGGCGATGCGTGGGACGAGCTGGCGCTGCTGGCGGCCGAGATCTGCGGGCAGCCGCCCGGGCCAGGGTTCATGCGCGTGCGGGCGATGTGAGCGATGCAACCCATCGGCGTCTTCGGTGGCACCTTCGACCCGATTCACTGTGGCCATCTGCGCACGGCCTTCGAACTGTGGCAGGAGCTGCGGCTTGCCGAGGTGCGCTTCCTGCCCACCGGCAGCCCGCCGCATCGCGCGCAGCTGTACGCGAGCCCCGAGCGGCGGCTGCAGATGGTGCGCGCGGCGGTGGCGGATCAGCCGAGCTTCGTGGTCGATGACCGCGAAGTGCGCCGCAGCGGCGTGTCGTATTCGGTGGACACCCTGACGGAGCTGCGCCGGGAATATCCGGGACGCTCGCTGTGTCTGCTGCTCGGGATGGATGCGTTTCTCGGCTTGCCCAACTGGCACCGCTGGCGCGAGCTGCTGACGCTGGCGCACATCGTGGTGGCTCACCGCCCGGGGTGGCGGGCGCCCACCACCGGTCCCCTGGGCGAGGTCATGGTCGATCACGGCACCGGCGCGATCCGCGTGCTGCACGAGCGACCTTCCGGATGCGTGTACGTGCATGCGGTGACCCAGCTGGAGATTTCCTCGACCGAGCTGCGTTCCCTCATCATCGCGGGCCGCGACCCGCGCTACCTCGTTCCCGACGAGGTGAGGCAGATCATTCTCGAGACGAGGTGCTATGCTGCACAGCAAGAACCCTAGCCGGCCGCTGAAGCGTGGTTTCAGGAGAACTCACCTAAGCACATGATCACCCGCACACGCCTGCGCCCCAAGGAGGAGCGCGCCTCGCCGTTGCAGACCCTCGTCACGGCCGCGCTCGATGATATGAAAGCTGCGAATGTGAGGGTGCTGGATGTGCGGGGCCTGACCGATATTGTCGACACGATGGTGATCGCGAGCGGCAATTCCGACCGCCACGTGCGCTCGATCGCCGAGCGAGTGGTGGAGAAGGCCAAGGCGGCGGGTTTCCGGCCCCTCGGGACCGAAGGCGCCCGCGACGGGGAATGGGTTCTCGTGGACCTGCAGGACATCCTGGTGCACGTGATGCTGCCGCGGGTGCGCGAGTTCTATGGCCTCGAGCGCCTCTGGGACGGCGGCCCGCTTCAGGCCGCGGTCGTCACGCCGGCGGTTTCCCGTGCGGCCGCACGGCGGCGGCGAACCGCGCGGTAGCGCAAGACCCATGCGCGTGCGCGTGATCGCCGTGGGCACGCGCCCGCCCGCCTGGGTGCGCAGCGCCTGCGAGGACTACCTGGCCCGGCTCGCATCCCGCCTCGCCATCTCGCTGGTCGAAATCGAGCCCGGCCCGCGCACTGCGGGCGGCACGGCGCACAAGGCCATTGCGGCCGAGGGGGAGCGGCTGCTGGGCGCCGTGCGCCCCGGCGATCAGGTGGCGATCCTCGATGAGCGCGGTACCCAGCTCTCCACGCGCGAGTTCGCGGCCTGGCTGCAGGAGCGCATGCAGCAAGGCGAGGATCTGGCGTTCCTGATCGGCGGCCCCGACGGCCTCGCCCCGCGGGTGCTGGCGCGCGGCAACTTCACCCTGTCGCTCTCACGGCTCACGCTGCCGCACGCGCTGGTGCGCGTACTGCTGGCCGAGCAGCTGTACCGGGCGCACAGCATACTGACGCATCACCCGTATCATCGCGACTGATGACAGCGCACCAACCTGCTCCTCTCGTATGTCTCGCCTCGGCCTCCGCGCGGCGCCGCGAGCTGCTGGCGCAGATCGGCGTGCCGCACGTGGTGAGCGCGGCGCACATCGACGAGGCGCTGCTGTCCGGGGAACGCGCGGCGGATTACGTGGTGCGCATGGCCCGCGCCAAGGCGCTCGCCGTGCGTGAGCGCGGGGTGGCGCTGCCGGTGCTGGCCGCCGACACCACCGTGGTGGTCGATGAGATCGTGTGCGGCAAGCCCGCCGATGAGGGTGCGAGTATCGCCATGCTCGAGCGGCTCTCCGGGCGCACGCACCGGGTGCTCACGGCCGTGGCGCTCGCGGCTCACGGCGCGGTGAGCTTCCGCCTGAGCGCGAGCGAGGTGCGCTTCCGGACCCTCAGTCGCGCCGAATGCAGCGCCTACTGGCACACGGGCGAGCCGCGTGACAAGGCCGGCGGGTACGCGGTCCAGGGGCGCGCCGCGGTGTTCATCGAGCATCTGAGCGGCAGCTACTCGGGAGTCATGGGTCTGCCGCTGTTCGAGACGGCGGAGCTGCTGCGTGCCGCGGGCGTGCCGTACTGGCGGCCCGGCGCGCACGCTGGAGCGTAGGCGGTGAGCGTCGAGATCCTGGTCAACATCGCGCCGCGCGAGAGCCGCGCCGCCGTACTCGAGAACGGCGTGGTGCAGGAGATTCACATCGAGCGCACCAGTCGCCGCGGACTGGTGAGCAACCTCTACAAGGGGCGAGTGTCACGCGTGCTGCCCGGCATGCAGGCGGCGTTCGTGGAGATCGGCCTGCAGCGCACTGCGTTCCTGCATGCTGCCGACATCGCCGCAACGCTCGGCGACGATACCGCAGTGGGCGCGCCGCCCGGCGGCCAGGGGCCGCCCGAGGACATCCGGCGCCTGGTGAATGCCGGCGACGACATCCTGGTGCAGGTCATCAAGGATCCGATCGGCACCAAGGGAGCGCGTCTCACCACCTTCGTCAGCCTGCCGTCGCGCTATCTGGTGTACATGCCGCGCGGTGAGGGGGTCGGCGTGTCCGCGCGCATCGAGGACGAGGCCGAGCGCGCACGCCTGAAGGGGCTGCTGGCGGAGCTGCTGACCCCCGCAGCGAGCGGCGGCTACATCGTGCGCACCGCGGCCCTGGGCGCCAGCGCCGAGAGCCTGCGCGAGGACATGGCCTATCTCGCCAAGCTGTGGGATCACGTACGCTTGCGCGCCGCGCAGGTCGCCCCCGCCAACGTGGTGCACGAGGACCTGCCGCTGTCGCTGCGGGTGCTGCGCGATGAGCTGTCCCGCGGCGTGAGCCGCGTGCTGGTGGATTCGCCGCCCGAGCACGCGCGCATGCAGGAGTTTGCCGCCGCATTCATGTCGGGGGCGGCGCCGCCGATCGAGCTGTACGCGGGTCCTCGCCCGCTGTTCGACCTCCACGGCGTCGAGGAGGAAATCGCCAAGGCGCTCGAGCGCAAGGTGCCGCTGAAGTCCGGCGGTCACCTGGTGATCGACCAGACCGAGGCGATGACCACTATCGACGTGAACACCGGCGCCTATGTGGGTCATCGCAATCTCGAGGAGACCATCTTCCGCACCAACCTCGAGGCGGCGGTGAGCATCGCGCGGCAACTGCGGCTGCGCAATCTCGGCGGCATCATCATCATCGACTTCATCGACATGCGCGATGAGCCGCACCGGCGCGCGGTGCTTGCCGCCCTCGAGCGCGCGCTCGCCGGTGATCGCGCCCAGACCCACATCGTGAGCCTCTCGCCGCTCGGGCTCGTGGAAATGACCCGCAAGCGCACCCGCGAGAGCCTGGAACATCTGTTGTGTGAGCCGTGTCCAAGCTGCTCGGGGCGCGGTCTCATCCGCACGCCGGAAACGGTGTGCAACGAGATTTTTCGGGAAATTGTGCGACAGAGCCGACAGTTTGCCAGTCGTGAGCTGCTGATACTCGCTCACCAGGACGTCGTGGATCGCCTCCTGGACGAGGAGTCGGCCACCCTGGGCGAGCTCGAGGCGCAGGTCGGTCGTCCGATCCGTCTGCAGGTCGAGGCCCTCTACGGCGTTGATCACTACGACGTCGTACTCGTCTGAGGCTCGTCTGAGGCAAAAGAGTGCGTGTGAAGCCAGCAGAGCCTGCTGCCGGGCCGGTTGCCCCTGCCGCCGCAGGCGCCGCTGCGCGCGCGGCGCGCGCCGGACTGCGCTGGGCGCTGTGGCTGTTCGGCGGCGCCACCATCCTGGGCGCGGTGGTGCTGATTGCCTGGGAGCTGGCCGCGGCGCGCGTGCCGCAACACCGCGCCGCGCTCGAGGAGCTGATCCGCCAGCAGACCGGACTCAACGTGAGCTTCAGCGAGCTTGGCGTGCGCTGGGGCTGGTACGGTCCTGAAGCCGTGTTTCACAGTGTCGTGCTCGGTGAGCCCGGGGGCCGTGGGGCGCTGCTGCGTGCGCCGCAGCTGATCGTGGGTCTGGATGCCTGGCGCATGGTGCGCAGCGGCCGGCTGGAGGCCGGGCGCATCACGCTGGTGGATCCCGACATCGATCTCGGGGCCGGCGCGGACCTGGCCGGCGCGCGCGCCGACGGCGCCGGGCACGAGCCGGTGCTGAACGCCGGTGCACGGTTGCTGTCGCGCTGGCGGGATGGACGGATCGACCTCCAGGGTGGAACGCTGCGCTGGCCCCTCACCGGGGCACCGCTCCCCCTCACGCTGAACGTCAGGCAGGCACAGCTGCGGCGCCAGGCTTCCTCCTGGAGTGCGGACGCGCTGGTGCTGCTGCCCGCCAGTCTCGGTGCCAGCGCGCACCTGGCTTTGGCCGTGACGGGCGATCCGGCACGGCCGGCCGGCGCGAGCGGCACCCTCAGCTTCGAAGGCCGCATGCTCGAGTTCGCCGGCTGGCGGGAGCTCATCGACTATGCGCCGCTGCAGCGCTACCTGCCGCAAGCGGGCCGCGGCAACCTGGAGCTGCACACCGAGTTCGCGCAGGGAAGCATCCTTGGTGCCGACGGCACGGTGCTGGCGCAGGCGCTGCAGTGGCGCGCGCCCGCGCCTGCAGCTGCAGCGCTCACCATCGAGCGGCTCGGTGGTGCATGGCGGCTTGCGCGGCTCGGCGCACACTGGCACCTCGAGGTGCAAGCGCTCGAGATCGGTGAGCCCGCATCCGCGCCTGCGACCCTCAGCGTCGACGCCGCCACCGACGCCACCTGGGCGCGCGGCGCGTTGCAAGCCGCGCCGCTCCCGGTGCTCGCAGCCACCGCGCGCTGGTTTGCCCCGCAGCTGCCGCTGGCACCGGTGGCCCTGGGCGGGGAGGCGCGCGAGCTGACGTTCGACTGGAACGCACGCCGTCCCGGGGGCGTACGTCTGCGAACCTCCGCACGACTGGAAAACCTCACGGTCGCAACGCCGTCGCGCGACCTGGTGCTCACCGGACTGAGCGGGCGCTTATCGGGAGCCGACGCGCGCCTGGTGGCCGATCTGCACGGGCACGCGGCGCAGCTCACTCTGGCGCGCGAGCAGCCCGTCACGCTCGACAATCTGGGGATCGCCGCGCGCCTTGCCATTGGCGCCGAGGGTGGCGGCTGGCAGATCAGCACCGATGACCTCGAGGTGCGGCGCGGGGAGCTGAGTGTTGCGGTGAGCGGCGCGATCGGCGCCCAGGGCGCCGGCCGGCAGCCGCAGATCAACGCGCACCTCGCTCTCAAGGACGCCGACGTGGCGTTGCTCGAGCGGCTGTTAGGTGCCCGTGCGCTGGCCACGTTCGGCGTCGCCGCCGCGCAGCTCACCGCCGGACGCATCGCGAGCGCGGATCTCGAGTGGCGCGGTCCGCTCGATGCGACCCAACCGCCCTGGAGCCGCAGCGGGACCGAGTTCCGCGGCGCTCTGGGGCTGCGCGAGGCGACCCTGGCGGGATCGGATCCCTGGCCCGATACGCAGCATCTGGATGCGCGCATCGAGTGGCACGGCCCGCGCATGCATGCCGCGATCGACGGCGGGCAGGTCGGGACGTTCCAACTCGTTGCGGCGAGTGCCGAGTGGGATGTGCGCGGTGGGCGCGCCGTGCATCTCGCCGGGCGCGTCACCGGCAGCGCGCAGCAGGCGCTGGCGTGGCTGCGTCAACATCCGCAGCTCAGCGCCTACGCCCCGGGGCTGCAGGATGTCGATTTGCGCGGCGACACGCTGCTGGATGTCGACATGCTGGTGCCCGCGGCGGCGCACGGCACCGCGGCGCGCGAGACGCGCGTGCGCACGCGCGTCACCGCGGTGCTCGATGGCGCGCAGCTGCATGCGGTGGCGGGGCTGCCGCCGATCGATGCGCTGCGCGGCACGCTCGCCTTTACGGCCGGTCACCTGCAGCCCTCGACGCTGACCGGGCAGTGGCTGGGCGGCCCGGTCAGCCTCGGCGTCGCGGAGCGGCGCGAGCCCGACGTGACCGCACTGGCGATTTCCGGGCGCGGGCTGGTGGACGTGCGCCAGGCGCTGCTCGCGGCCGGAGCGAGCGACGAGGCCCCTCTCGCGGGCAATGCCGAATGGAGCGCGCTGCTCACGTTCCTGCCGGCGGCGGATGCGGGCGGCTCGCGCTGGCGCGTGCGCGCCGATTCGAACCTGATCGGCGTCGCGAGCGGCCTGCCCGAGCCCTTTGCCAAGGCGCAGGGCGCGCTGCTGCCGCTGCACGTCGAGATACAGGCCGGGTCCGACGCCGGGCAATTGCGCCTGAGCCTCGGGGAGCGCCTGCACGCCTGGGCGGGGCTCGCCCGCAGCGGGGAGTTGTGGCGCATCGAGCGCGGCGCGGTACGTCTCGCGTCCACGGCACCGACGCCGCCCGCGGAACCGGTGTTGTCCCTCGAGGGGCGCATCATGCGCCTCGACCTGCCGGCATATCTGGCTCTGTGGCGGCAGATCGGCCGCGATGCGGCGCTGCCTGCGCTGCGCGTGCGGCTGACGAGCTCCCAGCTGGTCGTCGGCGAGCGCAGCTACCCGGAGGTGAGCGTCGCGGCGCAGGCGAGCGGCGAGGGCGGACAGCTGCAGCTGCAGTCGGCGGATTTCTCCGGCACGGCGCGCTGGCCGGCGCTGGTGAACGGCACACATGCGGCGCTGGTGCAGCTCGCCAGGCTCAACCTGACGCAACCCGGCGACGCCGCACTCGCGGCAGGGATGCTGGTGGCACTCGCGCCTGCCGCCCAACTCACCATCGATGATCTGCAGTGGCAGGGCCATTCCCTCGGCAGCTTCGGGGCGCTGCTCGCAGCCCAGGCGGACGCGCTGGAGGTGAGCGAGCTGCACCTGGCCGGCGCCAACGAGGACACGCGCGGCACGCTGCAGTGCCGGGATGGCGTGTGCCACCTGCAATTCAGCCTCGACAGCCGCAATGCCGCGGCCACGCTGTCCGCCTTCGGCTTCCGGCCGGACCTCGCCGCGAGCCACGCACGGCTGCAGGGCGAGTTGCAATGGCCGCAGCCCGCGCCCGCCTCCCTTGCAACGCTCGACGGACGCCTCCATATGCAGCTCGAACAAGGTGTCACGCGCGCCGCGGGGGCGACTTCCGCGGGCGTTCCTTTCGCGCTGCTGGCGGTGCCGGCGCTGACGGCAGGCATGAGTCCCGAGAATCGCGAGGGGACGACGCGGGGGCTGAACTTCTCGAGCCTGACGGCGAACTTCGTGCTGCACGACGGGCAAGCGACGACCGCGGACCTGCACTTCGATGGTGACGCGGAGATCCTGGTGCGCGGGCGCACGGGTCTCGTGGCGCAGGACTACGATGCGCAGGCGTGGATCCTGCGTGGCGAGGAGCGTCTGCCGGCTGCCGTGCGCCGGCTCGGACCGACGCCCAGGGTTGCGGCGGCGTGGCTGTCGCTGCGCGAGTTATTCAACGGCTCGGCCGCGGATCGCTCGCCTGCGACGCTGCGTTTGCGCGGCAGCTGGAATGCCCCGATCGTGACGCCGGCGGAATGAGGTGACGGATGAAGGTAGCCGCAATTCAGATGACGTCCGGACCGGACGTGACGGCGAACCTCGAGCAGGCGCGCGCGCTGCTCGAGGACGCGGCGGGCCGCGGCGCACGACTCGCGGCGCTGCCCGAGAATTTCTCCTTCATGGGCCTGAAGGACGCCGACAAGCGCGCCGCGGCGGAAGCCGACGGCAGCGGCCCGGCGCAGGATTTTCTGGCAGCGAGCGCGCGGCGCCTGCAGCTGTGGATTGTGGGCGGTACCATACCGCTGCGCAGCGGCGCCGACGGGCGCGTGGCGGCCGCCTCGCTGGTGTATGACACGGATGGGCGGCGCGTCGCCCGCTACGACAAGATCCACCTGTTCGATGTCGATATTCCCGGGCGTGCCGAGAGCTACCGGGAGTCGGCGCACGTCGCTCCCGGCTCGACTCCCGCGGTCATCGACACGCCGGTAGGCCGGCTGGGGCTGTCGGTGTGCTACGACGTGAGGTTTCCGGAGCTGTACCGGCACTTGAGCGCGGCCGGCGCGCAACTGCTGGCCGTGCCGTCGGCGTTCACCAGTCCCACCGGGCGGGCGCACTGGGAGACCCTGGTGCGTGCGCGGGCAATCGAGAATCTCTGCTATGTTGTGGCGCCGGCGCAGTCCGGCTTCCATCCGAGTGGTCGCGAGACTTACGGCGACAGCATGATCGTGGATTACTGGGGACGAGTCCTGCAGCGCGTGCCGCGCGGCCGCGGCTGCGCCGTGGCGGAGGTGGATCTGGCGCAGCAGATGGGTGTGCGTGAGAGCTTTCCGGCGCTGTTGCACCGCGCCCTGGCGCACGGAAGTACGCCTCCGTGAACGAGCTGCCCAGCAGTGATTCCCCGGTTGGCGACCCACTTGAGCTGGCCCGCGACCTCATCCTGCGGCCGAGCGGCCTGGATGAGGGGCGCCTCGAGCGGGTGTTCGGGGAGGTGCTGGCGCACTCGGTGGATTTTGCCGACCTGTACTTCCAGCTCGCGCACCAGGAGTCCTGGTCCCTCGAGGACGGCATGGTCAAGGACGGCAGCGCCAGCATTGAGCAGGGGGTTGGGGTGCGGGCGCTCGCCGGTGAGAAGACCGGATTCGCCTACTCGGACGAGATCGTGCTGCCGGCGCTGCAGGAGGCCTCGCGTGCCGCGCGCGCCATCGCGTTGCATGGCGGGGAGCGGCGCGTCAGCCCGTGGCGGGCGCAGACCGGGCATCGGCTGTATCTGCCGGCGGACCCCGCAGCCACGCTCGCCACCCCGGACAAGATCGCCTGGCTCGAACGTGTCGATCGCGAGGCGCGGCGCATCGATCCGCGCGTGGTGCACGTCACCGCCAGCGTGGTCGCCGTGCACGAAGTGGTGCTCATCGCCACCAGCGAGGGGGAGCTGGCCGCGGACGTGCGTCCGCTGGTGCGTTTCAACGTCTCGGTGCTGGTGGAACAGGGCGGCCGGCGCGAACAAGGCTACGCCGGGGCCGGCGGCCGCTATTCACTCGCCGAGCTCGTCGCGGGCGAGCGGCCGCTCGCGCTGGCGCGCGAAGCGGTGCGCCAGGCGCTCGTCAATCTCGAGGCGCGGCCGGCGCCTGCCGGCACCATGACGGTGGTGCTGGGTCCGGGCTGGCCGGGAATCCTGCTGCACGAGGCCATCGGGCACGGGCTCGAAGGAGACTTCAACCGCAAGGGCACCTCCGCATTCGCCGGCCGTATCGGCGAGCAGGTGGCGGCGCCGGAGTGCACCGTGGTCGATGACGGCACGCTCAGCGCGCGCCGCGGCTCACTCAACATCGACGACGAGGGGACGCCTACCCAGTGCACCACCCTGATCGAGAACGGCGTGCTGCGCGGCTACATGCAGGACCGGTTGAACGCCCGCCTGATGGGCGCGCAGCCGACCGGCAACGGCCGGCGCGAGTCCTTCGCGCACATGACTCTGCCGCGCATGACCAACACCTACATGCGGCCCGGGCCGCATGCACCCGAGGAAATCATCCGCTCGGTGCAGCGCGGCATTTACGCGGTCAATTTCGGCGGCGGGCAGGTGGACATCACCTCGGGCAAGTTCGTGTTCTCGGCGAGCGAGGCGTATGCCATCGAGAACGGCCGCGTGGGCGCGCCCCTCAAGGGCGCGACCCTGATCGGCAACGGTCCTGACGTGCTGACGCGCGTCTCGATGGTCGGCAACGACCTGAAGCTCGACGACGGTGTTGGAACCTGCGGCAAGGATGGACAGAGCGTGCCGGTGGGCGTCGGTCAACCGACGCTCAGGATCGACGCTCTCACGGTCGGCGGCACGGCTTAGGACGTACGCACTGTCGCCACGCGGAGTCACGTACCTGGTACGCACTTGCCGAGCCATAATCGGATCCATGGCGAAGCTGTGAATTTCCACACACCAGTTCGGGTCGCGAGTCCGTAACGTGCATCGGGCAAGGCAACCCACGCAAGGAAGGAATCCGATGTACGCCGACGACGCCACTCTCGAGTCTCCGAAGCTCAACCTGCCCGCAGAGCTGCTGGCAGAAGTCAGCCGACGCACTGTCGTGCCTCAAGGGGACTTTCGCGTCGACGGCTGGAAACCCTCGCTCCTCGAGCGGCTGACGAAGCTCTTCGGCCTCGGTTGACATAAGCGTGATCGCGGCGGTTCCAACTTCGGGGCCGCTCGCGATACCATGGTGGCATGCCACGACGCAGCCACCGCTTCTCCCGTCCAGTTTATGAGGGGCTGCCCTGGTTTTACATAACCGGCGGAATCGCGGCGCTCATCGCCAGCTACCTGCTCGCGTCGCGCGGCGGGTGGAGTCTGCTCACTGGCCTGCTCGGGTTGGTGATCCTGGTCGGGGGGATCGTCGTGCTGCTGCGGCGGCGCGATTACCGCCAGCTGCGCTCCCAGTACCCGGATTCGCTCATCGGAGAGGAGCCGCCCTAGCGGCTACTTGAGGGGCGCTGCCTCCTTCACCGTCGGCACCTGGCCGCCGCTCGCCGCCGGCCCCAGTGTCGGCACCGTGCGCTGCGCCGGCGTTTTCTCCGGCGCTTCACCCTCGGCGTCGAGGCGCGGCACGGTTTCGCTGACGCCGCGACCACGCGCCGCGCGCTCATCCACGTAAATCAACTCGTGCTTGCCGATCAGCACGACGTCGCCGTCGTTGAGGTGATGACGGCGCACGCGATTGGATTTCACGTAAATGCCGTTGGTGCTGTTGAGGTCCTCGATCACGCAGGAATGCGCCGTCGTGATCACCTGGCAGTGATGACGGCTGATGAAACGGCTGTCGATCTGCAGATCGTTGTCGGGAGTGCGCCCGACGATGAACCGGCCGATGCGCAGGGTGACTTCCTGCACGGTGCGCCCGTCGCTCGCCACCAGCAGACGAGCCATTGCGGCGCCGGGCTCGGCAGTCGCGGCCGGCGCCGGGACGCCGGTCTCGGCCGGCTGCGCCTGGGGGCGCGCGGCGTACTCCACCCACTGCAGCTCGCGCACCGCGCTGATGATGTCCGCGCGCGTTACCGTGCTGCGATCCGCGGTGTAGGCGGCCATCATGGCGGTATCGCACAGCGTATTGACCAGCCGCGGTACGCCGCCGCAGTAGCGAAACACTTCGGCAAAGGTATCGGCGGCGAAGATCTCGCGGTCCCCGGCTCCGGCTACGTCCAGCCGGTGCTGGATGTAGCTGCGCGTCTCCGACTCCGACAGCGTTTGCAGGTGGAACCGCAGCCGCACGCGCTGCATGAGCTGGGCGAGCTCGGGCGCGTCGAGCTTGCCGTTGAGCTCGGGCTGTCCGGCGAGAATGATCCGCAGCACCTTGTCCTTGGTGGTCTCCACTCCCGACAGCAGGCGGATTTCCTCCAGCACGCGCATGGTGAGGTTCTGTGCCTCATCGACGATCAGCAGCACCTTGCGCCCGGCGGTGTACTGCTCGACCAGGAAGTTGTTGACCGTGCTGATGAGCTCGGCCTTGCGCATCTTGAAGGGCGAGAAGCCGAACTGCACCAGCATCGCCTGCAGGAAGTCGATCGCCGACACCTGCGTCTGGTTGATCTGCGCCACCACCACGTCCGCCGGCACTTCCTTGAGGAAGGATTCGATCAGCGTGGTCTTGCCCGAGCCGATCTCGCCTGTGATCACCACGAAGCCGTCGGTGAACCAGATGGTCGACTCCATGTACGCCTTGGCGCGGGCGTGCTGCTTGGACAGGTACAGGAACTCGGGGTCCGGGCTCAGCCGGAACGGCAACTCCTTGAGCTTGAAGGGTTCCAGATACATGCTTGTTGACTCGCAGCCGATGTTACGGGATGCGAACGCCGACGGCCAAATCCTTGAGCAGGCGTCGTGCGCGCGCGTCACGCCGGGCGGGGGTCGGCTCGACCACGGTGCAGTGACCCACCTTGCGCCCGGGCCGCGGTTGCTTGCCATAGTCGTGCAGGTGCACCCCATCGAGGGCCAGCAGGGCTGCGCGTGCTGGCATCTGCCCGATGAGATTGATCATGGCGCTGTGCCCGAGCGCACGCGTGGCGCCGAGCGGCAGGTCGAGGATGGCACGCAGGTGATTCTCGAACTGACTGGTGACGGCGCCCTCGATGGTCCAGTGTCCGGAGTTGTGCACGCGCGGCGCCATCTCGTTGGCGATGAGCTTGCCGCGGCGCACGAAGAACTCGATGGTCAGGATGCCGGTATAGCGAAAATGCGCCAGCACGCGCCTGAGATAGCGCGCGGCCAGGCGTTGCCAGCGCGGCGGCCCGAAAGGCGCGCAGGTGAGTCGCAGGACACCAGCGCCGTGGACGTTGCCGCACAGCGGATAGACCGCGAGCCGGCCGCTGACGCTGCGCGCGCCGATGATCGACGCCTCGCAATCAAACGGGATCCACTCCTCATACAGCAGCGGTGCCGTGCCGAGCGCGCTCCAGGCCCGCCCGGCGTCCGCGGCCGTGCGGATCACGGCCTGACCCTTGCCGTCGTAGCCGAGCCGGCGTGTCTTGAGCACACCGGGCAGGCCGATGGCGGCGATGGCGCGCGTCAGCTGCGCGCGTGAGCTCACGGCGCGCCAGCGGGTGGTGGGAATCCTCAGGCGCTCGAACAGGCGCTTCTCGGTCACCCGGTCCTGGCCGGCGGCGAGCGCCGCGATCGGCGGACAGATACGCGCGCCGTGCAGGCGCGCCACGGCCCGCAGGCTCGCAACCGATACATTTTCCCAGTCGAAGGTCAGGACCTCGCAGCGGCGCGCCAGACGGGCGAGGAGCCGCTGATCGGTGAAGGCGCCGTGCAGCAGGGGGGCGACCTGGCCCGCGGGCGCCTCGCTCGAGGGGTCCAGACACAGGAAATCGAGCCCCAGCGGATAGCCCGCCAAAGCGAGCATGCGGCCGAGCTGGCCGGCGCCCACGATGCCGACCGTCATGTGCGCGGCGGCGCGCGCGGATCGGGGTTGCCGAGCACCCCGGCGGTCTGGCGCTCGCGATAGGCTTCCAGCGCCGTGGCGATGGCGGGGTGCCGGTTGGCGAGGATGGCCGCGGCACACAGGGCGGCGTTGGCCGCGCCGGCCGCGCCGATCGCGAACGTCGCCACCGGCACGCCGGCCGGCATCTGCACGATGGACAACAGTGAATCCAGTCCCCCCAGGGACTTCGATTGCACCGGTACGCCGAGCACCGGCAGGATGGTCTTGGCGGCGGTCATGCCGGGCAGGTGCGCGGCGCCGCCGGCGCCGGCGATCAGCACCTCAAGTCCCCGCGCGCGGGCGCCGGCGGCGTATTCGAACAACAGGTCGGGGGTACGGTGCGCGGACACGACGCGCACTTCGAAGGGGACGGCGAGCTTGTCCAACACCTCGGCGGCGGACTGCATCGTCTCCCAGTCGGACGATGAGCCCATAATGATGCCGACGAGCGGTTTCATCACGGCATTGTATCGAACAATGCGCGCAGCGCGCGAAACAGCTCTCTGGCCGCCGCGCCAGTGCCGGCGGCGCGGTGGCGCTCCGCCTGGGCGGCGCTGACACGCAGGGCCCATTGCGCTTGATCGAGATCCGGTCGCCAGCGCGCCAGCTCCGCCAGGGCGGTCGGCCCTTCAGCGATCAGCCGCTCGCGCCAGGCGGTGACGCGTTTGAAACGCTCGCTCTCGCGCGCGGCACGTTCGCTGTGCGCAGCGAGCGCGGTGCGGATCGGCTCCACGTCCACCGCGCGCATCAGCTTGCCGATGTACTGGCGCTGGCGCGCCGCGGCCGCGCGGCTGGTGATGTTGCGCGCCGCACGGATCGCCTCGCTCAGGGCCTCCGGCAGCTGCAGCGCGTCCAGCTCCGCATCGCGCAGGCGCACCAGCGCTTCGCCCAGCGCCTGGGCGTCGTGCGCAGCGCGCTTGCGCGCGCTCTTGCTGGGAGGCTGCGGGGTGTCGTCAGCATCTTCGCGGTCGGGGGGTGCGGCGGTCACGGGCGGCTCGTTGGTGCGCTCACCGCTGCGGTGCCAGGCGGTGAGCTACAATTTAAGCCTAACGCTCACGCGAATCACCCACGATGCAACCCCCACCCGAATCCGGGGCAATCCGGCAACTCGCTGACGTCGCCAGCCTCGCGCTCGAGGAGGCGCGTCGCCAGGGCGCCTCGCAGTGCGAAACCGACGCCTCGCTCGCCCAGGGGCTGTCGGTGAGCGTGCGGCTGGGCGAGGTCGACACGCTGGAGTATCAGCGCGACCGCGGCCTCGGAGTGACCGTCTACTTCGGCCAGCGCAAGGGCTCGGCGAGCACCGCGGACCTGGCGGCCGCCGCGGTGCGCGAGACGGTGGAGAAAGCCTGCGCGATCGCCCGCTACACCGCCGCGGACCCGTATGCCGGGCTGGTGGAGCCCGAGGCCCTCGCCCGCGAGATCCCCGACCTCGATCTCGATCACGCCTGGGACCTCCCCCCGGAGCGCGCGATCGAGCTGGCGCGCGAATGTGAGGCCGCGGGCCTGGGTGTGGACCCGCGCATCACCAACTCCGAGGGCGCAGCCGTGAGCAGTCAGCGCCACACGGGTGTCTACGGCAACTCGCTCGGCTTTCTCGCCGGCTACTCGGCCAGCAGCCACTCGGTCAGCTGCTCGCTCATCGCGCAGGCCGGCGATGACATGCAGCGCGACTACTGGTTCACCATCGCGCGCGACCCGACAGAGCTTGAAGGCGTCGCCAGCGTCGGCCGCACCGCAGGTGTACGCGCCGTGGCGCGGCTCGGTGCGCGCCGCCTCACCACCCGCAAGGTCCCGGTGGCCTTCTCACCCGACGTGGCGCGCGGCCTGTTCAGGCACTTCGTCGGCGCGCTCAGCGGCACCAGCCAGTACCGCAAGTCCTCGTTCCTGCTGAACGCGGCCGGCGAGCAGATCTTTCCGGCGTTCCTGCAGATGCAGGAGCGGCCGCACATCCGCAAAGGCCTCGCCAGCAGCCCGTTCGACCAGGAAGGCGCCGCCACGCGCGATCGCGAGCTGGTGCGCGACGGGGTGGTGAGCGGCTACGTGCTCGGCAGCTACTCCGCGCGGCGCCTGGGGCTGACCACCACCGGCAATGCCGGCGGCATTCACAACCTCATCGTGACCAGCGCCGAGGGAGCGCTGGATACTGCCGGGTTCCTCCGGCGCCTGGACACGGGGCTCCTGGTGACCGAGTTGATGGGACAGGGCGTGAATGGGGTGACCGGGGACTACTCGCGCGGCGCGAGCGGCTTCTGGGTGGAGCGCGGCGCCATCGCGTATCCGGTGCACGAGATCACCATCGCCGGCAATCTGAGGCCCATGTATCGGCACATCGTGGCCCTCGGCGACGATTGTGACCTGCGCGGCGGTATCCGCACCGGCTCGGTGCTGCTCAGCGAGATGACGATTGCCGGGGAGTGAGCTGCAGCGCCGGCCGCGCGGCCTCATCGACCAGGTCGCGTAGCGTGAGCTCGCCGCAGCGATGGCGGCGCGCGTCCTCCACACCGGCCAGCAGCCGGTCGACCGGTGCAATCGGCAGGTTGCGCGGCGCGACGTGGCCGCTGCCGTAATTGCGCGCGATGTCGAGTATCTCGTACACGCTGATGCCGCCGATGTCGCGCGCCGGGACCAGCTCGTCGTAGTCGGTGATGATCAGCAGTCCTGCGCGCTCGAGCGTCGCCGCCATCTGTGCCACCGCGATGCCGGGCAGGCCGAGCTCGGTGGCGAGGCGATTCACGCTCCAGCGCCGGCCGCCGCCGACATGCGTGCGGCCCACGAAGTACATCAGCTTCAGCGCCAGCTGCTCGAGCTCCACGCTCGAGAGCCGCAGCTGCTGCAGCCCCAGGCGCAGGTAGGTGGGGTTCTGCACGTAGAACGACAGTTGCGCACCGGCGAGCAGGATCAGCCAGCCGAAATACGTCCACAGCAGCGCCGCCACCACGAACGCGAATCCGGCGTACACCACGGTGAGGCGCGTGGAATACATGACGAACGCGGTGAACATCTTGCCGACCGCCGCCCACAGGATGCCGCCCACCAGCGCCCCGATGAGTGCCGCGCGCCACTGCACGCGCGTGTTGGGAATCATCATGTAGAGCGCGGTGAAGAACCCCGTGACCATCACGTAGGGCGCCAGGCTGATACCCGTGCCGCGCAGGCGCTGCAGCAGCGGCAGCTGCACCATTTCCTGCACCGGGGCGCTCGCCAGGGCCGCGTGCGACAGGCCCACGAACCCGACCAGCAGCACCGGGCCGGCGATGAGCAGGCTCGTGTATTCGGCGAGCCGCCGCGCGAGGCTCCGCGGCTGGTCCACGTGCCACAGGAAGTTGAAGCTGTCCTCGACCTTCTTGATGGTGCCCAGCAGCGTCCAGGCGAGCAGCGCCAGGCCCACCGATCCCAGCACGCCGCCGCTGACGTGGCTGGCGAACTGCAGTACGCGCGTGGTGAGCTCGGTCGCCGCCGCACCGCCCACCGGGCGAAAGAACTCGTAGACGATCGGCTCCAGGTCGCGGCGTCCACCGAAGATCTTGAGTACGGCGAAACTGAAGGCGAGCAGCGGGATGAGCGACAGGAGCGTCGTGTATACCAGGCTCATGGCGCGCAGGTTGATTTCCCCGCGCGCCAGGTCACGTACCACCGCATACGGGTAGCGCAGCACGCGCAGACTCCCGCCCAGCAGGCCCGCGCGCGCCGAGGCCGGTCCGAAGAAGCACCAGTCGAGAAACGCCCAGATGCGCATCCACATGCCTTAAGGATACAGTGCTCACCGCCTTAAGGTGCGGTGCCCCATGACGGTAATTTCAGGATTTCCACAGCGGATCGTGTGCCTGACCGAGGAGACCACCGAGACGCTGTATCGGCTCGGCGAGGACTGGCGCATCGTCGGTATCTCAGGCTTCACGGTGCGCCCGCCACGCGCACGGCGCGAAAAGCCGCGGGTTTCCGCTTTCACCAGTGCCCGTACCGACCGCATCGTGGCGCTGCAGCCGGATCTGGTGCTGGGCTTCTCCGACCTGCAGGCCGACATCGCCGCCGAACTGGTGCGTGCCGGCCTCGAGGTGCACGTCTTCAATCACCGCAGCGTCGCGGACATCCTGCGCATGATCCGCACGCTGGGCGGCATGATCGGCTGCGAGGGCAAGGCGCGGGCGCTGGTGGATGAGCTGGGCGCGGGACTGGAGCAGGTGCGCGCGCGCGCGGCCGCGCTGACGCGCCGTCCGCGCGTGTATTTCGAGGAATGGGACGATCCCATGATCAGCGGCATCCAGTGGGTGTCCGAGCTGGTGCAGCTTGCCGGGGGCGTGGAGTGCTTCCCCGAGCTCGCGCGTCAGGGGCTGGGGCGCAATCGCATCATCGCCGATTCGCTGGAAGTGCCGCGCCGCGCTCCCGACATCGTGCTCGGCTCGTGGTGCGGCAAGAAGTTCCAGCCGCAGCGCCTGGCTGCGCGGCCTGGCTGGCACACCATCCCCGCGGTGCGCGACGGCTACGTGCGCGAGATCAAGTCAGCGCTCATCCTGCAGCCGGGGCCTGCGGCGCTGACCGATGGCGTGCGCGCGATCCAGGGCATCATCGAAGAGTGGGCGCAACGCGCCTAACTCATGCCGCGGCGCTCGCGGATCAGTTCGTAGGCTTCGATGATCTGCTGCGTGCGCTGCTTGGCGTGCGCCATCATCGACTCCGGCAAGCCGTTGGCCTTGAGCTTGTCGGGGTGATGGCGGTGCAGTTGCCGGCGGTAGGCCTTGACGACTGCCTCATCGCTCGCGCCCGCGCTGGTCTCGAGCACGCGATAGGCCTCCTCGAGCGGGCCCTCGCGCGCCGGGGTGCCGCCACCACGCGCCTCGCCCGGGCGAAAGCCGCCGCGCTGGATGCGCAGCACCGCCTCGACGTGCGCCAGCTCGAGGGACGAGATCCCCAGCGCGGCGGCGATCCGTCCCACCAGAGGCCGCACCGGGCCCTCCAGATCGTTGCCGGCGAGCGCCCAGCGCACCTGGATCTCGAGGAACACGCGCAGCAGGTCGGGCCGCCCGCGGCAGGCGCGTCTGAGGGCGACGAGCTCGCTGCCGAGGTCGAAGGCGGGGAGCTTGCCGGCGCTGAAGCAGGCGATCGCCTCGCGAACCTGCGCGCCATCCAGGCGCAGCTCGCCCATGACGGCGCGCGCGGCGGAGATTTCCCGCTCCGACACGCGACCGTCGGCCTTGGCGAGACAGCCCATGACACGGAAGGTGGCGCGGAAGAAGCGCTCGCCGATCGCAGCGACGTCCTCGCCCGCGAACACTCGCGCCTGCAGCTCCTCGCCGTGCTCATCGAACTGGTGCCCGAGCAGCACGCCGAGCGCGGCCCCGATCGGACCGAGCGCGACCGCGCCCAGCAGCCCGCCGGTGAGTTTGCCGATCCATTTCACGGGTCGCTATAGTACCAATGCATGCCGGCGCCCGTCGTTTACCGCACCGAACTCAGCGGCCTTACTCGCATCCACGAGGGCAAGGTGCGCGACATCTACGCCCTCGATGACCACACCATGCTCATCGTGACCACCGACCGGCTGTCGGCTTTCGACGTGGTGCTCCCCGATCCGATTCCCGACAAGGGGCGGGTGCTGAACGGCATATCCAACTTCTGGTTCGCGCGCACCCGGCAGCTGGTGCCGAATCACCTGACGGGCCGCGATCCGGCGGAAGTGGTCAGGCAGGAGGGCGAACGCGCCCTGCTGGCCGGGCGCGCGGTGATCGTGCGGCGCCTGCAGGCGCTGCCCATCGAGGCGGTGGTGCGCGGCTATCTCATCGGCTCGGGCTGGAAGGACTACCAGGCCAGCGGGCGGGTGTGCGGCATCGCCTTGCCTGCGGGTCTGAAGCTGGCCGGACGCTTGCCGCAGCCGCTGTTCACGCCGGCGACCAAGGCGCGCATCGGCGCTCACGATGAGAACATCAGTTTCGGGGAGCTCACCACGCTCATCGGTGCGGAGCTTGCCGCTGCGGTACGCGACACCGCGCTGGCCCTGTATGGGTTCGCAGCCGAGCACGCGCGCAGCCGCGGCATCATCATCGCCGACACCAAGTTCGAATTCGGCCTCGACCAGCAAGGCACACTGACCCTCATCGACGAGGTGCTGACGCCGGACTCCTCGCGCTTCTGGCCCGCGCACAGCTATCGCGCGGGCGTGAGCCCGCCGAGCTTCGACAAGCAGTTCGTACGCGACTACCTGGAGACGCTCGACTGGAACAAGCAGGCGCCGGGACCGAAACTGCCAGCCGAGATCATCGCGCGCACCAGCGAAAAGTACCGCGACGCGCTCGCACGCCTGACGGGAGTTTCGCTCGCCTAGCGACGGTTGACCAAGGGGGCGTATGACGAGCTCACAGGACACGGGCGGCGAGGCCGCCGCGGGCGCACCGCCCCGGGCGTGTTCCGCGGCCGAGATTGGCGCCATCGCTCACCTGTACCGCGGTGAGATCTACCGCAGCACCGTGTGGCGCACCCGGCTGGACAGCACCACCAACTGGGCGGTAGTGACCACGGGCATCGCCCTGTCCGCCACCTTCAGCAGCGCCTCGGCCTCACCTCTTCCCATGGCGCTGGTCGGCCTGATCGTGACCATGTTTCTGCTGCTCGAGGCACGCCGCTATCGCTACTTCAACATCTGGCGCGCCCGCGCGCGTCTGCTCGAGACCGACTTCTTCACGCCCATGCTGCGCGGCGACCCGGTGGCAATGAACGCCGCCTGGAGCCAGCTGCTCGCCCGCGACCTGTGTCAGCCGCGCTACCACGTGAGCCTCGCGCGCGCCGCGGGCCGGCGCCTGCGGCGCACCTATGCGTGGATCTTCCTGATCCAGGCGATTTCCTACTACGGCAAGCTCGCCATCCACCCGACACCACTCACGGCGCTCTCGGAACTGTGGGGACGGGCCGCGGTCGGCCCCATCCCCGGTAAAGTGGTGGTGCTCGCGGGTGTCGTGTTTCATCTGGGCTGGATGATGTTTGCCTACCTCACGCTGCGCCTCGATAAGCGCTCGTGGCGCGTGCGGCAGAGCCTGATCGCGATCGGTTAGACTGTGGCCATGCTGCCCGCGTGGATCGCGCCGTCGATTCTGTCCGCCGATTTTGCGCGGCTCGGAGCGGAGGTCGATGCGGTGCTCGCCGCCAACGCCGATCTCATTCACTTCGACGTGATGGACAACCACTACGTGCCGAACCTCACCATCGGTCCGATGGTGTGCGAGGCGCTGCGCAGGCACGGCGTCAAGGCGCCGATCGACGTGCACCTGATGGTCCGCCCGGTCGATCGCATCGTGCCGGACTTCGCTGCCGCCGGCGCCACGTTCATCACCTTTCACCCGGAGGCCTCCGAGCACATCGATCGCACCATCGGCCTGATCCGCGAGCACGGCTGCCGGCCGGGACTGGTGTTCAACCCCGCCACGCCGCTCGACTACCTCGACTACACCCTCGAGCTGCTCGACATGGTTCTCATCATGTCGGTGAATCCCGGCTTTGCCGGGCAGCAGTTCATTCCGAGTACTTTGCGCAAACTCTCTGCCGCGCGCGCCCGCATCGACAGCGCCGGCCGCGCCGTGCGCCTGGAGGTCGATGGCGGGATCAAGACCGATAACATCCGTTCCGCGGCCCAAGCCGGAGCGGACACGTTCGTCGCCGGATCGGCGATCTTCGGCAGTCGCGACTACGCTCAGACTATCCGGGAGATGCGGCGCCAGATCGCCCTGTGAGGCACTGGCCGCTCAAGCGCGGCGGTGCGGGGTGCAGCGCCGCGGGATGAGCCGCGGGTCTCGCGCTACCCGTTCTCGTCCTCGTCATCCTCATCCTCATCCTCATCGTCGTCGAGGTCGAGCTGGCTCGTGGCCTTGGTGGCGCTCCCCGCCGCTGGCTTCGCGGGCACGATGACCGGGCGGGTCTTCATCTTCGGTCGGGCGTTGAAGACCACGATGGTCTTGCCGGTGGCGCGCAACAGGCCCTGCTCCTCCAGCACCTTGAGCACCCGGCCCGCCATCTCGCGCGAGCAGCCGACCAGGCGCGAGAGCTCCTGACGGCTGACCTTGATCTGCATGCCTTCCGGGTGCGTCATGGCGTCCGGTTCGCCGCACAGATCCATGATGGCGTGAGCCACGCGGCCGGTGACATCGACGAAGGCGAGATCGCCCAGCTTGCGGTTGGTACGGTCGAGGCGCGTGGCCAGCTGAGTGGCGAGCTCAAACACCAGCCCCGGGCTCTCCGCGGCAATCTGCCGGAAGCGCGGGTAAGTCATCTCCGCGAGCTCGCACTGGTTGCGCGTGCGCACCCAGGCGCTGCGTGTCGGTTGCTCGTAGAACAGGCCCATCTCCCCGAAGAACTGCCCGCGGTTGAGATAGGCCAGCACCATCTCATTGCCTTCCTCGTCCTCGATCATCACTTCCACCGAGCCGCTGATGATGTAGTAGAGGACGTCCGGCAGGTCGCCGGCGTGAATGACGACGGTCTTGGAGGGGACCGCACGGATGCGGCAGTAACTCAGGAACCGGTTGATCGCGGGAATCTCGCTCAAGGGCTTGATGTTCTCTTCCATAGCGGCTCCCGGGATCAAACCCAGTAGGCAATGCCTGTCATGACACGGGCGGTGTACCGCATGAGCGCGCACACCGGTGCGGGCAGAGGGGCGCCGCCGGCGGCCGCGGCCGCCGCGCCGTGCGCGATCTCTTCCGCCCTCATGGTCTCAAGTATCGCACGGCTGCGAGCGTCGCCTGCCGGGAGTCTACCGAGGTGATCATCGAGGTGCCCTTCGACCTGACGCTCGGTCTCGGCCACGAACCCCAGGCTGGCGCGATCCCCCATGAGCGCGGCGGCGGCGCCGATGGCGAAGGACCCTGCGTACCAGAGCGGATTGAGGAGACTCGGCCGCGCGGCGAGTTCCTTGAGGCGTGTCTCACACCACGCGAGATGATCGGATTCGGAGCGCGCCGCGACCATCAGCATGTCGCGCGTCGCGGCGGAGCGGGCGACGAAGGCCTGACCGTGATAGAGCGCCTGGGCAGCGAGCTCGCCGGCGTGGTTGACCCGCATGAGGGCCGCGCTGGCACGCCGTTCCGCAGCCGGCAGGGTCGGGGAGTCCGGCTCCTGGGCCGAACCGCCCGGGACGGGCCGGGATGTCCTGGCGGGCGCAAAGACGGAGCGCAGTCCACGGTCAAGGGCGGCGATGGCAGAGTCGAGAAAGGGACCTGACTCCATATCTAGGTCCTCTATTATAGGGGCAATCCGGACTGGCAAACCCTACAGCCGGGCAGCGCTTAGACCCTTTAAGGGGCGCTCCCGGGGCGCCTTTGCATTGCCGCACCTGCTTGAGTACACTTCCCCGCCTTTTTTCGGCCCCACCGTCCTATGAAGACCGTATTTGCCAGGCCCGGTACCGTCCGTGGCGATTGGTTCGTCGTCGACGCCAGCGGCAAGACGCTCGGGCGGCTGGCCTCGCAGATCGCCCACCGCCTCAAAGGCAAGCACAAGGCTGATTACAGCCCGCACGTGGACATGGGCGACCACATCGTGGTGGTCAACGCCCAGAAGATCCGTGTCACCGGGCGCAAGCTCTCCGACAAGATCTACTACCACCATACCGGCCATATCGGCGGCATCAAGTCGATCGCGCTGGAGAAGCTTCTCAGCGAGCACCCCGAGCGCGTGATCGAGTTCGCGGTCAAGGGCATGCTGCCGAAGAACCCGCTCGGCCGGCGCATGTTCAGAAAGCTGCACGTGTTTGCAGGCGGCGAACATCCCCACAAGGCGCAGCAGCCCAAACCGCTCGAGATTCAATAGGACCGTACATGCCAGCGACCCAGAATCACTACGGCACCGGCCGCCGCAAGACCGCGACGGCGCGCGTATACCTGAAGCCCGGCAGCGGGCGTATCACGGTGAACGACCGCACGCTCGAGCACTTCTTCGGCCGCCAGACCGGCCGCATGATCGTGCGCCAACCGCTCGAGGCGGTGAAGCTGGTCAGCACCTTCGACATCGCCGTCAAGGTCGATGGCGGTGGCATCACCGGCCAGGCGGGCGCGATCCGTCACGGCATCACCCGCGCGCTCATCAAGTACGATGAGAGCCTGCGCAAGCCGCTGCGCGCTGCGGGCTTCGTGACTCGCGATGCGCGTGAAGTCGAGCGCAAGAAGGTCGGACGCCGCAAGGCTCGCCGCGGGCCGCAGTACTCGAAGCGCTAAGCGCGGGTCTTGCGCGGGGCACACAGCTGCGTGCTCGCCCGCTCGATTTTGTATCCCGCCCTCCTGGGGGATCGTCTAGTGGTAGGACAACGGACTCTGACTCCGTTTACCTAGGTTCGAATCCTAGTCCCCCAGCCAATCAGAAAGGCCCGTCCATCTGGACGGGCCTTTTCATCTCTTGATCGAGAGCCACGACGGACTAGGATGAGAACCGAAGGTTCGACAACCGCGCGAGTCTTCGAGCGCGGTTGGACGACGGCTTCGCTGCCGCGAAGCTGTCGGGCCCGCAGGGCCGAGGCGGCGTAGCCGCCGAGCAATCCTAGTCCCCCAGCCAATCAGAAAGGCCCGTCCATCTGGACGGGCCTTTTTTATGAGAGCCGCAGGGGTCTACCTGAATTCAGGTCGCGCTAGTTGACGGTCACGCTGTCCTGAGTATTCGCGGCTCTCCACGTTGCGTTTCCTGTTCGATTTGATGCTGTCTGCGCGCAAAAGGACCAAGCTGCGCGCGAAGCGGGCTGTTCCGCGGGGATGAGCGGCAGGAATCGAGCCTTGAAAGGCAGCGGCGGAACTCACCCCGGCAGGAACCTCGCCTGCCAGCGTTCCGGGGCGTTTTCTAGCGGGTCTGGACGCCGTGCGAGGTGCCGACCAGCAGCACGTCTGCGGGGCGGACCGCGAACAGTCCGACGGTCACCACGCCGGTGATCTGGTTGAGCTCACGCTCGAGCGCGACCG
>DATKEZ010000051.1:0-19057 GCA_035511775.1 Steroidobacteraceae bacterium | reverse complement strand
GTTTCCCATGCAAGGCAAACGCATTCTTCTTGGTGTCACCGGCGGCATCGCCGCCTACAAGAGTCCGGACCTCGTGCGGCGCCTGCGCGAGCGCGGCGCGGAAGTGCAGGTGGTCATGACCGCCGGCGCGCGCGAGTTCGTGACACCGACCACCTTCCAGGCGGTCTCGGGACGCACGGTGCGCAGCGACCTGTGGGATGCGGCCGCCGAGGCTGCCATGGGCCACATCGAGCTCGCGCGCTGGGCTCATGCCGTGCTCATCGCACCGGCGAGCGCGGATTTTCTCGCCCGCCTCGCCAGCGGGCAGGCGGATGACCTGCTGGCGACCCTGTGTCTGGCGACCGAGGCGCCGATCGCGGTGGCCCCGGCCATGAACCACATCATGTGGGCCAACGCTGCCACGCGCGCCAACATCGCCACGCTCGCACAGCGCGGCGTGCAGGTCTTCGGGCCGGCCGAAGGCGATCAGGCGTGCGGCGAGATCGGCGAGGGCCGCATGCTCGAGCCGCTCGAGCTCGCCGAGCGCGTGGGCGCACTGTTCTCCGGCACGGGTGCGCTCGCCGGCCGGCGCGTACTCATCACCGCCGGCCCCACCCGCGAGCGCATCGACCCGGTGCGTTTCATCAGCAACCGCAGCTCCGGCAAGATGGGCTTCGCGGTGGCGCAGGCGGCGCGCGAGGCGGGCGCTACGGTGGTGCTGGTCGCGGGACCGGTGAGCCTGCCGACACCTGCCGGCGTGCGGCGCGTGGATGTCGAAAGCGCCGCCGACATGCTGGCCGCGGTACTCACCGAGCTGCCCGGAACCGACGTCTTCATTTCCACCGCCGCGGTCGCGGACTACCGGCCGACGCGCGCCGCGGAACAGAAGATCAAGAAGACCAGCGAAACCATGGAGCTGGCGATGCAGCGCACCGCGGACGTGCTCGCCACCGTTTCGGCCCGGGCCGAGCGGCCGTTCGTGGTGGGGTTCGCCGCCGAGACCGAAGCGGTGGAGCAGAACGCGCGCACCAAGCTCATGAAGAAGAATCTCGACATGATCGCGGCCAACGAAGTCGGCCACGACAAGGCCTTCGACTGCGAAGACAACCAGTTGATCGTGTTGTCGCGCAACGGGCGCCACGAGCTCGGCCGGGCCGGCAAGCTCACGCTCGCCCGTGGACTCGTCAGCCTGATCGCCGAAGATCTCGCGGCGCGCGCCGGCGCCCGCACGCGCGGCACGGCGCGCGCTTGAGCACCGGCTCTGCCGCGCGCCGCGCGCTCAAGGTGCGCATCCTGGATGCGCGCATGGGCACGGAATTCCCGCTCCCGGCCTACGCCACGGGGGGTTCCGCCGGCCTTGATCTGCGCGCGTGCCTCGCCGCCCCCCTGGTGCTCGAGGCCGGCCGGGCCGAGCTGATCCCCACCGGGATCGCGATCCACGTGGACGATCCGACACTCGCGGCGCTCGTCCTGCCGCGATCGGGCCTGGGTCACAAGCACGGCATCGTGCTCGGCAATCTGGTCGGCCTGATCGACTCGGACTACCAGGGTCAGCTGATGGTGTCGTGTTGGAACCGCGGCGCGCAGCCGTTCACCATCCGGCCCGGCGAGCGCATTGCGCAACTGGTCGTGGTGCCGGTGGTGCAGGTGGAGCTGGAGGTGGTGGCGGACTTCGCCGGCTCCGCCCGCGGGGCGGGCGGCTTCGGTCACTCCGGCCAGCACTGAAGCTGCGGCGCTACTGCGAGTGGATGGTGTGCAGCGCCCGGTAGCGCTCGATATCGGCCTGGAACTGCGCGCGCAGCGTCGCTTCTTCCTGCATCTTGCCGGCGAGCTCGCGGTCCTGCGCTTTCAGCTCATTCACGGTGCGCACCAGATTCTCCGCCAGGTCATCCGGCATGCGCCGCGCCTCGGGGCGTGAGCTGTAGGGCTGGAAGTTCAGCGCCCGCGTCTGCAGGGTGGTGAGGCGCGTGCGCAGACTCTCCGTGTACTGCTCGGCCGCAGCTCGCTGACCTCTGAGCTGATCGAGCCGCAAGTCCCGCAGCGCCTCGATGTCCTTGACCGAGGTGTAAGTGGTGATCAGAAAGGCGTCGTGCTGGCGCTGCCTCATCTGCGCGTCGCGCTCGCGCGCATCCGCAGCGGCCTGCTCCGGGGACTTCTGCGCCTCGAGGTGCCCGACCTCCACGCCCTGACGGTTGAGGACGGCGCGTTCCTTGGAGGCGTACTGCGGCGGAATGTGGTCACCGTAGTGCACCACGCCCTGCTCATCGACCCAGCGGTAGGCGACCCCCTGCTTGGACGAAGATGGGCTGGCAGCGGCGGCGCACGCGCCGGCCCACGCGAGCGCCGTGCAGGCGAGCAGCCAGCGACACCGGGGGCGCGGGGCGCGGGAGGACATACCTCTATGATCCTGCGGCAGCGGCGCGCCTGGCAAGCTCACTTGGCGCCGTAGCGCTGCTGATAGGCACGCAGGGCTGTGAGCTGCTCGGCAGAAATGCGCGCGCGTCCGTCCGCCGGCCGCGCCAGGGCCTCGATGAGCTCGGCCAGTGTGACGATGCTCACACACTGAAGGCCCTGCTGCTGCTCCAGCTCCTGCACGGCGCTCGTGGTACCCCGCCCGCGCTCCTGGCGGTCGAGCGCCAGCGCCACGCCCGCCGGCTGCGCGCCCGCGGCGCGAATGATCTCGAGGGATTCGCGCACCGCGGTGCCCGCCGTGATCACGTCGTCCACGACCAGCACGCGCCCCTCGAGCGGCGCCCCCACGACGTTACCGCCCTCGCCGTGGTCCTTGGCTTCCTTGCGGTTGAAGGCGTAGGGGACGCTGCGGCCGTGCTGGCCGGACAGCGCCATCACCGTCGCGACCGCCAGTGCAATGCCCTTGTAGGCCGGGCCGAAGATCATGTCGAAGCGGATCCCGGAGTGAACCACGGCCGCGGCATAACACTGCCCGAGTGTCGCGAGCGCCTCGCCGTCGCTGAACAGCCCGGCATTGAAGAAGTACGGGCTCTCGCGCCCGGACTTGAGCGCGAAGTTTCCGAAGCGCAGCGCCTCGCGCTTCAACGCCAGGTCGATGAACGTGAGCTGGTATTGGCGCATGCCCTATCATGGCCTCATGCGTGTCATCACAGTCAACGTCTGCGGTATCCGCTCCGCCGCGGCCAAGGGGCTGTTCCGCTGGCTGCGCCGCCAGGACGCGGACTTCATCTGCCTGCAGGAGACCCGCTGCCAGGAGCCGCAGCTCGCCGGCCATGCCGTGACGCTGCCGGGGTATCAGAGCTTCTTCTGCGATGCCGAGCGCAAGGGCTACGCCGGGGTGGCGCTCTACACGCGCCACACCCCGCAGCGCGTGGTGCGCGGCTTCGGGGTCAGCGAGTTCGACCGCGAAGGACGCTACCTGGAAGCCCAGTTCGGGGAGCTGTCGGTGGTATCGCTGTACCTGCCCTCGGGCTCGGCGGGCGCGCACCGCCAGGCCGCCAAATTCCGCTTTCTGGATGCCTTCGCGCCGCACCTCGGACGCCTGCGGCGGCGGCGCCGCCACTACATCCTCAGCGGCGACTGGAACATTGCGCACCGCGCCATCGATCTGAAGAACTGGAGGTCGAACCAGAAGAACTCCGGGTTCCTGCCCGAGGAGCGCGCCTGGATGGACCGCCTGTTCGGCCAGGGCGGGTACGTGGATGCGTTCCGCGAGGTGCGCCCCGAGCCGGATCTTTACACCTGGTGGTCGAACCGCGGGCGGGCGCGCGCCAACAACGTCGGCTGGCGCATCGACTACCAGGTGGTGAGCGGCTCACTCGCCGGCAAGGCGCGCGCAGCCTCCATATACAAGGAGCGGCGCTTCTCGGATCATGCGCCGCTCATCATGGACTACGATCTTTGAGCGCATCCCCCGCCACCGGGGCGCCCCGGCTGCGCGAGGTGCTCGCGAGCCCCAAGATGCTGGCGATCCTGTTCCTCGGGGCGGCTTCCGGGTTTCCCAACCAGATCACCGAGAGCGCGCTGCAGGCCTGGCTCAAGGACGCGGGAGCCACCAACATCACCATCGGCGTGATGTCGTACGTGGCGCTGCCCTACCTGCTGAAATTCCTGTGGGCGCCGTTCATCGATCGCTACCCGCTGCCGCTGCTCGGGCGGCGCCGCGGCTGGATACTGGCGATGCAGGTCGCGCTCGCCGCCACCATCGCGCTGTTTGCGCTGCAGAACCCGGCGCTGGCGCTGGCGCCGATCACCGCCTGCGCCGTGGCGATCGTGTTTTTCTCCGCGACCCAGGACATCGCCATCGACGCCTATCGCACCGACGTGTCGCTGCCGAGCGAGCGCGGACTCGCCGCGGCCGCCACCAACCTCGGCTACCGCTCGGCCGCCTGGGTCGCCTCGGCCTGCGCGCTCATCGTCGCCGATCACTTCGGCTGGCGGCTGGCGTTCCTGATCCTGGCCGTCGCCATGCTGCTGTTTGGCGTGGCGACAGTGCGCGCCCCGAGCTCGCACAACAGCTATCAGCCGCGCTCGCTGCGCGAATCGGTGGTGGTGCCGCTCAAGGAACTGCTGGGCACTCCGAGCGCGACGACGCTGATCGTGGTGGTGCTGCTGTTCAAGGTGGGTGATGCCTTCGCCAACAAGCTGTTCACGCCCTTCATGATGGACGTCGGGTTCACGAAGACGGAAATCGGGCTCATCGTGAAAGCACTGTTCACGGCCAGCACGCTCGTCGGCTCGGTGCTGGGCGGCATCCTCATGGTGAAGCTCGGGCTGCTGCGCTCGATGCTCGCCTTCGGCGTGCTGCAGGCCGCCACCAACCTGCTGTACTGCGCGCTCGCGCTGGCCGGCAAGAGCTATCCCATCATGGTCGGCGCCGTGGTCATCGAGCACGTCGCCGGCGCGATGGGCGGCATTGCACTGGTCGCCCTCATCATGGCGCTGTGCGACGTGCGCTACAGCGCATTTCAGTACGCGCTGCTGTCGGCGCTCGCGCTGCTGCCGCGCTACAGTCTCGGGTACCCGGCAGGCTGGATCGCCGATCACGGCGGCTGGTATGCCTACTACGTGATGAGCTTCGTCCTCGCCCTGCCGGGGCTGACGATGGTGTACCTGACGCGGCGCAAGATCGACGCGCTCGACCGGCTGCGCGCGCAGGAGCGGCCGTGAGCACGGGCGATTGTCTGCAGGGCACGCCGGCATTCGACCTGGAGCGGGTCGTGTGCCGCCTCACCGAGCTCGACGCCCAGGGCGCACGCGCCTTCACCATCGGGGCCGGCGACTGGCCGCTCAGAGGCTTTGTCGTTCGGGTGGGACATGCGGTGCGCGGCTACGTGAACCGCTGTCCGCACGCCGGTCATCCGCTGAATCTGCTGCCGGACCGATTCCTCAGCCCCGACGGCGCGCTCATCCTGTGCTCCTCGCACGGCGCGCTGTTCGAGAAGAGTACCGGCCGGTGTGTGGCGGGTCCGTGCCCCGGGCGCTCGCTCACCCCCGTGGCGCTCGAGATCAGATACGGATACGTCCTGCTGGCCGACAACGTGGACGTGAGCGCTCTCGCGCAGGCAGCCAGTTAACGATGCGGCGGCCGAAGCCGCGGATCATTCGAACAGATCGATACCGTCGAGCGAGCCCGCCCGCAGGTCCCGGTCCTCCGCGAGGGAGTCCGAGCCCGAGCCGCGGCCTTCGTCCGTGGGCTCGACATCGACCGAGCCGCTCCAGTCCTCGGGGGCTTCGGCGGCTTCCAGCGCGCCGTCCTCCCACTGCGTCTCCCAGTCCTCGATGTCCATTTCCTCGACCGTGCCGTCGAAATACTGGATTTCGACGGTGCCGTCGTCGTCGTCGAGGGCCACTACCTCGAACAACGCCCCGCCGCTTGCGCGATACCAATCGCCGATAGCCGGTTGAGGAGTCGCCATCGTCGCCCACCTCCCGCGAAGACATTCCTTGGTGCTGCGGATGCCCAGTGCGCTCTACAATCGATGTTGCGCTTCGTCCTTGACGCTTTCAAGAACTATCGGGGATTTCGCCGCGGGCCCGCCCGTTGCGCAACAGCATCAATGCTCGAGCAGCCACTCAAGTTCTTTGTCGTTTTCTTCGTGGTGGTCGAGCCGGTGTCGCTCATTCCGCTGTTCACCGGGCTCACCGTCGGCGCCACCCGCCAGTACAAGCGCCGCATGGCGCTGAAAGCGATCAGCGTGTCCGCCGCGATCCTGCTGCTGTTTGCGCTCGGCGGGGCGGGGTTCCTCACGCTCATGGGCATCAGCCTCGAGGCCTTCCGCATCTTCGGCGGCCTGCTGTTGTTTCTGCTGGCGCTGGAGATGGTGTTTGCGCGCGAGTCCGGTACACGCACTTCCAGCAGCGAAGCGGCCGAGAGCCGGCGGCGCGCGGATGTCTCGGTTTTTCCGCTGGCGTTTCCGTTCATCGCAGGTCCGGGGGCGCTCGCCACCATTCTGCTGTGGTTCGGGCCACTGCACCTTGCCGGCCAGGCGGCGCTGTTCGGCGCGCTGCTGGCCGCGGCGGCGGCGGTGCTCGCGATCGCACTGGTGCTGATGCTGCTGGCCGATCCGCTGATGCGCATGATCGGCGTGACCGGCGCCAATGTTGCCGGGCGGCTCCTGGGTGTGGTCCTGGGCGCCCTCGCCGTGCAGTTCGTGCTCGACGGACTGCGCCAGGCGTTCGGCGTCGGCTGAAGGCGCGCCAGTGTCAGGTTCGCCGGAAGGCGAGGTCCCAGACTTCGAGGCCCAGGCGCTCGCCGCGCCGCTCGAAGCGCGTAGGCGCACGTTCCGCCGACCGCGGCACGAAGGCGCCGTCGGCCGCCAGATTCTCCAGCTCCGGCGTTGCCATCAGGGTCGAGAGCATCTCGAGCGCGTACGGCTGCCAGTCCGTGGCGAGGCGCAACACGCCCCCGTGCGCGAGGCGGCTCACCGCCAGGTCGACGAACGGACGCTGGATCAGACGCCGCTTGTGGTGGCGCTTCTTCGGCCAGGGATCCGGAAACAGCACCAGGATCTCGTGCACGGAGTGCGGAGCGATCTGCCGCTCGAAGACCTCGACCGCGTCGTGACAGATGACGCGCACGTTCGCGAGCTCGCGCTCCTCGAGCCCGAGCAGCAGCCGGCCGACCCCGGGACGATGGACCTCGACGCCGAGGAAATTGCGCCCGGGATGCGCGGCCGCGAGCGACAGCAGGTTCTCCCCGTTCCCGAAGCCGATCTCGACGGTGCATGGGGCGTCGCGCCCGAACAGAGCCTGGGTGTCGAGCCGCTGCGTCCCGAACGCGACGCCGTACTTCGGCAACAGCGAGCTCAGCGCGCGCTCCTGCGCCGCCGTGATCCGGCCGCCGCGGGTCACGAAGGAGCGGATCGAGCGTGGGTGTTCGGTCGCGGTCATTTGAACGGATCTTACAGCGTGGCAGCCGCGTCTCCCGGACGCCCTGCGTGACGGGCGCGCACAGGCGCGATCATGGTATAAGCGCGCGCGGTGCGGGAGCGGCCCGCGGCATACAGGGAGTCAAGCAATGTCGAAGTGGCCTTCGGTGGGCATCATGGCCCTGGCGGGTGTGTGCGGGGCGGGGCTCGCGCAGGAGCGCCCGCGCGCGCAGGAATCATCCCATCCGATCGAACAGCCCGCCCACGGGGGCGAGCAGCCCGCGGCGGCTCTCAACGCGCGGCTGTGCAGGATCGACATCCGGGGCGAGAAGAAAGAGCAGTGGATGCGGCTGCCGAACGCGGAGAGCTCGGTCACCCAGCATCGCCTGAACGCCGGCGGCAAGTCCTTCGACTACACCGCCACCGCCGGCACGCTGATCATCCGCGACGACGAGGACAAGCCGACCGCCAGCATGGGCTATATCGCTTATACGCGGCACGACCTCAAGGGCGCGCGGCCGCTGATGTTCGCGTTCAACGGCGGACCGGGATCCTCCTCGCTGTGGCTGCACATGGGCGTGTTGGGACCCAGGCGCGTCGTGGTGTCCGACCCGGGTCCGACGCCGGCGGGCCCGTATCACACCGTGGACAACGAATTCGGCGTGCTCGACAAGAGCGACCTGGTGATGATCGATCCGGTCGGGACCGGGCTGAGCCACGCGGTCTGCGATCACAGGGACGACGAGTTCTGGGCGGTCGATCCGGACATCGATTCCGTCAGCCGCTTCATCGCGCAGTACGTGAGCGACAACAATCGCTGGACCTCGCCGAAGTATCTGCTGGGCGAAAGTTACGGCACCACTCGCGGGGCGGCGATCGTCAACTACCTGCGGGGGCGGCGCTCGTTCGCCTTCAACGGCCTGATACTCGTGTCGGTCGCCACCGACATCGAGGCGATATTCGCCGAGCTGCCCGGGAACGACCGGCCCTACGCCGTGTACCTGCCGGGCTACGCGGCCGTGGCCTGGTACCACCACATGCTGCCCAACCAGCCCGCCGCGCTCGAACCGTTCCTCACCGAAGTGCGCGCCTACGCCATGGGCCCCTTCACCGCGGCGCTCCTCAAGGGCGATGCGCTCACCGATGCCGACCGCGAGGCCGTGGCGCAGAAGATGCACGAGTACACCGGGTTGTCGGTCGAGTATCTGAAGGCCGCCAACCTGCGCGTGTCCGAGATTGCGTTCGCGCACGAGCTGCTGAAGGCGCAGCGCAAGACCCTCGGCCGCCTCGACGGGCGTTTCGTCGGACCCACCATGGACCTGCTGGAGAAGTACACCGACTATGACCCGCAGTCATCCGCGATCAGCGCCGCCTTCGCGGCGGCGTTCCTCGACTACTACCACGGGGATCTGAAGTTCGGACAGGGCAGCACCTACCGCACTACCAATTTCAGCATCGGCGAGCACTGGAAGTGGGTGCACCAGACCGAACACGGCGAGCAGCCGATGGTCAATTCAGGCGTCGACCTCGCCGAGGCGCTGGTGAAGGATGCGAACCTGCGCGTGCTGGTGCTGAACGGCTACTACGATCTCGCCACGCCGTTCTCGGCGACCGAGTACGTCATGGCGCACCTGGGCCTGCCGCCGGGGCTGGGCGCGCGCATCGAGATGAAGTACTACGAGGCCGGCCACATGATGTACGTGCATCCGCCCTCGATGGCCAAGATGAAGCGCGACCTCGACGCGTTCATCGACTCGACCGCGCGGCAGTGACCGGCAGCACCATCTGGGCCAGCAGACCCGGGTGGTTGTCGAGCAGCTGCAGCACGCCGCCGTGGAGCTTGGCGACCGCGTCCACGATCGACAGGCCCAGGCCCACCCCCGGCGTGCCGCGGCTCGTGTCGCCGCGGAAGAAGCGCTCGGTGGCCTTGGGCTTGTCGGCGTCCGCGATGCCCGGGCCGTCGTCGGCCACCGCGATTTCGACCGCACCGTCGGCGCGCCGCCCCACGCGCACGCTGATGGCGCCGCGCTCGGCGACGCTCTTGAGCGAGTTGTCGATGAGGTTGCTCACCGCCTGGGCCAGCAGCACCGGGTCGCCGGCCACGGCGGCCTCGCCTGCGCTGTGGAAGGAGAACTGCACGCCCTTCTGCTCGGCGGCCGGCTCGTAGAACTCCACCACCTCGGCCGCCACCGCCGCGGCGTCCACGCGCACGAAACCCGAGCGGCGCGCGCCGGAGTCGATCTCCGCCAGGCGCAGCAGCGCGCTGAAAATGCGCATCACGCGATCGACATCGGCCACCGCCGCGTCGATCTCGGCGAAGGTTTCCGCCGCCGGCGGCCGCGTGGTCGCCAGCTCCTCCAGGCGCGAGCGCAACTCGGCGAGCGGCGTGCGCAGGTCGTGCGCGATGGAGTTGGAGACGTTGCTGATGCCGCGGATCAGGTGCTCGATGTGATCGAGCATGCCATTGAGCGTCTGCGACAGCGTGTCGAACTCATCGTCTGACTTCGCCGTCGGCAGGCGGTGGCGCAGGTCGCCCTGCATGATGGCCGAGACGGTCTGGCGTATGCCCTGCACGCGCGCCAGCAGCCTGCGGCGCATGAGGATGGCGCCGCCGACGCCGACGACGAACAGGAAGGTCACGGCGCCGAACAGCCCCCAGGTGAAGCGCCGCTCGAGTGGCAGGAAGCGCGACAGATCGCGCCCCACCAGCAGGTGATAGCCGCCCGGGAACGTGGTCTGCACCAGCAGCGTATGCGTCGGCTGGCCGGCGAGATCCGCCATCACCGCGTGCATGCCGATCCCGGCGGGAACGCCTCGTGGCCAGGCGGAGAGATTCCCGGCAAGCGGCCGGTAGGCGCCGTCGGTGAGCAGCAGCGTGCGCTCGCCCGCGATCTGCAAGCCGACGCGCGCGTTGATGTGCGCGGTGAGTCCGGCGACGCCCTCGTGCGCGAACACCTCCGTCAGGCGCTGCGCGTCATCGCGCAGGATCTCCTCGCGGCCGGCGAAGATGGTCACATTCCACGCATACCACAGCGGCACCGCGAACGCGGCCAGCGCAGCGATTCCCAGCAGCACGTAGCCGAACGCCCAGGTCAGGGCGGAGGAGCGGATGAGCCTATTCATGCTCGCACAACATGTAGCCGGCGTTGCGCACGGTGCGCAGCAGCGGCCGCTCCGAGTCCAGTTCCAGCTTGCCGCGCAGCTTGCTGATATGCACGTCGACGACGTTGGTCTGCGGATCGAAGTTGTAGTCCCACACCGCCTCCAGCAGCATGGTGCGCGTCACGACCTGGTTGGCGTGGCGCATCAGGTACTCGAGCAGCTTGAACTCGCGCGGCTGCAGGGTGATGGCGCGGCTGCCGCGGGTCACGCGCCGTGACAGCAGATCCATGCGCAGGTCCCCGACCTGCAGCGTGCGCTCGCCACTGCCCGGCACCGAGCGGCGCCCGAGCGCATCGACACGCGCCAGCAGCTCCCCGAACGCGAATGGCTTCGTCAGATAGTCGTCCCCGCCGCTGCGCAGTCCGCGGATGCGCTCGTCGACGTCATTGAGCGCGGAGAGGATCAGGATCGGCGTGCGGTTGCCGGACTTGCGCAGCGCCTCGATGATCGCCAGGCCGTCGATGTCGCCGGGCAGCATGCGGTCCATCACGATGACATCGTGGGGTTCGCTGGCGGCCATGAACAGACCGTCGCGGGCGTTGGCGGCGTGCTCGACCGTGTGGCCGGACTCGCGCAGCCCGCGGGTGACGAAGCGCGCGACGCGCTCGTTGTCCTCCACGACGAGGATTTTCACGGCCCCGCCCGTGCGCCATCCGGCGCCGGCAGGGCGCCGCCCGCCTCAGGCCGCCGCGGGTGCCTGCGCGCCCAGCGTACCGACAGGCGATCCAGATACAGGTAGACCACGGGTGTCGTGAACAGGGTCAGCATCTGGCTCAAGACCAGCCCGCCTACCATTGTATAGCCGAGCGGCTGACGCAGCTCCGAACCGGTGCCGCGTCCGAGCATCAGCGGCAGCGCACCCAGGATCGCCGCCATGGTCGTCATCATGATCGGCCGAAAGCGCAGCAGGCACGCCTGGCGGATCGCCGCCTCCGGCCCCAGGTGCTGGGTGCGCTCGGCGTGGATCGCGAAGTCCACCATCATGATGCCGTTTTTCTTGACGATGCCGATGAGCAGGATGATGCCGATCAGGCCCACCACCGACAGGTCGAAGTGAAACAACATCAGCATCAGCAGCGCTCCGACGCCCGCCGACGGCAGCGTGGAGAGAATGGTCAGCGGGTGAATGTAGCTCTCGTACAGCACGCCGAGAATGATGTACACCACCACCAGCGCCGCCAGGATCAGGAACGGCGCGGTCTTAAGCGAGGCCTGAAACGCCTGGGCCGTGCCCTGGAAGGTGCCCTGAATTGCGGCCGGCATGCGGATCGAGGCCGCCGTCTTCTGGATGGCCGCCACGGCCTCCCCGAGCGCCACACCCGGAGCGAGGTTGAAGGACAGGGTGACGGCGGGGAACTGCCCCTGGTGATTGATTGACAGATAGCTCGTGTGGCCGGTGTCGTAGCGGGTGAAGGTCGAGAGCGGCACCGGCGCTCCGGTGGCGGGTGACTTGATATAGATCTCGTTGAGCGTCGCAGGCTTGCCTTGCAGCGAAGGCAGCACTTCCAGCACGACGTGGTAGCTGGCCAGCTGGGTGAAGTACTGCGCCACCTGGCGCTGGCCGAAGGCGTCGTAGAGGGTGTTGTCGATGAGTGCCGGCTGGATGCCAAAGCGCGCGGCCTGATCGCGATCGATGACGAGCGACAGCTTGGTGCTGCTGTTTTGCTGATCTGAGGCCACGTCGCGCAGCTGCGGCAGCTTCTTCAGCTCCCCGAGCAGGCGCGGTGCCCATTGGTTGAGTTCCTCGAGATTGGCGTCCTGGAGCGTGTACTGGTATTGCGTGCGTGTCAGGCGCCCGCCGACGTTCAGGTCCTGGGACGCCTGCATGAACACCGTGCCGCCGGGCACGGCGGCGAGCCTGCGGCGCAGACGCTCGATGATCTGATCGGCGCTGGCGTCGCGCTCATCGCGCGGCTTCAGCCCCAGCACCACGAAGCCGTTATTGAGCGGCCGGCCGCCGCCGACGAAGGCCGCCCAGCTGGCAACCGCGGGATCCTGGGCCAGCACCTCGGCCAGACGGCGCTGCAGGCTCAGCATCTCGCTGAAGGAGACATCCTGGGGAGCGTCGCTCAGGCCCTGGATGATGCCGGTGTCCTGCTGCGGGAAGAAGCCCTTGGGGACGACCGCGTACAGCAACACCGCAGTCAGCACCGTCAGCACGAAGGTGATGAGCGTGCCGCGCTGGTGCCGCAGCACGAAATCCAGGCCGCGCGTGTAGTGATCGATCAGCCACTGGAAGCCGCGCTCGAGCGTCAGGTACAGGGCACCGTGGCGCGCGTGCCTCTCATCGCGCAGGAACAGCGACGCCATCATGGGTGAGAGGGTGAGGGCCACCACCGCCGAGACCGCGATCGTCATGGTGACGGTGACGGCGAACTCGCGGAACAGCCGCCCCACGATGCCGCTCATCAGCAGCAGCGGAATGAACACCGCCACCAGCGAGATGCTGATCGAAAGTATGGTGAAGCCGATTTCGGCGGACCCCTTGATCGCCGCCTCGTAAGGGGTGAGCCCCGCCTCGATGTGCCGGTAGATGTTCTCCAGCATGACGATCGCATCGTCGACCACGAAGCCGACGGCGATGGTGAGCGCCATGAGCGACAGGTTGTCGAGGCTGTAGCCGATGACGTACATGAGCGCCGCCGTGCCGAACAGCGCCAGCGGCACGGTCAGGCCCGGAATGGCGGTCGCCCAGAAGCTGCGCAGGAACAGGAAGATCACCATCACCACCAGCACGATCGCGAGCAGGAGCGACTTCTCGACGTCCGCGACCGAGGCCTGGATGGTGGTGGTGCGATCGATCACCTGGTCGACCTTGAGCGAGGGGGGCACCGAGGTCATGACTTTCGGCAGCGCGGCCTTCACGCGCCTGACCGCATCGATCACGTTGGTGCCGGGCTGCTTGAAGATCAGCAGCAGCACGCCGCTCTTGCCGTTCTGGAAGCCGCGAATCTGGCTATTCTCGGGGCCGTCGACCGCGACGCCGATGTCACGGATGCGGATCGGTGCACCCTTGCGGTAGGCGACGATCACGTCGTTCCAGGGAGCGGCCTTCAGCAGCTGGTCGTTGTCGTAGATGGTGTAGTTGTGGTGCTCGCCGGTGATGACGCCCTGCGGCGCATCGACCGTGGCGGTGCTGATGAGGTTGGCGACGTCCTCGAGCTGCAGGCCCACGGCCGCGAGCTTCAGCGGGTCGACCTGGACGCGCACCGCCGGCTTCTGCTGGCCGCCCACGTTGACCTGGGCGATGCCGGGAAGCTGCGAGAGCTGCTGCGCGATCACCGTCTCGGCGTAGTTGTCCACCTCGGTGATCGGCATTACCTCCGAGTGCACCGCCAGGATCAGGATGGCGTTGTCGGCGGGGTTCACTTTCTTGTAGGAGGGCGGCGCCGGCAGGTTCTTCGGCAGCTGCCCGCCAGCGGCGTCGATGGCCGACTGCACGTCCTGCGCCGCGCCGTCGATGTTGCGGTCGAGATCGAACTGCAGCGTGATCTGGCTGCTGCCGAGCACACTGGTCGAGGTCATCTGCGCGACGCCCGGGATCTGCGAGAACTGGGTCTCGAGCGGCTGGGCGACCGAGGAGGCCATGATCTCCGGGCTCGCCCCGGGCAGCTGCGCGGACACCTGGACGGTCGGAAAGTCGACCTGCGGGAGCGGCGCCACCGGCAGGAACGGAAAGGCGACCATGCCGATGAGGGCGACTCCGGCCATCAGCAGCGTGGTGGCGACCGGGCGCTCGATGAAGGGCCGGGAGATGTTCACGGCGCCGGCTCCGCCGCCGTGCCCGCCGCCGCCTTTGCCGCCCGCGGCTCGTTGGCGCGGATGCGGCTGCCGGGCTGCAGGCGGTACTGATTGCTCGCCACGACCCTGTCACCGGCCGCGAGTCCCTTCTCGATGACCACCAGACCGCCGTTCTCCTCGGCGGTGGTGAGCGGCGCGACCGCCACGGTGGAGTCCGGCCGCACGAGGTAGGTGAACATTCCGTCCGGGCCGCGCTCGAGCGCGCTCGCCGGGATGGTCAGGACCTGGTGGCGCATCGCGGTGAGCACCTGCACGTTGACGAACTCGCCCGGCCAGAGCCGGCGGCGGCTGTTCGGCAGTGTCGCCTTGACGCGGATGGTGCCGGTGTTCTGGTCGATCTGGTTGTCGATCAGGGCCACGGTGCCGCGATCGAGCTCCTCGCGGCCCTCGCGCGACAGCGCGGTCACCGCCACCGGCCCGCGTAGCAGCGCCTCGTTCAGCTGCGCCAACGATTCCTCGGGAAGACTGAAGATGATGGAGATCGGCTGGAGCTGGGTCACCACCACGATTCCGGTAGTGTCGCTGGCGTGGACATTGTTGCCGGGGTCGACCAGGCGGATGCCGGTGCGGCCGTCGATCGGAGAGCTGATGCGGGTGTAGTCGAGCTGGGTGCGCGCGCTGTCGACCGCGGCCGCATCACCCTTGACCTGCGCCTGCAGCTGCGCGAGCAGCGCCCGCTGCGTGTCGACGGTCTGCTTGCTCGCCAGGTCCGCGGGCGCCAGCAGCTCATAGCGCTCGAGGTCGAGGCGTGCGTTGGCGAGCTGCGCACGGTCCTTGTCCCAGGTGGCGATGGCCACGCCGAGCGCCGCCGCGAACGGCCGCGGGTCGATCTGCGCGAGCAGTGCGCCCTTCTTGACCTCCTGTCCCTCGGTGAAGCCGATCTTCTGGATCTGGCCGTCGACGCGCGCCGTCACCGTCACGGTGTAGAAAGCCTGCACCGTGCCGAGGCCTTCGAGATAGACCGGTACGTCCGCCCGCTGTACCGGGGCGACGTCCACGGCGATGGCCGGCGGCGGCGGCGGCGGTGCGGCCGGCCTGAGCAGGGGCAGGAGCCAGTGCCAGGCGATGAAGAGGAGCGCCAGCGCAGCGGCGCCGGCGATGATGAGACGAGGCTTCACGGTGAGTGGCCCTCCTGCCAGCCGCCCCCCAGCGCCTGGTACAGCGACACCAGGGACTGCAGGTGCGCGTACTTGGCCTGCGCCAGGGCATCGCGGGCGCTGAACAGGGCGGTCTCCGTATTGAGAAGCGTGAGGATGTTGATGGTCCCCGCGCGCATCTGCGCCTGGGCAAACTCGTAGGCGCGCTGCGCCTGGTCGACGGCCTGCTGTTGCCGCTGCACCTGCTCTGCGGTTTGCTGCAGGCCGATGAGGGCGTCCTCGACGTTGGCGAGCGCGGAGATCACCGCCTTGTGATAGCCGGCGAGCAGCTCCTCGTAGCGCGCCCTGCTGAAGCGGTACTGGCCGAGGAGCGCCCCGCCCTGGAAGATCGGCTGCGTCACGCCCGCCGCGAGGGACCACACGCGGTTCGCCGGCGTGAGGAGCGAGGCGAGCGCCGCGCTCTCGTAGCCGCCGGTGGCGGTGAGTGAAATGCTGGGCAGGAACGCGGCGCGCGCCGCCGCGATGTTGGCGTTGGCGGCGATCAGCTGTGCCTCCGCGAACGCGACGTCCGGACGCCGCGCCAGCAGCTCCGAGGGCAGTCCCGGGCGCACCTGCGGTTGGGCGAGGTCATCGAGGCTGCCGTGCGTGACATCGACGGCCTCGGGCGTGCTGCCGACGAGGATCGCCAGCGCATCCAGAGTTTGCCGCAACTGTGAGCGCAGCGGCGGGATGGCGGCGTTCAGCGTGGCGACCGCCGTCTCCTGCTGCGCGACATCGAGCGCGGTGGCGGTGCCCGCGGTGCGCTCGAGCTGCAGTCCCTTGAGGACCTTCGCGGCATTGGCGAGGTTGGCTTCAGCCACACCGAGCCGGTCGCGCAGCTCGAGTGCCTGAAAATAACTGGTGGCGACGCCCGCCATGACGGCGAGCTCCACCGTGGTGCGGTCGTAGCGGCTGGCGCGGGCGACGGCGCTGGCGGCGGCGAGAGCCGCGCGATTCCTGCCCCAGAAGTCGAGCTCGTAGCTGGCCGAGAGGAGCGGACTGAAATCGTTGCCGGTGAGCTCTGCACCACCGCTCACCGCAGCGCGCGCGCGCGTCGCCTGAGCATGCGCCTCGAGCGCCGGCAGGAGCGGTGCGCCGGCGATGCGCCGCTGCGCGTCGGCCTGTTGGACGCGGGCAATCGCGGCGCGCAGGTCATCGTTGGCGCGCTGCGCCCGACCGATGAACTCGTCCAGGTCGCTCGAGGCGAAGCCGCGCCACCATTCGGTGGTCGGCCATTGCTGAGCGCTCGCGTCGCTCGGCGTGAGCCACGCCTCGGGCGCGCGGATGTCAGGCCGGTGGTAGCGCGGCCCCAGACTGCAGGCCGCCAGCGCGCCGAGGCACGCGCCGAGGATGAGCGGGCATGAGGCGGCGCGCCACGGCCGCCCGCGGAGTTGTTCTGCGACGCACGCCCCGCCTGGCATGGCTCACAACACTAATCCGCACCACATTCTCCCACGGTGGGCGAATGATTAAACTCTGTTAACATTTCGCGCACCCATGCTCTCCTCCAACGCGATCTGCGCGGTCACCCTGGTGTTCATCGTGGCAATGGTGTGGCTGCGTACCCGCATGCACTACCGGCGCGGGCGCGAGCGGCTCTCGCTCACCCGCGCCGGTCGCATCTACTTTGCGGCGCTGGGGGGTGTGCTCGTGTTGGGTTGGCTCGCGGCCCCCGCGGCGGGGCACGCCTTCTGGCCCGCCGCGGCGAGCACCCCCACGCTCGCGCGCGTCGTGTGGTTTCTCGCCACCTACTACCTGTTCATTCCGCTGCATCGGGCGTTGCGGGCGCGGGGAGTCGAAGTATTCAAGCTCCCTGTCGCGCAGGTACAAGAGGAGGCCTGAGCCCTCCGGCCTGTGGCAGCAAAGACACGTAGGTGTGTATCATGAGCGCACTTACGCAAGTCCGCCGACGGTCCGGCGGAGCCAAACAACAAGCGAGAGACGCCGGCCGATAGAGCTGGCTGCTCGCATACTCGGGGAGAAACCCACATGGCGCGCACTCGAGCGAGCTTTCTCAGGAGCCTGAGCATTTCCACCGCAGTTGCCGGTGTCGCGGGGCTGCCCCTCGTGGCCATGGCGCAACAGGTGGATCAGGGAGCGATCCTGGAAGTCATCGTCACGGCACAGAAGCGGGAAGCGAACCTGCAGGACGTGCCGTTCTCCGTGTCAGCCACCAGCCAGGACCAGATCCGCAATTCCGGCTCCGAGAGTCTCATTGACCTGGCACGCAACATCGCGGGCCTCGCGATCGCGGACCTCGGTCCCGGCCAGAGCCAGATGGCGATCCGCGGCATCAGCTCCGGCCAGGTCATCCGCGACCAGCCGGGACTGAAGGAGCAGGTGGGCGTTTATCTCGACGAGTCGCCGATCTCGGTTGCTCTGTTTACGCCCGATCTGGAGCTGTTTGATCTTGATCGGTTCGAAGTGCTGCGCGGCCCGCAGGGTACGCTGTTCGGCGCGGGATCCGAAGCCGGCACTGTGCGTTACATCACGCGCCAGCCGCAGCTCGGCAAGTTCGAGGCGTTCACCGATGCGTCGTTCGAGGAAGTTGCGCACGGCGATGAGGGCGGTATGGCGCGCGGCGCGCTGAACGTGCCGCTCGGGGATGCCGCCGCGGCACGCATCGACCTCTACTGGCACCATCTGCCCGGCTTCATCGATGCCGTTCAGCCCGGCGGCAGTGTCAAGAAGGCCGTCAACGACGGTGATCGCACCGGGGCGCGCATCGCCCTGCTCATCAAGCCGAACGACGCCCTTTCCATCACCCCGCGCATCGTGTACCAGAACCTGACCACCAACGGCTACCCGCGAGTTGATCTCTATAACATTCTCGCGAACCCCTACACCACGGTGGCGCCGCTCAGCATCGGCAACCTGCAGCAGTACACCCAACAGCGCGAGGGCCTGCTCGACCAGTTCATGCTGGGCGACCTGAAGGTCGACTATGGCTTCGGTCCGGCGACGCTGACTTCGATCACCTCGTACACGCATCGCGATGTGCGCGTGCTGCGCGATGCGTCGCAGCTCACGGGTAGCGTGACTTTCGACGCCCTCCACATCCCGAACCAGGCTGACGTGCGCCTCAACTCCCCGCTCTACGACCGCACCGCTCTCAACGTCATTTCCGAGGAGGTGCGGCTCGCATCCGGCGCTACCCAGCTGATCGACTGGCTGGTCGGCGGCTTCTTCCAGCACGTCGATCGCCACTACGGCCAGGACCTGCCGACGCCGGGCTATGACGCCCTGGTCGGCGCGCCGGGCTCGGCCTTCAACGCGCCTGCCGACACGCCGTTCTTCTCGGACCTGAGCTACCGGCTCAAGCAGTACGCCGCCTTCGGCGAGGCCACCTGGCACGTCACCAACCAGTGGGCGCTGACCGGCGGCCTGCGCTACTACAAGTTCAACGAGGACAGGAACCTGCTGTTCGCGGGCGTCTTTGCCAACGACACCTGTATTCCAGGGACTGGGTCAGGGACACCGAATCCGTGCGTGTTTGGCGTGGTTCCGGCCTCGACGGATTCCAGCGGCACTTCCCCGCGCGCGATCGTTAGCTACAAGCCGACCGACAACCTGGAGTACAACGCGCAGGCGTCGCGCGGCTTCCGCCTGGGCGGCATCAATGACCCGATCAACCTG
>DATKEZ010000050.1:0-23658 GCA_035511775.1 Steroidobacteraceae bacterium | reverse complement strand
GCCTGTGCAAAGGAGCTGCGCACCAGATCGCTCAGCACCTCGGCGCGCACCTGCTCGCCAAACTGCTTGGTAATGACCGCAAGCGGCGCCTTGCCCGGGCGAAAGCCCTTCAGGCGCGCGGTGCGCGACAGGCGCTTCAGGCGCTGCTGCACCTCGTTGGCCACTTCGGTGGCCGGCACGGCCACTTCCAGACGCCGTGAAAGACCACCCGTGTCAGACAGAGAAACTTCCATCAAACAATCCTCGGCTCTCAGGGCCTCGAGCCCCGCTGCCAGCGACCGTACCTAGTGAAGCCAAGGAGAACTGGTGCGAAAGGAGAGACTCGAACTCTCACGGGTTTCCCCACTGGATTCTAAGTCCAGCGCGTCTGCCAGTTCCGCCACTTTCGCCCGTGCCGTGCGCACCGGACGAGCCGGATGCGGCCACACCTGCCGGCCGTGCGTCGGGGTGGCGCGCATTATAACCGATGGAAACCTGCCTTCTGTGCGCCGTCATGGCTCGCCATCGCGGCGGCACCACGTGATAACTAACTGATTATTATAGCAGCACGGTGAGGCTGCGCCGCCTGGCTCTAGTGCCCCGTGGAGGTTCCCGGACTCGGTGATTGCTTGGTGAAATGCGTATCCGGCGTCACCACATTCGGCGCAGCCAGTAACTTCTCCCATTGGGTTTCTGTCACGCAGCGGCGATTCCGGGTACTGCAGGCGCCTGCGCCGCACATCCCACCAGGATCACCGCCAGGGTCACTAGAGCTGATCGCATGGTATGCGCCTCATGATTGGTGGGCCGTGTAGGGATCGAACCTACGACCAAGAGATTAAGAGTCTCCTGCTCTACCAGCTGAGCTAACGGCCCGTAAATGGGGTGGACGATGGGACTCGAACCCACGACGGCCGGGATCACAACCCGGGGCTCTACCAACTGAGCTACGTCCACCGTCCGGTCCCTCGTCGTGCGGCTGGCGTGCCCGGCAGGACTTGAACCTGCGACCCTCGGCTTAGAAGGCCGATGCTCTATCCGCCTGAGCTACGGGCACGACTTCCACAGCGCCCCTAGCCGGCCCCGCCGCACGGGGGCGCGCATCATACGTAAGTGGCTCAGTGAGCGTCAATTTGGCAGTGCCAGTAGCTGCGGCGCAGCCGGCGCGGCCGAAGGACTTAAGGCCTGCGACCGCCCGCCTTTGTTACACTTGCGAAAACCTCCCGTAATCCTCAGGTCATCGATGAAGGGCCCGGAAAGCGCCCGCCAGGGCGAACCGGCTGCCGGTGGCAGTCCGGTGGATATGAAGCCTGCCGTCGCGCTGGGAGGGGTCGGCTCGTGCGAGTACGACCTCGGCACCACGGCGAGCGAGGTGGCGCTCGGGGAGTTGCATCGCTTGCTGGCTGCGTGGCACATGCACGAACCGGGCGCGCGCCTGGGACACGACCCGGAAGCACTGCACCAGCTGCGTGTCACCGCGCGCCGTATCGACGCAACCCTCGGTCTGTTCAGACACCAGCTGCCGCTGGCACTCTCGCACGGGCGCAGGACCGCCAAGACCGTGCTCCGCGCTCTGGGGGCGGCGCGCGACCTCGACGTGCAGCTCGCGGAGCTCACGCGCTACTGCGCCGGGTTGCCCGAAAACGAGCGTGCGGCGGCTGGGCCTCTGCAAGCGCGCCTCGAGGCGGAGCGGGTGCGTGTGCGCGCGCGCATGGTCCGGGTGCTGGACTGCGAGCCCACGCGGCGCTGGCTTGGAAGCCTGAGCCTCGCGAGCGCGCAAGCCTCGGCTGGCAACTGGGCGTTCGCCGACCGTGCCATGGCGGTCATGCCGGAGCGCGTACGCGGCCGCTTTCGCAAGCTGAGAAAATCCGTCCGCAGCTTGGGCAGCGAGTCCTCGATGGAGGACTACCACGCGGTTCGCCGCCGCGCCAAGCAGTTGCGCTACGCGATCGAGTCCGGCGCCGGCATGTTCGGCAAGCCCGCGGAAGAAGCGCTCAAGGCGTTGCGCCGCCTCCAGGACAAGCTCGGCGCGCATCAGGACGCTTACATGGCCAGGAATCGCCTGACCGTTCTCGCCGCCGACCCCGCGAACGGGCTTCCGGCGGTCACGCTGTTTCTGATGGGGCGCCTGGCCGAGCACCACGCCGGCACGACCGCCCAGGCGCGCAAGACACTCACCCGATCCTGGCGCAAGGTCCGGGGCAAGCGCTGGCGAGCGTTGCGCACCCGGCTCGAGGAACTGAGCGATACGGCCTGCAAGGCGAACAACGGCACGTCCGATGAGCCCGCCCGCACGGACGAGGTAACCATCGCCAGCGCCAGCCAGCAGCCTGCGCCGGAGCCGCAAGCGCACCTGATCAGGCATTGAGGCTTTCGGACCCGCGCGCATGGAGCTGCTGGTGGTCCGACATGCCATCGCCTTCGAACCCAACGCCAGACGCTGGCCGGACGACGCTGAGCGCCCGCTGTCGCCGCACGGCGTAACGCGTGCCCGCAAGGCGGCGCTGGGATTGAAGCGCCTCACGCCACGCCCGGCGCGGGTGCTGGTGAGTCCGCTGCGCCGCGCCCGGCAGACCGCGGCGATCCTTACTCGCTTCGCCGGCTGGCCGGAGGCGATGCCGTGCGTACAGCTGCGCCCCGGCGCATCCCCCGAATCTCTGCTGGCGCTGCTGGCTCGCACCCGCGAGCGGCGACTCGCCGTGGTCGGGCACCAGCCCGGTGTTGGCCGGCTGCTCGCGGCGTGCCTGCCGGGCAGGGAAGCCGCGGGCTTCGAGCTCAGGAAAATGGCTGTTGCCCTGCTGTCCTTCCCAGGGTCGGCGCGCGCCGGCCGCGGCCAGCTCGTCTGGCTCCTGCCGCCGAAAATGCTGCGCGCGGCGCGCTGAGGCTTCAGTGGGCCCCGGAGGAGGACGCGGCGCTGAAACCGCCGCGCAACGGCCGCGCCAGCCACACGAGCGCGATCAGGCCGAGGAACAGCAGCCCCGACACATAGAAGATGTCATTCGCTGACAGCATGAACGCCTGGGCGTCGACCATGCGATTGAGCAGCGCGTAGCTCTGATCAGTGCCCATGCCGCCGGCGTGCAGGTTGCCGAGCGCCTGCGCGGTCACCGGATCATTCGGGGTGAGATGCTCGACGAGCTGGGCATGGTGCAGCGTGGCGCGCCGATCCCAGACGGTGGTGGTGATGGACGTGCCAAAGGATCCGGCCGTGATGCGCGCGAAGTTGAACAAGCCGGAGGCCGCCGGGATGCGCTCCGGCCGCAGGCCGGAGAGCGATATCGACACCAGCGGAATGAAAAACGCGGCCATGCCTGCGCCCTGAATCACCGTCGGCAGCATCAGTGTGCCGATGGTGGCGTCGGTGTTGAAATCCGCGCGCATGAACAGCACCAGTGAGAAGATCGCAAACGAGACGGTGACCAGGATGCGCGGATCGACGCGATCGACGAAGCGCCCGACGATGGGACTGAGCACGATGGCGAGGAAACCCACCGGGGCGAGCACCCAGCCCGCAAGCGTCGCGGTGTAGCCCATGTACTGCTGCAGCCACAGCGGCAGCAGCACGACGTTACCGAAGAACAGCCCGTAAGCGAACAGCATCGCGACCGTGCTCACCGAGAAATTGCGCGAGCGGAACAGCGACAGGTCGACGATCGGATGCTCCTCGGTCAGCTCCCAGATGAGGAACACCGCAAATCCCACCGCCGTCACGCAGGCGAGCGTCACGATCGTGCCGGAGTTGAACCAGTCGAGGTCCTTGCCCTTGTCGAGCATCACCTGCATCGCGCCGACCCAGATCATGAGCAGCCCGAGTCCCACGGCATCGACCGGAACTCTCGCGGTCGGGGTCTCGCGCCGCCGGTAGATCGCCCAGGTTGCGATCGCGGCGGCGATGCCCACCGGCACGTTGATGTAGAAGATCCACGGCCAGGAGATGTTGTCGGTGATCCAGCCGCCGAGCACGGGGCCTACCACCGGCGCCACGAGCGTCGTGATGGCCCACATGGCGAGCGCGGTGCCGGCGCGGCTCTTCGGGTAGCTCGCCAGCAGCAGCGCCTGCGACAGAGGGATCATGGGGCCTGCGACCACGCCCTGCAGCACCCGGAACAGGACCAGCAGCGAGAGGCTCGGCGCCAGGGCGCACAGGAAGGAGGCGATGACGAACAACACGATCGAGACGTTGAACAGCTTCACCTGCCCGAAGCGGCGCGTCAGCCAGCCCGTCAGGGGGAGCGAGATGGCGTTGGCCACGCCAAACGAGGTGATCACCCACGTGCCCTGGTCGGGCGAGACGCCCAGGTCGCCTGCGATGGCGGGGATCGACACGTTGGCGATCGACGTGTCGAGCACGTTCATGAAGGTCGCGAGCGAGAGCGCTATCGTGCCGAGCGCGAGCTTCGAGCCGGTCAGCGGGGGCAGCACGGCCGGCACCCCGACTGGGGCGCCGCCGGCTGTCGGTCTGTCAGCATTCTCAGCGGACATTGCCTTGATCCAAAGGACCGTGCGCGGCGCACCGCTTCAGTGGTGCAGATGCCGCGCCGCACCCGCGAGCTGTGCACTCGCGAGCAGGTCCTGATCCACAGCGGGGCGCTCGGCCAGCGCATGCGCCGGGGCGGAGCGGTTGGCAGCGATGATCGCCTGCACGCGTGCGTCCGCCAGCGCATTGCTCGAGCCGAACACCTCGGTCGACCAGCCCGCGGCAGCGTTGGCGAGCTGCGGCAAGCGCGCGCCGCCCGTACCGCCCCTCACGTCCACGTCGGCCTTCATGGAAAGCCCGATCTGCAGCGGGTGCGCCGCCACCTCGCGTGCATCGAGCGCGATGCGCACCGGCACGCGCTGCACGATCTTGATCCAGTTGCCGGTCGCATTCTGGGCCGGCAGGAGCGAGAAGGCCGCACCGGTGCCGGCGCCGAAGCCCGCGACCGAGCCGTGAAACATCACGCGCGTACCGTACAGGTCGGCGGTGAGTCTCACCGGCTGACCGACCCGCATGCGCTCGAGCTGTGGCTCCTTGAAGTTCGCATCCACCCACACCTGATCGAGCGGCACGACCGCCATCAGCGCGCTGCCGGGACTGACCCGCTGCCCGAGCTGCACGTTGCGCCGCGCCACAAAGCCGGCCACCGGTGCCGGCAGCTCGGTGCGCGCCAGGGTGATATAGGCGTTGCGCACCGCGGCCGCGGCGTCGCGCACCTGCGGATGATCGGTGAGCGTCGTGCCGTCCACGCGGGCGAGGTTGGCGGCGAGCTGCTGCTGGGCGGCGAGCAAGCCCGCCTGCGCGGCCTTGACCGCATCGATCGCGTGCTGCAGCTCCTCGCCCGAGACCGCGCCGGAGGCCCCCAGGTGCTGGCGGCGCGCGAGATCGCTCTGCGCCGCGCTCAGGTCAGTCTGGCGCTGCTGTACGGCGGCCTCGAGCTGCGAGCTGGTGGCGAAGAGGTTGCGCACGTCGCGAACCGTGCGCGCGAGCTGCGCCTCCGCCTGATCGAGCGCCACCTTCGCGTCCGCCTGATCGAGGCGCACCAGCGCCTGGCCGGCCTTCACGAACTGGGTGTCATCGGCGCCGATCGCCACCACCGTGCCGGAGATCTGCGGGGTGATCTGCACTACGTTGCCACCGACGTAGGCATCGTCGGTGCCCTGGTGATAACGCAGAACCTGCGCCCAGTAGGCGCCGTAGAGCACGCCGAGGGTCAGGAAGCCGCCCAGCGCCGCGGCCAGCCAGCGCCAGCGCCGGGTAGCGTTAGAAGGTACTTTGCTGTTCTGAGCACTCATAGCCAATTCCTTTAAGCGTTGTCGTTGCCGCGGCTGATAATGCCTAGGCAAACATCACTCCAAAAAAAACCGTTGGCGCCTCAGGCGGTGGCGCGCGCCGGCAGCCCCTGCGCGTTCTCGAGCATGCGGCCGAGGAGCCCCTCCAGCTGCCGCGCTTCGCTCTTGGTGAAGCCGCGCAGGAAGCGATTGGCCACCGAGAGGGAGAGCTCGCGCATGCGCGGATAGGCCGCGCGGCCCTCCTCCGTCAGCTCCAGATGCGTCAAGCGGCGATCCTGGGCGCTGCGGTTGCGGCGGATCAGACCCTTGCTCTCGAGGCGATCGAGCATGCGGGTCATGGCGCCCGCGTCATACGAGATGCCCTTGCACAGATCCGACGCCGACTTCGGCCCCTCCGCGGCCGCCAGACTCGCAATGATGCTGAACTGCGCCGCGCTCAGCTCCAGGGGGGCGAGACGCCGGTCGGCTTCGAGCTCCCGGTCGAGGGCCGTGAGCATCTCGATCCGCACGCGGCTCAGCAGATACCCCACGCTCTTGCGCGGCTGATAGGTCGTGCTGTCGTAAATGTCGCCCAAGGTGCTGCTCCTGAACATCTCCCCTTGGGGGGACGGAGGTCTCCCGCCGGGGATTGGCGCAAACAATAGTTGCCTAGGCTGTATTTGTCAAGGCTTTCATTGCCAGGGCAGGTCAAACCATTGATGGCGCGCCGGATGAGATTTTTTGGGGTGTTTCCCCCATGCTCCCAGGCTCGCCAACGCTGCTGCCCCAACCATATGATGGCGGCAAACTCACGTCAGCCCGCAACGCGAGGAGAGGGCGCGATGAAAACGATCGCAGCGATGGCCATCTTGTTGAGTCTCGCTGGCACGGCTCGCGCGCAGGAGAGTGTCAGCGCCGAGCGTCTCGGCTCGTGGGCACCTCGCGATACCAACAGCTGCGATACCATCTACGGTGACGCTCGCCAGCTCTGTCTCGCCGACCGCTATCACATTCAGCAGGACGCCCAAGCCCGCGAGCAGCAAGGCTCGCTGCAGCGCGCGCAGGAGGACAACCAGCGGCTGCAAAACGAGCTGCTGCGCCGTGAGCTGGCGCAGAACCCGTCGCCATCGGCCGCAAGCCCGGCCTCCCCCACCGATCTCGCCTCAATAGCGGGTTTTGCCAGTTGGCGCGCCGAGAACCGCTGGTTTGGCGTGGACCGGGCCCGCACCGAGTACGCACTGCTGTATGCGAAGGATCTGCACCTGGAGCAACCGGAGCTGGCGGGCCGGCCCTTCCTGAACGCAGTATCAGCCCGCGTCAAGGAAATTTTCGCCGCCAGCAAGCGCTAGATCCGGGCGGGCTCCCGCGGCGGCTTGCGATGGCGTGCATCCGACCGGCCGCCGCCGCTGGCGTGTAGAATTACGCTCCCAGGCTTTCCGGGGTGTAGCTCAGACTGGTAGAGCGCTACGTTTGGGACGTAGATGTCGCAGGTTCAAATCCTGTCACCCCGACCATCTGGCAAAAAACTTCATGGCTCGCGACGTGGGCACGACCCGCGCGCGTGACCGGGTTGTTACTTCGCAGGCGCGCTGTTGGCTTTCGGATCATCCGGCTTGGAGGCCACGCGCTGATTGCCGCGGGCAAAGTTCGCAGTCGCGTCGGCCAGCGAAATCATTCCCTGCGAATTCTTCATCTTGTCGAATTTTTGCTCGGCGTACTTCATGAACTCGTCTTTTGAGATCGTGCCGTCATGGTCGGTATCCATCGCCTTGGCGTTGAACCGCAGATTGCCGCGGGCGAAGTCCTGGCCGGCCTGAGTAACAGGAATCGAGGGCGCGCCCTTGGCCATCGTCTGCCACATAGTGTCACCGTATTTCATGAACTCATCCTTGGAGATCATTCCGTCGGCATTGGCGTGCATTGCCTTGGCATCGAAATGCATGTTGCCGGTGGCAAACTCGGGCGTCGCCTGCGAATGCGCGCCGCTGGCGAACAACAGTGCTGCTGCGGCGAGAGTCAACGGGTGTTTGAACATGGCATCTCCCTCGCCTGGGCGTGGCGGTGTAGGTCTGGTGTGGAAGCGAACTCTTTTCGGCGGCAGTATGCGCCTTCCTCGCAGCGAAAGGCCGCCGTAACGGTCCGGTCCGCGCTCGAGGTGCACCCGAGCACCTGCCATGAGTCTAGGCGCGGCGCCAGGTGGTCTTGCCACCGGGTTTGTCCTCCAGCAGTACACCGCTTGCTGCCAGCTCGTCGCGGATGCGATCCGATTCGGCCCAGTTCTTGGCACGGCGTGCCGCTGAGCGCGCGGCGATGCGCGCCTCGATCTCCCCATCGGACAGGACCGTGCCGCCGCCCGCGGCGCCACCCGCTCCTGCAGCGCCGACGCCCGGCTTCGCGAGCCGGAACCACTGTGCAGGCTCCACGCCCAGCAGTCCCACTACGCCACCGAGCGCCCGCAGCTCCGCCGCCAGCTGCGCCGCCCGCGCCACATCGCCCGCGTCGCGCGCGGAATTCACCTCGCGCGTGAGGGTCTGCAGCACCGCCAGCGCCTCGGGAGTGTTGAAATCGTCGTCCATGCTGTCGAGGAAGCGCGCCGTGTGGGCGCCCGCCGCGGGCGCCACCGCCGGCAGGTCGCGCAGCGCGGTGTAGATCCTTCCCAGGGCGGCATCGGCCTGCTCGAGCTGCTCGAGGGAGTAGTTGATCGGGCCGCGGTAGTGGCTCGAGAGAATGAAGAAGCGCAGCACCTCCGGGTGGCGCAGCGCCGGCAACACCTCGCGCAGGGTGAAGAAGTTGCCGAGCGACTTCGACATCTTCTCCTCGTCCACGTTGACAAAGCCGTTGTGCATCCACAGGTTGACGAACTCATCCCCGCTCGCCGCACGGGACTGCGCGATCTCATTCTCGTGGTGCGGGAACTTCAGATCCATGCCGCCGCCGTGAATGTCGAAATGCGTGCCCAGGAGCGCGGTGGACATGGCCGAGCACTCGATGTGCCAGCCCGGCCGCCCCGCCCCCCAGGGCGAGTCCCAGGCCGGCTCCCCGGGCTTGGCGTGCTTCCACAGCACGAAGTCCAGCGGATCGCGCTTGGCCTCGTCGACCTCGACCCGTGCACCGGCCCGCAGGTCGGCGAGGCGCTTGCCGGAGAGCCGGCCGTAGCCCTCGAAACGCGCCACCGCGTACATGACGTCGCCGTTGGCGGCCAGGTAGGCGTAGTCGCGGGCCAGCAGCTGCGCCACCATACTGATGATCTGCGGCACGTACTGCGTGGCGCGCGGCTCGTGGTCGGGGCGCTCGATGCCGAGCCGCTCGCAATCCTCATTCATCGCGGCGATGAAGCGTTCGGTGAGCGCGCCGATCGGCTCGCGGTTCTCGGCGGCGCGCCGGATGATCTTGTCGTCGATGTCGGTGATGTTGCGCACGTAGGTGAGGCGGTAGCCCCGGTGCCGCAGATAGCGGCTCACGACGTCGAATACGATGAGCATGCGCGCGTGACCGATGTGCACGTAGTCGTACACGGTGAGCCCGCACACGTACATGCGCAGGCTCCCGGGCGTGATGGGCCTGAGCTCCTGCTTCTCGCCGGTCAGGGAGTTGTGGATGCGGATCATGCGAAACGCGCCAGCCGTTCGCGCGCCTTGCCCGCGGGCATCGCCCGCAGGAGCGGTGCGAGCTCCGGCCCGTGCTCGCGCCCGGTGAGCGCCACGCGTAGTGGCATGTACAGCGCCGCGCCCTTGCGCCCGGTCGCGGCGCGCACCGCGCCCGCGATGGCCGGCAGGTCGTTGCCGCTCTTCGCCGCGGCGGCGGCGGCGGCGGAGAAGTAGCCCGTGCCGGCCTCGCGCACCACCTGCTCGGCGGCCGCGCCCAAGGGCGGCGGCCCGCCAAACACGATCTCCACCCACGGCCGCGCGTCCTCGGGCAACACCACATTCGGCAGCAGCGCGGCGATGAACGCATCGGTCGCGTGCGCATCGAGCCCCGCGGGCAGCACTGGGGCGAGCCAGGCCCGCGCGGCCTGCGGCGAGAGCCGGTGCACGGCATCCTTCTGCCACACCAGCAGCTGCTGCTCGTCGAAGCGCGCCGGCGCGCGCCCCAGGTGCCCCGCATCGAACGCCCGCGTCATTTCCTCGAGCGTGAGCAGCCCATGGAGCGGGCTCGAGTGCCCGAGCCGGAACAGGTGATTGGCGAGGGCGAGCGGCTGGTAGCCGCGCTCGCGATATTCGCGCACGCTCACCGCCGCGTGGCGCTTGGACAGCGGCGCGCCGTCGGCGCCGACGATGAGCGCCACGTGGCCGTAGGCTGGCGCCGCCAGGCCCAGGGCCGCGAGAATCAGCAGCTGCCGCGGGGTGTTGGTGAGGTGGTCCTCGCCCCGCAACGCATGCGTCACTCCCATGCAGGCATCGTCCACCGCGTTGCAGAAGAAGAAGGCCGCCGAGCCGTCGGCGCGCCGCACCACGAAATCGCCGATGTCGTCGCTGAGGAAGCTCTGCGGGCCGCGCACGAAGTCCTCGAACCTCACGTGCTCCCCGCGCGGCATGCGAAAGCGCAGCGTGGCCGCGAGCCCCCGTGCCTGACGAGCCGCGCGCTCATCCGGGGTGAGGTCACGGCAGGTGCCGGCGTAGCGCGGCGGCTTGCCGGCGCCGAGCTGCGCGCGGCGCGACAGCTCCAGTTCCAGCGCCGTGCAGAAGCACGGATAGACCATGTCCTGCCGCTCCAGCACCGCGAACTGCCGCGCGTAGAGGGCGCCGCGCTGCGACTGGCGGTAGGGTCCGCGCTCATCCTCACGGTCAGGACCCGCGTCCCAGTCGATGCCGAGCCAGCGCAGGTCCGCCATGAGCGCCGTGGTGTGCGCCTCAAGGCTGCGCTCGGCGTCGGTGTCCTCGATGCGCAGCAGGAAACGCCCCCCGGCGCTGCGCGCCAGCAGCAGGTTGAACAGCGCGGTGCGCGCGTTTCCCAGGTGCAGCTCCCCGGTGGGACTCGGGGCGAAGCGGGTGACCCGCTGCGGCTCCCCGCCCGGGGGTGACATCGCGCTCGCGCTCATGAGGCCATGGTACGGGAAACTCACGAATCTCAACAAAGCGCCGCGCGCCTGCCGCCTGCTATAGAATCCGCGTCCCTCAAGCCACGGAGGATTCGATGTCCATTCAGCCCCGCACCCGGATCGGCGCCCTCGCAGCAACGCTGCTCACCCTCACGCTGCCGCACGGCCAGGCGCGCGCGCAGGAGCCGAACCCCCAGGTGAAGGTCACGACCAATGTGGGCGAGTTCGTCATCGAAGTGCGCCAGGACCGCTCGCCCCTCACCGCGGCGAACTTCCTGCGTTACGTGCGCGAGGGCTTCTACTCCGGCACCGTGATCCATCGCGTGGTGGCGAACTTCGTCATCCAGGGCGGCGGGCACGATGCCACCAGCTACGCGCTCAAGGCGCCGCACGAGAACGTCTTCAACGAGTCTGGCAACGGGCTGCAGAACAAGCGCGGCGCCGTGGGCCTGGCACGCGGGGATGCGCCGCACTCGGGCAACGCACAGTTCTACGTCGACCTGGTCGACAATCCGGATCTGGATCCGGTGGCGACCCGCTGGGGCTACACGGTCTTCGGTCGCATCGTGCAGGGGATGGACGTCATCGATCACATCGGCGAGACACCCACCGGCGCCATGGGACCCTTCAAGTCGGATGCGCCGCTGAAGCCGGTCATCATCGAGAAGGCGGAGATTGTCGCGGCCGGTGCCACCCGCCCGCCGCCGGAGCTCACCCCGGTGCCGCCGCCGCGGCAGGACACGATCCTCTCGCCGAAGTAGCGCGCGTGGCGCGCCTGTTCGTCTCGGACGTGCATCTGGATGCCGGCGCGCCCGAGGCCACCGAGCAGTTCCTCGGCTTTCTCGCCACCCAGGCCGCCACCGCCGAGGCGCTCTACATCCTCGGCGACCTGTTCGAGGCGTGGGTGGGCGATGATGACCCGGACCCGGAAAAAGACCGGGTGTGCCGCGCACTGCGTGCGCTCACCGCGCGCGGTGTCGCCTGCTTCGCACTGCACGGCAACCGCGACTTCCTGCTCGGTGAGGGGTTCTGCGAGCGCAGCGGCTGCCGCCTGCTGACCGATCCGGTGGTGGCGCAGCTCGATGGCGAGCCGGTGTTGCTCACGCACGGTGATGCGCTGTGCACCGACGATCATCCCTATCAGGAGTTGCGCAGCCTGGTGCGCAGCCGCGATTGGCAGCAGCGCTTCCTCGCCCTGCCGCGCGCGCACCGGGAGCTGCTGGCCGATGAGGCGCGCGCCGGCAGCCGGCGGCACACCGCACGCACGGTACCCTACATCATGGACGTGAATGCCGCGGCGGTGGCCGCCGCGTTTCGGGTCGCCCAGGTGCGGCGCATGATCCACGGCCACACGCACCGCCCGGGCGTCCATGACATCCACACCGAGGGCAGTCCGGCACAGCGCATCGTGCTCGGCGCCTGGTACGAGCAGGGGAGCTACCTCAGCTGCGAGGGCGGCAAGTACCAGCTACGCGAGCTGCCGCGCCCGGCGTAAGCGCTTGACTCTTGCGCCGGTGCGCGGCGCGCTCAGTTCTGCGCCGGGGGCGGCGCGGTGCCGGGCGGTCCGCCGTGGCGGAAGTGGTGCATCATCTCTCCGTGCATCTCCTGCAGCGTCTGGAACTTCTTCAGCTGCTCCGCCGACAGCACCGGCGTGAGCTTCTGGAGGGTCTCCTGCTTGATCTGCTGGTGCAGGGCCTGCATCTGCTGCAGGTCGGGCTGGGTGCCGGAGACCATGGCCTGCTCGTGCGCGGCCCTCATCCTGGCGTGCTCTTCCTGCAGAACCGCCTGCACCTGGGTCTTCTGCGCGTCGGTCAGGTCGAGCAGCGTCGCGAGCTTCTGCAGGTGAGCGGCGTGTTCCGCCGGCGGGGCCGGGGCCTGGGCGAACAGCGCGCTCGCCCACAGTGCGGTCAGCGCGAATACGATGGCTTTCATGAGTCTCTCCTTGCGGGGGTCGATATCCGCATTGAAGTGCCTACGCTAACGGGCCGCCGGCTGGCACGGCGGTGAGCAATCGTGAGGGAGTGTGCAGGTGAGCGCGCCGCGACGAGCCGTGCGTTAAATGCGGTGCAAGCCATTATCTCTCATTGCTCCCGCGGCAGAAGCAGCGTCGCTTCCAGCCCCCCGCCGGGGAGGTTCGACAGCGTGAGCGATCCGCCGTGCGCCTGCGCGATGTCGCGGGCGATCGACAGCCCCAGGCCCGTGCCGCCGCTGTCGCGGTTGCGCGAGGACTCGAGTCGATAGAACGGCTCGAACACCCGTTCCAACTCCTGCGCGGGAATGCCGGGACCGGCATCGCGCACCCGAATCGCGACCACCGGCCCGTCCTCGACCACAATGTCGGCGCGCGCGCCGAAATGGGTGGCGTTGGCCACCAGATTCGTGAGACAGCGCTTGAGTGCAGCCGGCTTGGCCGTCAGCGGCTGCGCGGTGCGGCCGGCGACCGTCACCTGCTGCCCCATGTCGGTGAACTCCTCGCGCACCTTGTCGAGCAGGGCGTTCAGGTCGAGGGGGGCCGGCGGCTCGCCGTCCTCGATGCCGCGGAACAGCGTCAGCGCCTCGCGCACCATGGCCTCCATCTCGCTGAGCTCGCGGCCGATGCGCTCCTGCGCGGGCGGATTGTCGAGTGTCTCCACCTGCAGCCGCAGCCGCGTCAACGGGGTCTTCAGATCATGCGACATGGCGGCCAGCACCCGGGTGCGGCTGTCGAGGTAGCGCCGCAGACGATCCTGCATGGTGTTGAAGGCGCGTGCTGCGTCGCGCAGCTCGCGCGCGCCGCGCTCCTGCAGCCGCTGCGGGCTTGTATCGCGGCCGACGCTGTGCGCGGCGCGCGCCAGCTCCGACAGCGGGCGGGTGATGTTGCGTGCCGCGACATACAGCACGATCACCAGGATCAGCACCAGCAGCGCCAGGTTGCCCAGCAGATGCCGCGGCAGCGGTGCCCCCTCCGGCATGCGCGTCACCCGGAACAGCAGCGCCGCGCCATCCGGCAGACGCACGCTCACGTCGTAGCGCCGGGCGCTCCCCTGGTGGGCCGCGAGCTCGTGCGCCGCGAAGAACGGCACCGGCACCGCGATCGCCGGCGGCGCGGCTTCCGGCGTGGCGCTCACCTCCACGGCATACGCCGGCCCGAGCGCGCCGCGCACCTGATCCTTCAAGGTCCGCTCGAAATCCGACAGCACCGGCAGGTGCAGGAAGCCGTGCGCCGCTCCCGGGTGCACGTGAGCGCCCGGGGGCGGCATGTGCAACGGCTCGGGCGCTGCCGACAGCCGCGCAACCGCCGCGGCACGCTCAGCAAGGCCCAGCGGCTGCAGCACGAGGGTGGTCTCGGCGATGCGGCGCGCCCACTCGCGCACGCTTCCCTGCAGCACGAAATGCTCACGCTCCTGGGCGATGAGAAACAGGCCGGCCGTCTGCGCCAGCAGCACCGCCGCCACCGAGGCTGCGAGGAGCCTGCCGAACAGCGATTGTGGCCACGGGGACAGGCGCATCGCTTAGCCCGCAGCGTCAGTCGCTCACGACATTGACGCCCACCACGTAACCCTCGCCGTACACGGTCTTGATGATGTGCGGGGCGCGCGCGTCATCGCCCAGGATCTGCCGCAGGCGGCTGACACGCACGTCGATGCTGCGGTCGAAGGGATCGGCGTCGCGGCCGCGCAGCAACTCGGTCAGCTGAGTGCGACTGAGCACGCGGTTGGCCGATCCGAGCAGCACCGCGAGCAGCCGGTATTCCGCGCCACTCAGAGCCACGTCCGTGCCGGAGGCGTCGGTGAGGGTACGGGTGATGGTATCCAGCCGCCAGCCACCGAAGGAGTAGCCGCGCACGCTCTGCGTGCTCGGGTCGCGCGGGGCGTGCGCCGCGCGGCGCAGGACCGCCTTGATGCGGCCGAGGAGCTCGCGCGGATTGAACGGCTTCGCCAGGTAGTCGTCCGCGCCGAGCTCGAGCCCGACGATGCGATCGACGTCCTCGCCGCGCGCGGTCAGCATGATGATCGGCACCTGCGAGCGGCTGCGCAGGTCGCGGCACAAGGACAGACCGTCCTCACCCGGCAGCATCAGATCGAGCACCAGCAGGTCGACGTGCGAGCGCTCCATGACACGCCGCATCTCCTTGCCGTCGGGCACCGCGGTGGTGCGGAAATCGTGCTTTTCGAGATACTGGGCGAGCAGGCCGCGAATCTCGCGGTCGTCATCGACGATCAACAGGTGCGGACGGTCGTTCATTGCGCCTCGGGTGTTACTTGGCAGGATACCGGGGCAGCAGACGGCAGACAGCGAATTTGCTGCCGCCGACAGTGGCTTGTGTAGCCCCTTAAGGGCCGGCCCTGACCGCCCGGTTTGTAACCAACTGTGGGGCTTACCCGAACTGCAACGGTCCGGAGTGGAAACGCAGCAAGCGCTCGGGGGTTGTCACCAGCTGCGCCTCACGCGAGGCGAGTTCCGCGAGTCGCACCTGCCATTCTGCAGGGGCGACACGACAGGCGAGGCCGGTGTAGACCTGGAAGTGTCGCGACTCGGAAGCTCCCAGCTCCTGGTACAGCCGCGCGAGCGGCGCCGGCACGCGCGGCGCGAGCAGCTGGAAGCGCTCGGCCGAGCGCGCCTCGATCAGGGCGGCGGCGAGCAGCAGATCGAGCTTGCGCCCGGGATCGCAGCTGCGCAGCGCGCGGCGCAGCTGCTGCGCGTAACGGCCGGGGCGCTGGCGCGCGAACGGGATACCGAGCGCGCTCAGAGCTCTCAGCACCTGCTCGAAATGCCGCAGCTCCTCGCGCGCCAGGCGCGCCAGCGCGAGCGCCAGCGGCCGGTCCTCGGCGTAAGCGAACATCAGGGCGAGCGCGGTCGAGGCGGCCTTCTTCTCGCAGTTCGCATGATCGAGCAGCAGCTCCGGCAGGTGACTCACGGCATCCTCCACCCAGGCGGGCGGGGTCGGCGCGCGCAGGATCGAGATGAGCGCTGATGCACCGGGCGCGGGCGATGCCCGCGCGCTCAGGACTGCGCTCCGCGCGCCAGCCACCGATCGAGCGTTCCCTGCAACGCCTGCGCCGCCTGCAGCGCGCCGTCGAACCGATCCCGGGGCGCTTTCGCCAGCAGCCGCTCGAGCAGCGGTTGCACGGCCGCGAACTGTGGCGGCAGCTGCGGCACCGGCTCCTTGCGGTGTTTGTAGACGATCGCCATGGGGTTGTCGGCGCGGTACGGCTTCTCCCCGGTGAGCATCTCGAACAGGATGACGCCCAGACTGTACAGGTCGCTGCGCGCATCGACCGGCTCCGCGTGGCCCTGCTCGGGGCTCATGTAGTGCGGCGTGCCGAAGATGGTGCCGCTGTCGGTCACATCGAGGGCCAGGGCGGCATCCTTGGACAGGCCGAAGTCGATCAGGGCGATGCTGCCGTCCTCGCGCAGCATGATGTTGCCGGGCTTCAGATCGCGATGTAACACCCCGGCGGCGTGAATGGTGGCGAGCGCGCGCGCGATCGCGGCGGCCAGCCGCAGCGCGTCGCGCGGCGTGAGACGTGCCTGCATGCGCCGGCGCAGGTCCCCGAGCGCGAGGTACTCCATCACCAGCCAGGCGTGCTCGTCACTCACGCCCAGGTCGTGCGGGCGCACCACGGCCGGGTCGTTGATGCGCTGGCCAATCTCGTACTCCTGCAGGAAACGGCGGAACATGTCGAAGGTCGGCTGCTGCTCATCCTGGCGGTCGCGCGCCACCTTCAGCGCCACCAGCGTGCCGGCGCGCTCGCTCTCCCCGACGAACAGGTCGGTCATGGGGCCCGCCGCCAGTCTGCGGATGCAGCGATAGCCGCGGATGAACGCATCGCCGAAGCGCTGCGTCTCGCGTCCCGCGCGGCTGGTGCGCCACACCGCGCGGGCGTGCGCCTGGCGCCGTTCGGCGGCGGCCAGCACCTCCCCGAAGGCGTCGCGGTCGAGGTCGTCCTGGCTCAGGGTATAGGCGCCTATGGCTGCGGCATCGCGCGCCGCGGAAGCGTCCGCGCCGCACAGCAGCACCAGCGGCGCGAAGCCCGTACGGCCGGCGAGCTCGCGCGCCCAGGTGAGACCGCGGCCGCCGGGCCAGACCTCCGCCAGCAGCACCGCATCGAACCCCTGGGCCAGGAACTCCGCCGCCAGCGCGCCCTGCGATACCGGGCTGTGCACCACGAGCTGCGCCTGCGGCCGCAAGCAGGCGAGCCGCTGCCGGATGTGCGCGCAGCGCTGCGCGTCTTCTTCGATCAACAGCAGTCGCATCGGGGAAATTACAGCACGCGCGAGCGCGCCCCGCCATGACGGTCCGCAATAGTGCGCGCCGCCGCGGCCGCGGCCAGCTTAAGTCCAATCACCAGATCCCCGACATTGGTCCCGGTGGGACCCGTATGCACCAGATCGCCGCTCGCGGCGAGGGCGCGCGCCGAGTCCGCCTGCTGCAGACAGCGGTCGGCGTCGAGCTGCGCGAGCGTGATCCGCGAGCAGGTCTCCGCATCCACCAGGGCGCCGGCGTCCTCGGTGACACCGTCGATCCCGTCGGTGCCGGCGGCGAGCAGCAGCAGGTCCGCGTGCCCGGCCAGCAGGCGCGCCGCCGCCAGCGCCAGGTGCTGGTTGCGCCCGCCGCGACCGGGGTGCGGCGGGACCTGCACGGTGGATTCCCCGCCCCAGACGCACAGCTGCGCGCTCGTGAGGGACAGCTCGTGCGCAAAGCGCGCCGCCAGGCGCACAGCATCGCCCTCGAAGCGGCGCGCCGGCGCGTGTACGGTGAGGCCGAGCCCGGCCGCCGCGGCCGCCACCGCCGCCACGGCGTCATCGACCGAGGCCACCACGCGGCGTTCGACCCGGTCCTCGCCGCTCGCCGCCGGACCCATGAGGCCCGAGCCGATCACGCGCGGATCATCCTGCGGCACGTCCGACACGAACAACGCCTGCGCCGGCCGGCCGTGCAAGCGCGCCGCGAGCCGCCCGCCCTTGATGCGCGAGAGTGCCGCGCGGCGCGCGTTGAGCTCGCCGATCGCGATCCCCTGCGCGAACGCCTGCCGCGTGAGCTCCTCCAGATCGTGCAGGGTGGCGCCCGCCTCGAGCACTTCCACCAGGCTCGAGGCGCCGCCGGAGATGAGAAACAGGGGTTGTGCCTCGGGCGGCAATCCTTCCACCCAGGCCAGCAGGCGCGCGCCGGCGGCGAGGGAGCGCTCATCGGGGAGCGGGTGCGCGCCGAGCAGGATCTCGATGGCGCCGCCGGCAGCGAACTGCGCCGCGGTGGGCGCGTCGCGCGTGATCAGGAGCGTGCGCTCGATGGCGGCGCCGAGCGCCTCGTGCGCGCCGAGCGCCATGGATTCGGCGGCCTTGCCGATCGCGGCCAGCCACACGTGCGCCGGCGCGGCGGAGAGCGCGGGTTCGGTGAGCGCCGCGCGCACGCAGCGGCGGCCGTCGACGCGCTGCAGCCCGGTGCGCAGCAGGCCGAGCAGCAACTCGCGGCGCGGGTCGGGGCGTTGCACGAACGGTGGGCACACACTGGACACGGCGGGCGCGATTTCCCGGGGTGGTCTCAGCTCCCGCGCACCACTTTGAGCTTGGCGCGCTGCTCGCGGCGCGCGTGCTTGGCCGCATCCGAGCGCTCCAGCTGCAGGCGCTCGAGATATTCGGGGGTGATGTCACCGGTGACGTATTCGCCCGAGAAACACGAGGTGTCGAACTCCTGGATGCGCGCGTCCTCGTGCTTGCACGCGGCGATCAGGTCCTCGAGGTCCTGGTAGACGAGCCAGTCGGCGCCGATGAGGCGCGCCACTTCCGCCACCGTACGGCCGCTCGCCACCAGCTCGCTCACCGCCGGCATGTCGATGCCGTAGACGTTCGGGAAGCGCACCGGCGGCGCGGCGGAGGCGAAGTACACCTTGGCGGCGCCCGCCTCGCGCGCCAGCTCGATGATCTGCGCCGAGGTCGTGCCGCGCACGATGGAATCATCCACCAGCAGCACCGTCTTGCCGCGGAACTCCAGATCGATGGCGTTGAGCTTGCGGTGCACCGAGCGCTCGCGCTCATCCTGCCCGGGCATGATGAAGGTGCGGCCGATGTAACGGTTCTTGATGAAGCCCTCGCGGTACTTCACGCCCAGCCGCTGCGCGAGTTGCAGCGCACTGGTGCGGCTGGTATCCGGGATCGGAATGACGACGTCGATGTCGTGGGCGGGATGCTCGCGCAGGATCTTGTCCGCCAGCCGGTCGCCCATGCGCATGCGCGCCCGATACACCGAGATGTTGTCGATCTTGGAGTCGGGTCGCGCGAAATACACGTACTCGAAGATGCACGGCGTGTGCCGCAGAGTTGCTACGCATTGCTGGGTATGGAGCCTGCCCTGCTCGTCGATGAATACCGCTTCCCCCGGCGCCACGTCGCGCACCAGGCGGAACGACAGGCTGTCGAGCGCCACGCTCTCGGAGGCCAGCATCCATTCCGTGCCGCGCGGCGTGCGCCGCTCACCGAGCACCAGCGGACGGATGCCGTTCGGATCCCGAAAGCCGAGTATGCCGTGGCCGATGATCATCGCGACCACGGCGTAGCCGCCGCGGCAACGGCGGTACAGCGCGTTCAGGGCGGCAAACACGTCCGCAGGCGTGATGCGCGCGGTCCCGACCCGCTGCAGCTCGGAGGCGAACACGTTCAGCAGCACCTCCGAGTCGGAGGTGGTGTTGAGGTGGCGCCGGTCCTCGCGGATCAGGATCTCGGCGAGCTCGGTCGCATTGGTGAGATTGCCGTTGTGTCCGAGGCAGATACCGTAGGGCGCGTTGACGTAGAACGGCTGCGCTTCGGAGGCGCTGTCGCAGCCCGCCGTCGGGTAGCGCACGTGGCCGATGCCGGCGTTGCCCTTGAGCTCGAGCATGTGATGCTGCTGGAACACGTCGCGCACCAGGCCACTGCCCTTGCGCACGTACAGCTCGCCCTCCCCCGAGGTGGCGATGCCGGCGGCGTCCTGGCCGCGGTGCTGCAGCACCGTCAGCGCGTCATACAGACGCTGATTGACGGCGCTGCTGGCGACGATGCCGACGATCCCGCACATGTTTGCCGCAACTCCTCAGACCCGGATCCGCAGCTCGCCGGCGGCGCGCCGCACGCGCTCCTCGCCCACCAGCATGCGCAGCCCGTTCGCCATCGACTCGCCGTAGGGAATGAGCATCGAGTGCCGCCACCACTGCTCCTCCTGCAGGCGCAGCAGCTGGCCGAGAATGACGAACACCCCGAGCAGCACCAGGCCGCGCAGCAGGCCAAAGGCGAAGCCCAGCAGCCGATCCATGCCGCTGAAAATCGACAGGCGCACGAAGTGCCGCAGCGCCGCACCGACCCCGGCGCCGAGCAGCAGCACCAGCAGCACGATGATGACCCGCGCCGCCCAGGGCCGCACCCCGGAATCCGACATCAGCCCGCCCAGGTGCGGGGCGATGAGATCGGAGAAGTGCCAGGCGAGGAACAAGGCGATGACCCAGGCCGCCAGGGCGACCGCCTCGCGCAGCAGGCCGCGCCACGCACCGACGGCCGCCGAGGCGATGATGGCGAGAATCACCAGGTAGTCAGTCAGGTTCATCGCTCACCCGGTGCGAGCGCGGTCATCCCGCGCGGCGCGGATTGTACAAGAGCATCGCACGCGTTGCCCACGCAGCGCGTCCCGCGCCCCGCGCGCCGCTATTTCGGCACGATCGAGCCATCGTGTCCCGCGGCCCGCAGCTTCTGCGCCAGCTGCGACGCCGCCTCGCGGTCGTGCGCCGGGCCGACCCGCACCCGGAACAGCCGCCGCCCCGCACTGGCCTGGGAGACGCTCACCTTGAAGCCCCCGGCCCGCACCTGCCGCGCCAGGCGTTCGGCGTTGGCGCGGCTGGCGAAGCTGCCCAGCTGCACCATCCAGGAGCCCGCAGCGCCACCCATCGCAGCAACGCTGGGCGCCGCAGTGCTCGCCGGCACGCTCTTGGCCGCCACCACCGGGGCGGGCGCGGCGGGCAGCGACTGGGGCGCACGGTGCGGGGTACTCGCCGCGGCCGGCGGCGCCGTCTCCGCCGCCCCCGGTTGCGTCGCACCGCCCCCGCCCGGCGCGCCAGCCGTGAGCGGCGTGGGTTGTTGCGGTCCGCTGCTGGTTGCCGCGGTGCTGCGCGAATGCGCGTCGTCCGCGAGATTGATGGTGTAGGAGCGTAATGGCGGTTCCTCGGCCGAGGGCGTCACGGAGGCCGCCCGCGGCGCGGAGCGGATCGGTCCGGTCAACAGCTCGGGCACCAACAGCACCATCAGGGCCACGAGAATGACTGCGCCCGTCAGCCGTTCTTTCACCTTAAGTTACCCAGGCGCAGCGGACGCCGCGCAACAGTGGCCGCGAGCCAAGCGCGGCCGGCGTTCGTTAGTATATCCGAAGCCACTGCAGCGCCGGCCCCACGGTGTAGACCGAGCCGCACACCACCACCCGATCTCCCGGGCGCGCCGCGGCGCGCGCCCGCTCACAGCCCGCGGCGACCGAGTCCGCGAGCGTCATCTCGCCCGCGGGCCGCTCGAGCCGCTGCGCCAGCTGCGCCGCACTGCCGCCGCGCACACCGGGCAGCGCGCACACGATCCAGTGATCGATGACCGCGCTGAGCGCCGCGGCGATCGCCGCGGCGTCCTTGTCCGCCAGCACGCCGATGACCGCCAGGGTCCGTCCCGGGCCGCGCCCGCCGTGCCGCGCGTGCGGCAGAGCGCGCTCGCGCAGCTGCCGGGCGAGCACCTCGGCGGCGGGTGGGTTGTGGGCGATATCCAGAATCCACTCCACTTCGCCCGGCAGCACCTGGAAGCGGCCGGCGAGGCGCACCGCGCGCAGCGCTGCGCCCACGGCGCGCTCATCGGGCCGCGCCAGGCGCTGGGTGAGGCGGCGCACCGCAGCGCTTGCTGACTCGTCAGCTGCCAGCGCCTCGAGCGCTGCGATGGCCGTGGCGGCATTGCGGTACTGGATGGAGCCGGCTAGCGCGCTCGGCGGCAGGGCACGCAGCGACATCCCGAGGCCGTCGTAGTCCCAGCGCTCCCCGCTCACGCGCCAGGTGAAATCCCGCTCCGCGACCAGCGCGCGCGCACCGAGCGCGCCGATGGTCGCAAACACGCTCGCCGGCATGTCCGGCGTGCCGAGCACCGCCGGCTTACCCGGGCGGAAGATGCCGGCTTTCTCCGCGCCGATGAGCTCGAGCGTATCCCCGAGCCAGTCGCGATGATCGAGGCCGACGGAGACGACCACGGCGACATCGGCCGCCACGAGATTGGTGGCGTCGAGCCGGCCGCCGAGCCCCACTTCCAGGACCGCGACGTCCACGGGGCGCTGCGCGAAGATCAGCAGCGCCGCCAGCGTGTTGTATTCGAAGAAGGTGAGCGTGGTCGCGCCGCGCGCCGCCTCGATCCGCTCGAACGCCGCGATGAGCTCCTGATCGCCGACCTCAGTCCCGTTCACGCGGATGCGCTCGTTGTAGCGGATGAAATGCGGCGAGGTGAACATGCCGGTGGACGCCCCGAGAGCCGCGAGCAGCGCCGCGAGATGCGCCACGGTGGAGCCCTTGCCGTTGGTGCCGCCCACGGTCACGACGGGGAATGCCGGCTCGGCGACGCCGAGCGCGCGCGCGACGGCGGCGACGCGCACGAGCTCCATGTCGATGCTCTTGGGATGCACCGACTCCTGCAGCGTGAGCCACTCGGCGAGCGTGCGCATCGGCTAAGCCGGCTTTTTGGTGAGCGGCGCGCGCGTCAGGCAGCGGCGGCCGCCGGCAGCTTCAGCAGCAGCCGCAGGAGTGCTGCGATCTTATCGCGCATCTCGCGACGATCGACGATCATGTCGATAGCCCCGTGCTCGAGCAGGAATTCGCTGCGCTGGAAGCCCTCCGGCAGTGTCTCGCGCACGGTCTGCTGAATGACCCGGGGACCTGCGAAGCCGATCAGGGCGCGCGGCTCGGCGAGATTGAGGTCACCGAGCAGCGCCAGACTCGCCGACACACCGCCGGTGGTCGGATCGGTCAGCACTGAAATGAACGGCAGGTGCGCCTGGGCCAGGCGCGACAGCGCCGCCGCGGTCTTCGCCATCTGAAACAGCGAATACAGCGCCTCCTGCATCCGCGCCCCGCCGCTGGCGGAGAAGCACACGAACGGCCGCCGCTCCTGGATGCAGTAATCCACGCCGCGCTTGAAGCGCTCCCCGACCACCGAGCCCATCGAGCCGCCGAGGAACTGGAATTCGAAGGCGCAGGCGACGATCGGCAGCGCGTGCAGCGTGCCGGCCAGCACCACCAGGGCATCACTCTCGCCGGTCGCTTTCTGCGCCTGCAGCAGCCGGTCGCGGTAGCGCTTGCTGTCGCGGAACTTCAGCGGATCCTCGGGCGAGATGGCCGCGCCGATTTCCGCGCCTGTGCCCGGGTCGAGAAAGCGCTCCAGCCGCTCGCGCGCCCCCATGCGCATGTGATGGCTGCACTTGGGACACACATACAGGTTGCGCTCCAGCTCGGCGCGGTACAGGACCGCATCGCACGCCGGGCACTTGATCCACAGGCCCTCCGGGACCGAGCGCGTGCGCCGCTCGGTCTTGATGCGGGAGGGCATGATCTTCTCGAACCAGGACATGGGGTGGACCCGCGCGCGGGAGTGAGACCTCGAGGTGCGCGATCATAGCCGATCGGGCGCGAGCACCCCGGGCGGGGCCGGCAGGGCGAACGCCGCCGGATAGCGCACCGAGACCAGATACAGCCCGGCGGCTGCAGCGGTGGCGGCGTTGCGGGTGCGATCGCGCCCCTGGAGCACCTCTTGCGCCCAGGACGGGGGCGCATCCGCCCTGCCGATGGCGATCAGCAGGCCCGCGATGTTGCGCATCATGTGGTGCAGGAAGGCATTGGCGGTCGCCTCGATGACGACCCAGTCCCCGCGCCGCTCGACGC
>DATKEZ010000049.1:0-1224 GCA_035511775.1 Steroidobacteraceae bacterium | reverse complement strand
GGAGCGCGCCAGGAAGCCGCTGCGCAGCAGGTTCTGCTCGTTGGTGGAGTGCTCATCCAGGCAGGCCTCCGCGCAGTGGTGGTTGGTGAGGATCAGTCCGTCGGGGGATACGAAGGATGCCGTGCAGTTCGACAGGCGGATCGTGGCGATGCGCACCCGATCCAGCCAGGCGGAGCTCACGTCGGCGCCGTACTGGCGCTTCACCAGATCGTGCGGAAAGTCGTGGAAGGTCCACATGCCGGCATCGCTGCGGGCCGGTGCTGGCGCGAGCAGCAGGAGCGACACCAGCAGCACGAGCACGGCGGGCAGACAGCTGCGGCGCATGGCGATCCAGCTTCAGCTCTCAGATTCGAGCAGCGTGAGCGGTGTGCCGTCCGGGCCCTCCAGCAGCGCGTTGCTCAAGCCCCCGGCGCCGCCCTCAGAGATGGCGGACAGGGCCACGCCCAGCTCGCGCAGCCGCGCAATGCGTGCGCGCATGTCAGGATCGCGGAACACCAGCATCGGTCGCTCGCACACCCCCGGGGGGTGAAACGAGAGGTCCAGGTAATCGCTGGTGAGCGGCAGGTGCGGATAAGGCGCCGACACCTCCCCCGCAGCGACGAAGCCCAGAGGCTCCCAGAAGGCCTGCGCGGCGGCGAAGTCGGTGACCGGCAGACTCACTTCGGCGAAGTCACCGCACAGCGAGGCATCCCCGCGCGCCACCGGCGAATAGGTGCGCGCTTCCAGGACCGCGATCGCGTGGCCGAAGGGGTCCATCAGACCGATCTCGTTGAATACCTCCTCGCCGGTACGGCACAGCGTCAGTTCGATGCCGGCCGCGGCAAACTCCCGCACGCACTCGGCGATGCCCGGACGCACGAAGGTGAGAACCGGCGAGGCGCCGCTGCGCTGATGCAGGCCGATGAACAGCCGGCCGTCGGTCAGCACTCCGTACGGGTGCGTGAGCGTATCGGTGGTCGGGGCCTGGGTGAAGCCTAAGCGTTCGTAGAACTCGAGCGAGCCACGCACATCATCGACCGCGAGGCTCGCCTCGTGAAAGGTCCCCAGGAGCGGCAACGGCGCGTGGGACATCACGCGGAGGCGCCGCGTGCGGCACTCGGAAGGCGCCCATGCCCGGCGTGCGTCCAGCCCTGACAGTGCTGCTCGATCAGGTCCGCGAGGCTTTGGGCGTGGCTGGTGCGGGCGTTGAGCGCCGGTACGTACTGGAAGCGCTGGCCGCCGGCG
>DATKEZ010000048.1:0-2508 GCA_035511775.1 Steroidobacteraceae bacterium | reverse complement strand
GTGTTGCCGTCGCGGCGCAGCTGCACGTCGCGGAAGAAGCCGGTCGCGTACAGCGCCCGGATCGCCTCGCGCACCCGCTGCGGGCTCAGGTGATCGCCGATGTTGACGGGCAGGTAGTTGTAGACCGTTCCTTCGGAGACGCGCTGCAGACCCTCGACGCGAATGTCGCCGACGGTGAAGTCAGCCTCCGGCGGCGCGCCCTGCGCGAACACCAGCGCGGCGCGCAGCAACAACGCGAGCGCAGCCATGACGACGCGCAGCTTCATGCTTCAACACCCAAGATGGTCTGCCCTTCGCGCCACCCCGGGCGCCTTGTCTTGCATTATTCGAGGGCCGGAGGCCTTGCGGCCTTCAGCACGGGCGGGCCGCAGTGCGGCCGCGCGCCAAGCACTCAACCGAATTGACGCGCAATATCGTTGTACAGCGCCACACCCATCAGGACGATGAGCAGCGCGATTCCCACCTGCTGCCCGAACGCCTGGGTGCGCTCCGAGAGCGGGCTCCCCTTCAGCCACTCGATGAGCTGAAAGGCGATCTGCCCGCCATCGAGGATCGGGATCGGCAGCAGGTTGAGGAAGCCGAGCGACAGGGAAATGAGCACCAGGAAGCCGAGGAACGCCGACACCCCTGCTTCGGCTGAGTCCCCCGCGAACTCCGCGATGGACAGCGGACCGCTCAGGTTCTTCAGCGACACGCGCCCGAGCACCATGCGCCAGAAAAGCCGTGCCTGCAGCACCGTCATGGTCCAGGCCTCGGCGCCGGCGCGGCTGAGCGCCGCGCCCGCGCCGAGGTCGGTGTGCAGCAGCATGGAGGCAGGGTAGGTGCGGGTCGCCGGCGGCGGCTGCATCACGTGGATGCGGCCCACGCGCTTGCCCGCCACGTCGTCGCTCGCGACCGCAACCTCGGTGCTGCGCGTCACGCCGCCGCGGCGGTATTCGATGCTGACGTGCTCGCCGGGGCGGGCACTGATGCGCGCGATGATGTCGTGGAAATTGGCGACCGGAGCGCCGTCGACACTCACGATCTCGTCGCCGGCGGCGAGCCCGGCGCGTGCAGCGGGCCCGTCCGCCACCACCTGACCGAGCACCGCCGGCACCGGCGGCCAGAACTGAAAGCCGAGGCCCTTGAGCAGCTCGCTCGGCTCGGTGAGATGACGGCGCGCTTCGGCGTCGGCGACTACCAGGCGCGCCTCGCGTGCCGCGCCATCCCGGCTGCGCACCTCGAGGTCGGCCTCGCCCCTGGCGCTCATGGCATCGAGCAGGTCGAACACCACGTCGCGCATTCCCTGCACCGCGCTGCCGTTGACCGCACGAATCTCGTCGCCGCTTCTCAGGCCCGCGCCGGCGGCGACCGAGCCGGTGATGACGTCGCCGACCACCGGCCTGACCTCGCTCACGCCACTCACCCAGAACATGCCCCACAGCAGCAGGATCGCGAACAGGATGTTGCTGGCGGGTCCGGCGAGCAGCACCACGACGCGCTGCCAGTGCGGGCGGCGGGTGAAGGAGCGCGGCAGATCCTCGGGTGAGACGGGTCCCTCGCGTTCATCGAGGAGCTTGACGTAGCCGCCGAGCGGTACGGCGGCGATCACGTACTCGGTGGCGTCCGGGCCGGCGGCCCATTTGACCAGCGGCTTGCCGAAGCCCACCGAGAAGCGCAGCACCCGGAAGCCGAGGCGGCGCGCGACGTAGAAGTGGCCGAACTCGTGCACCGTGACCAGCAGGCCGACGGCAACCACGAACCATAGTGCGTACCAGAACAGGCTCATGCGTGAGCGCCCCTCACCGACTCACTTCTTGTAATGCCGACGATGCGTTCGCAGGCCCGCTGTCTGCCCTCGGCGTCCGCGGCCAGCACATCATCCAGTCCGCCGATCGCTCCCCCCGCGCCACGTTCCACCACCGCCTCAATGACCGTGGCGATGCCGGGAAAGTTCAATCGCCGCTCGAGAAACGCCTGTACCGCGACCTCGTTGGCCGCGTTCAGCAGCACCGGATGCAGCCCGCCGGCGCGCGCCGCCGCCTGAGCGAGGGCGAGACAACGGAAGCGGTCGTAGTCGGGAGCCTGGAAGTCGAGCCGGCCGGCCTTGAGCAGATCCAGGAATTCTACACCGGAGTCGATGCGCTCGGGCCAGGCGAGCGCGTGCGCGATGGGGGTACGCATGTCGGGGGCCGAGAGCTGCGCGAGCATGGAGCCGTCCACGTATTCGACCAGGGAGTGCACGATGCTCTGCGGATGCACCAGCACCTCGACCTGCGACGGCGTCAGCCCGAAGAGCAGGCACGCCTCGATGAGCTCCAGGCCCTTGTTCATGAGCGTGGCGGAGTCCACCGAGATCTTGCGGCCCATGACCCAGTTCGGGTGGGCGCACGCGGCCTCGGGTGTTACCGCGGCCAGCTGCTCGCGCGGCGTAGCGCGGAATGGGCCGCCGGAGGCGGTGAGCAGCACGCGCTTGAGGCCGGGCGGCGCGACGCCGGGACGCGCAGCGGCCGGCAGGCACTGGAAGAT
>DATKEZ010000047.1:0-8627 GCA_035511775.1 Steroidobacteraceae bacterium | reverse complement strand
GGCACCACGCCGAGGTTCGGATCGATGGTGCAGAACGGATAGTTCTCGGCCGCGATCTGCGCGCGCGTGAGCGCGTTGAACAGAGTCGACTTGCCGACATTGGGCAGACCAACGATGCCGCAGCGGATGGGCATGCAGGAGACCTCGACTCGTGCTTCAGGAGTTGGCGGGCGCCGTCGGCGCGCCCGGTGCGGATTCGCGGCTGTGCAGACGGTTCATGGCGATCTGCGCGCCCTCGGTAAGCAGCAGCGGCACGATGTCTGCGGCCGCCAGCAGCGCCTCGTGGATGAGCTGCGCTTCCGCGGCCGGCGGGCGTCCCAACACGTAATCGAGCACCGCGCCACGATCGCCCGGGTGACCGATGCCGATCCGCAGCCGCCAGAACGCATCCCCCAGCTGCGCGATCACGTCGCGCATGCCGTTGTGGCCGGCGGCCCCGCCGCCCTGCTTGAGGCGCACCACCCCGGCGGGGAAATCCAGCTCGTCGTACGCCACCAGCACCGACTCGACCGGGACCTTGTAGAAGGCCGCGACGCTGCGCACCGGGTTGCCGCTGTGGTTCATGTAGCTCATGGGCTTCAGCAACCACAGCTCGGTGTCGCCCACGCGCGTGCGCGCCAGCTCGGCGCGGTGGCGAGGCTCGCTGCGGAAGATGGCGCCATGGCGGCGCGCCAGCTCGTCAGTGAACTGGAAGCCCGCGTTGTGCCGCGTGCGTGCGTATTCGGTGCCCGGATTACCGAGCCCGACGATCAGCTTGAGCGGCTCACCTGCCATGTTCGTTGACTCACACCGCAAACGCCGCCGGCCGCCGAAGGAGCGCCAAGGCTCCCGCGGCGGCCGGTGTGTCGGGTGCAGTGCCTGTGGTGGCGGCTACTTCTTGCCGCCCTCCTTCCTGGCAGGAGCGGCCTCCTTCTTGTCCCCGCCCTTCTTGGCCTCGCCGGCGGCGGCCGCAGCACCTGGGGCAGCGGGAGCCGCGCCCGGGGCCGCGGGGGGAGCCGCGCCCGGAGCCCCGGGAGCACCTGCAACGGCGGGAGCCGCGCCCTCGGCGGGCACGGCGGCGGCGGCCTCTGCGGCAACCGGCTCGGGCTCCTCGGCACGCGGAGCATGGATCGACACGACCGGCGCGTTGCGCTGCGTGAGCTCCGGAATCGACACCCCCGCGGGCAGCGGGATGTCCGCGAGGAACTTGGTGTCGTTCAGGCTCATGTCCGAAAGATCCAGCTCCAGGAATTCCGGCAGGTCCTTCGGCAGGCAGCTGACCTCGACGTCGGCGCGCATATGCGATACCACGCCGCCCTGGGTCTTGACGCCGGGCGACACGCTCTCGCCGCGGAAGTGGATCGGCAGCCGGATGCGGATCCTTTCGTTCTCGACCACGCGCTGCAGATCCACGTGCACCACCACGTTCTTGGCCGGGTGCATCTGCACGTCCTTGATGATGGCTTCCTGGGTGCGCTCGCCGATCTTCAGCCGCACGATCGAGGAGTAGAAGCGCTCGTCGGCGATCATGGTGAGAAGGTTCTGCTGGTCGAGAATGAGGGCCTGGGCGTCCTGGTGGGCGCCGTACAGGATGGCGGGAACCTTGCCCGTGTGACGCAGGCGGCGGCTCGCACCCTTGCCTTGCGTCTCGCGGACATCCGCGCCGAAGGTGAACGAAATACGCATTACATGTCTCCGATGGTTACTCAACACTGCCGGTCCGCGACCAGACCGGCACCCCAAGAAACTCAATCGACGTACAGCGAGCTGACCGACTCCTCGTCGCGGATGCGGCGGATCGTTTCCGCGAGCAGCTCGGCCACCGACAGCTGGCGGATGCGGTCGGCTCTCTTCGCTTCGGTGCTCAGCGGGATCGTGTCCGTCACGACCAGCTCATCCAGCGCCGACTGTGAAATCCTCTCGACCGCGCCGCCGGACAGCACCGGGTGCGTGATGTAGGCCACCACCTTCAGCGCGCCCTCGTCCTTGAGCGCCTGCGCGGCCTGGCACAGCGTGCCGGCGGTGTCGACCATGTCATCGACCAGCATGCAGGTCTTGCCCTCGACCTCGCCGATGATGTTCATCACCTTGGACTCGTTCGGCCGCGGGCGCCGCTTGTCGATGATCGCCAGCTCCGCATCGTCGAGGCGCTTGGCGAAGGCCCGCGCGCGCGCCACGCCGCCCACATCGGGCGACACGATGATCACGTTGCGGTAGGCCTTCTTCCACGCCTCGCCGAGCAACACCGGCGAGGCATACACGTTGTCGACCGGGATGTCGAAAAATCCCTGGATCTGATCCGAGTGCAGGTCGACCGTCAGCAGGCGATTCACTCCCGCGCTCGAGATCATGTTGGCAACCAGCTTCGCCGTGATGGCCGAGCGCGTCGCGCGCGGGCGCCGGTCCTGACGCGAGTAGCCGAAGTACGGCACTACCGCCGTGATGCGGGCGGCGGAAGCGCGGCGGCAGGCGTCCACCATCACCAGCAGCTCCATCAGGCTGTCGTTCGCCGGTGGACAGGTCGACTGCACGATGAACACGTCGCGCCCGCGCACGTTCTCCATCAGCTCGATGTTGACCTCCCCGTCGCTGAAACGACCGACATACGCACGCCCGAGCGAGATCTGCAGGCTGCGCGCAATGTCCTGCGCCAGCGCCGGGTTGGCATTGCCCGCAAACAGCGCCAGGGTCTCACTGGTACTCATACTCTCTGCGCTGTGTGCAATTTCCACTGCTAAGCCCCATCCCCGCGCGCATCCGGCGCCGGCCTCATGAAACTGGCTGGGGTGGAAGGATTCGAACCTCCGTATGGCGGGATCAAAACCCGCTGCCTTACCACTTGGCGACACCCCAGCACCGGTCCGACCGCGCGGCGAGCTGACCGGGCGCGCATCTTACAGCCGCCTCAGGTTTGCCGCCCGTGCTCGAGCAGCTCGTGCACGGGCGAGGTGTCCAGGCCCCGAGCCACAAAGCTCACCCAGCGATCGGGAACCCGCGCCGCCAGGCGCTCGGCCTCGCTGGCACTCCCGCACGCGCTGAACACACACGAGCCGGTGCCCGTCAGGCGCGCCGGCGCAAGCCTCGCCAGCCACTCGAGCGCCTCCGCCACCTGCGGTATCCGCGAGCGCACCACGGGCTCGCAGTCGTTGCGCCCCCCCGACTCAAAAAAGGCGCGTATTGTGATGAGGGGCGAATTTCGTGTCAATTCAGGGCTCTGGAACACCTCCCGCGTACTCACCGAAACTCCCGGGTAGACGACGACGTACCACTTCGCGGGCAGGGTGACGGGTGTCAGGCGCTCGCCGACCCCCTCCGCCCAGGCGGAGGAACCCTGAACAAAAACAGGTACATCCGCCCCGAGCGGCCTGGCAAGGCTGGCAAGCTCGCTCACGGAAAGGCCGCAGCCCCACAGCTGGTTCAGCGCGAGCAGCGTTGTCGCCGCATCCGAGCTGCCCCCGCCCAGGCCTGCGCCCAGCGGGATGCGCTTGTGCACCTTGAGGCTCACCCCGAGGCGCGTGCCGGTGGCGCTCTGCAGCGCCCGGGCTGCCCGCACGGTCAGATCCGCCTCAGCTGGCACCCCTGGCGGGCCCAGCGGCCGATCGATCTGCCCGTCCTCGCGCACATTGATCGTCACCGTGTCGCACAGGTCGATGAGCTGAAAGAGCGTCTGCAGCTCGTGATAACCGTCCGCGCGACGGCCGGTGACGTGCAGGAAAAGATTGAGTTTCGCGGGGGCGGGCCAGGGTGTCTGCGCGGCTCTCATAACTGCCAGTCATCCACCAGCAGCCGCACGCGCACCGCGTCGCGTCGCAGCGTGAGGCGCGCGGGCAGCGACTCACTGCCCACCGCGACGTAGAGACTGTAGTCGATGTGCCAGCCGCCCTGGGTGAGACCCTGCAGGCGCTGTTGCCGCTCATCGAGCTCCTCGGTGGCGGGTTGGGCGGGGTCGGGCACTCCGAGGATCCAGTAACGCAGACTCGGCAGCGGCGGATCGAACCCCAGACGCGCGGTGAGATCGGCGTGCGCGGCGGCGCTATCCACGTGCTCGCCGCGCGCCGTGATTATGTCAAGGTCATTGCCGGATGCGCTGATTCGCACGGCACCTGTTCCGAGCGGGCCTCCGAGCATCAGCTGCGAGCGCATGCCCTGCTGCTCCCAATGCAGGTTCGCGTTGAAGCCGTCGTGTGCTGTCGCGACCGCCACGCGGCCATTGAGGTCGAAATGCTGGCGTGCCTGCAGCTGCCCTCGCCGCACCTCCCATGGCGCCGCCGCCGGAAAGAACACGGGCGCGGTGCGGCAGCCGCCCAACGCGCACAGCACGACCGCTGCGCCGAGGCGCAGCACCCTACTGCGCATCGGGTAGGAACCGTTTGAGTGTAGCCTTGAGCGGTTTTGAATCGGGCTCGCGGGCCAGCGCCGCCGCCCATACCCGGCGCGCCTCGCCGGGCTTGCCGCTCACCCACAGCGCCTCACCCCAGTGCGCGGCAATCTCGGCGTCGTGGCCGAGCGAGTAGGCATGCTCGAGAGTGCGGATAGCGCCCTTGGCGTCGCCGGCACGGAAATGCACCCAGCCGAGGCTATCGAGGGCTGCGGGGTTGTCGGGCATGACGGCGAGCGCGCGGCGGATGAGCCCTTCGGCGTGCGCCAGCTCGAGCGTGTGGTCCGCCAGCGTGTAACCGAGCGCATTCAACAGAGTCGGGTCGTCGGGTCGCTCGGTGAGCATCTGCTCGAGCGCTTCGACCGACTCGTGCACGTGCCCCGCCTGTTCGAGAATTACAGCGCGGTCGTATTCGATCGAAGGGTGTCGTGGATGGCGCTCGAGCGCCGCGGCCAGCAACGCCAGCCCGGTGTCCGATTCGCCGTGATCGGCCAGCAGCCGCGCCTTGGCGAGTGTCAGATCGAGCTCGTCCTCCGGATGGTCCGCGGCGTAGTCATCGAGCAGCGCCAGCGCCTCGGCGCGCTTGTCGCGGTCGAGCAGCAACGACGCCGCGCGCGAGCGCGCCGACAGCGCCACCGACGAGTCGTAGAGGCGGCGGTAGGCGGCGATCGCTCCCTCCGGATCGCCGTCGCGCGCCTCGATATCGGCGAGATACAGCTGCGCCGTATCGTTGCCCTGGCCGCTCGTCAGCAGCTCCGTGAAGCGCTGGCGGGCTTCCTTCAGATCCCCGGATGCGAACGCCAGCAGCGCGAGCCGCCGATCGACCTCCCCGACCGGCGCGCCGCTGGAGCGCAGATGCTCCAGCTCCTGGTGGGCCTCCTCGTTGCGATCGAGCGAGGCGAGAACCTCCGCAAGCTCGAAGCCGCCGCGCGTCGTATCGTGCGCCTTTGCCTGGCGCGCGGTGGCGACCGCCTCCGGGGCATCGCCACGCACGACGTAGGCGCGCGCCAGCACCCGCAAAGCGGCAGGATCCTTCGGGTCACGTTGCAGCGCCTGCTGCGCGTACTCCTGCGCGCGCTGGCCGTCGTACGCAGCCAGCGCCAGCTCACCCAGCAGTGTGAGCGTCTCGGGAGAGTTCGCGCTCGGCTCCAGCGCCCCGCTCATGGCCAGCAACACGGCGGGCGCATCGGACTCCTCCAGCAGCAACGCCGTCAACTCGGTCATGCTCTTCGCCATGCGCTGGGCAGCCCGCGGCGCGGCCGGCGTCGCATCCGGTGCGGGCGCCGCAGCGTTGCCCGCAGAGCTGTGTGGCTCGGTTGGCTTCGCCTCCCCTGCGCCTGCCGAGCTGGCGTGCTCTTCGGCGCGCCAGAAGTCACGGATGGCGGCGCGTGCCTCGGTGGTGTGATACAGCTTGAGCGCCACGGCCGCGTACAGGGCGTCGGCCTCGCGATCCGCCGGCGCGAGTGCGCGCCAGCGGCTCGCCGCAGCCCAGGCGGCGGGCAGATGCTCACAAGCCATCGCCACCTGCGTGGCGCGGCGGGCGAGCTGAACGTCCGCGGCAACCGCGGCGGCATGCGCGTAGGCTTCGGAGGCCGCCCGGCAGTCGCCGCGCTTCAGGGCCACCTCGGCCATCACGGTCAGGGCGCTGCCATCCGCCCCTGGCGGCGGCGCGGGTGCCCTGGTGGCGGGGCGCACGCCGGCGCATCCGGCAAGGAGCGAGGCCGCCAGGAGCGAGGCGCACAGGACGGGGCTTAGGTTACGCAAGCAGCTGATGATACTCACGCGAGCACTATAGAGCCTGCGCAAGCGATGCGTATTGCGCAACTTGTCACAAACTGCAGACATCCCGGAGAATGCCGCGCCCTGAAGCCGCAACCATGAAGGAATCCATCCGCCAGCGCCTGCAGAAACTGTCCGACCGCTTCGAGGAGGTGGGCCGATTGTTGGCCACCGACGAGGTGGCCGGCGGCTCGCAGCAGTTCCGCGAACTGTCCATGGAGTACGCGCGCCTGCAGCCACTGGCGGAGCGCTTCAGCCGCTACCACAGCCTGGAACGCGATCTGGCCGCGGCCCGCGACCTGCAGGTCGATGCGGATGCTGGCATACGCACACTCGGGGAGGAAGAGGTGGGGCACGTGCAGCGCGAGCTCCAAGCCGCGGAGAGCGAGCTGCACAGGCTCCTGCTGCCGAAGGATCCGCGCGATGACAAGAACATCTTCCTCGAGGTGCGCGCCGGCACCGGGGGCGATGAGGCGGCGATCTTCGCCGGTGAGCTGCACCGCATGTACGCGCGCTACGCGGAACGCCGGGGATTCGCGCTGGAGGTACTCAGTGAGAGCCCGGGCGAGCACGGCGGCTACAAGGAGATCATCAGCCGCATCGTCGGCAAGGGTGCGTTCTCAGTGCTGAAGTTCGAATCCGGAACGCACCGCGTGCAGCGCGTGCCGGCGACCGAGGCACAGGGGCGCATTCACACCTCGGCCTGCACGGTGGCCATCCTGCCCGAGCTCGATGAAGTCGAGCAGATAGAGATCAACCCGGCGGAGCTGCGCATCGACACTTACCGCTCCTCGGGCGCGGGCGGTCAGCACGTCAACAAGACCGATTCCGCGGTGCGCATCACGCACCTGCCGAGCGGCATCGTGGTGGAATGCCAGGACGAGCGTTCGCAGCACAAGAACCGCTCGCGCGCCATGGCGCTGCTCAAGGCACGCCTGCTGGCCGCCGAGCAGGAGAAGCAGCAGAGCGCACAGGCGCAGTCGCGTCGCCTGCAGGTCGGGAGCGGCGACCGCTCCGAAAGGATCCGCACCTACAACTTCCCCCAGGGGCGCGTCACCGATCACCGGATCAACCTGACGCTGTACAAACTGCAGCAGGTCATGGACGGCCAGCTCGATGAGCTGATCGAGCCGCTGCAGCAGGAGTACCAGGCCGAGCTGCTGGCAGAAGAAGTATGAGTGAGGCCGCACCTGGCCTGGTGGTCGACAGCGTCACCGGCATCGACGTGTCGCTGCCGGTGGCGGGTCCGGGGGCACGGGCGTACGCATTCCTGGTCGACTGGCACATCCGCGTCATTCTCGCGCTCGGGTGGTTCGTCCTCGGCGCACTCCTTTATAACGGGCGCTTCATCCTTAGCCCCCCTCTGAGCAGCGATGCCCGCTGGTTTGGTGCGGTCGTCGCACCGGCGCTCGCGATCTATTTCCTCTACCACCACGTGGTGGAGCTCGCCCTTCGCGGCAGCACCCCCGGCAAGCGCATGGCGGGCGTGCGGATCGTGGCGCGCGATGGCGGCGCGGCCAGCGTCGGTGCGCTGCTGACCCGCAATGTATTCCGCCTGCTCGACAGCCTGCCGCTGTTCTACGGCGTGGGGCTGATCACGGTGGTGCTGACGCGCGAGCACCTGCGTATCGGGGACATGGCGGCCGGCACGCTGCTGGTGTTCGAGCAGGCGGATGCACGCCTGCCGGCGCCCGCTGCTGCGGCCCAGCGCGGCAGCCAGCTCGACGCGGCGGGCGCGGAAATCGTCGCCGAGCTGCTTGAGCGTTGGCCGGCGCTGCAGCCCGAGGCGCGCGTACGGCTCGCACGGCAGGTGCTGACACGCTACGCAGGCGAGCTCGGCGAGCCCGGCGACGACGATCGGGCCTGGCGCACGCGCCTCGAGCGCCTGGCGCACCCTCGATAGAGGATGGTCAGGATGAACGGCTCGACCCGGCGACATGCTCTCACCGTGAGTCTGCTGCAACGCGCGGAGCGCTGGCGCCAGGCGCAGAGGCGCGCGCGCCGCCTCGCCCGCGGGCGCAGCGACGATGCCGCGGACGCCACCCGCTTGGCGGACGACTATCGCCTGCTGGCACACGATCTGGCGCGCGTGCGCACCCTCATGCCGGACTCGCGCACCCGCGAGTACCTGGAGGCCGCTTACGCGCGCGCGCACGCGACACTGCATCATGGCGCCTGGCGTATGGACGCCGCACTGCTGAGGCTGTTCCGCGAGGAGATTCCGGCGGTGGTGCGCTGGCTCGGGCCCTACATCCTGTGGTCGACGGCGATCTTCGCGCTGGCGGTAAGCGGCGGTTACGCGTTGGTGTGGCGTTACCCGGAGCTCATCGCGCTGTTCGCCTCCCCTGATCTGATCGCCAGCGTGGAGCGCGGCCAGCTGTGGACGGAGGGGTTGCTGAACATCGTGCCCTCCTCGGTGCTGTCGGTGCAGATTCTGGCGAACAACATCGTCGTGAGCCTGTTCGCCTACTGCGCCGGGTTCCTGTTCGGA
>DATKEZ010000046.1:0-1621 GCA_035511775.1 Steroidobacteraceae bacterium | reverse complement strand
GCCGGTGATCGAGAGCGAGGCCTATGCGGCGCCCGAAGGGGCGGTTGAGGAGCTTCTGGCGGAGCTCTGGCGCGATCTGCTGGGGGTGGCGCGGGTCGGGCGCCACGACAACTTCTTCGACTTGGGCGGCCATTCGCTGCTGGCGACGCGGTTGGTGTCGCGGGTGCGGAGCGTGCTGGGGGTGGCGCTCGCGCTGCGGTCTCTGTTCGAGCGTCCGACGGTGGCGGGCCTTGCGGGTCTGGTGTCGGGCGCCTCGCGCGCCGAGGACGCGCCGCTGGTGGCGGGTGCTCGTCCGGCAGTGCTGCCGCTGTCCTATGCGCAGCAGCGTCTGTGGTTCGTGGAGCAGCTGGAGGGCGGGAGCTACACGGTTCCGCTGGGCCTGCGCCTCACCGGCCGGCTCGATGTCGAGGCGCTGCGCCAGGCGCTCGCCGACGTCGTTGCACGCCACGAGGCGCTGCGGACGGTGTTCCCGGCGGCGTCGGGGGAGGCGGTGCAGTCGATCCGCCCGGCGTCGGACTTCGTGCTGACGGAAGAGACGATAGCGCCGGCAGCGCTGGCGGATCGGCTCGCGGCGCTGTCGCGGCATCGCTTCGATCTCGCGCAGGAGCTGCCGGTGAAGGCGGTGGTGCTGCGGCTTGCGGCGGAGGATCACGTTGTGGCGCTGGTGGTGCACCACATCGCGTTCGACGGCTGGTCGTCGTCGATCCTGCTGCGGGAGCTGGACGCGCTCTACCGGCGGCACGCGCTGGGCGAGGAGGTGGCGCTGCCGGCGCTTCCGGTGCAGTACGCGGACTACGCGCTGTGGCAGCGGGCGCAGGCGGAAGAGGGGATCGACTATTGGCGCGACGCGCTGTCGGGTGCGCCCGAGGCGCTGTCGCTGCCGACGGATCACGCGCGCGGCCAGGGCCGTGGGCACGCCGGCCGGCTTGCGCTGCGACTCGATGGCTCGCTGGTGTCGTCGCTGAAGTCGCTGGCGCGGCGGGAGGGGGTGACGCTGTTCATGGTGCTGCAGACGGGTCTGGCTGCGGTGCTGGGGCGGTGGAGCGGGTCGGACGACATCGTGCTGGGGACGCCGGTGGCGAACCGTCCGCGGGCCGAGATCGAGGGGTTGATCGGCTTCTTCGTGAACACGCTGGTGCTGCGGACGCGTCTCTCGGGTGACCCGAGCGTGCGCGAGCTGCTGTCTCGGGTTCGGGAGAGCGCGCTCGGCGCCTACGCGCATCAAGGGGTTCCGTTCGAGCGGTTGGTGGAGGCGCTGCAGCCGGTGCGGAGCCTGGACCGGAGCCCGCTGTTCCAGGTGATGCTGGCGCTGCAGAACGCGCCCTTGGCGACGCCGTCGCTGCCGGGGCTGGCGGTGAGCGCGGTACCGTTCGGCGCGGGCACGGCGAAGTACGAGCTGACGCTGTCGCTGGCGGAGACGGGGGAGGGGCTGTCGGGGGAGCTGGAATACGACGCGTCGCTGTTCGCGGCAGCGACGGCGGCACGGCTGCTGTCGCATCTGGAGCGGGTGCTGCGGGGGATGGCGTCGTCGCCGGAGGCGCGGATGTCGGCGCTGCCGCTGCTGTCGGCGGCGGAGCGCGAGGAGATCGTGGCGCGGTGGAACGAGACGGCGGAACCGATC
>DATKEZ010000045.1:0-15595 GCA_035511775.1 Steroidobacteraceae bacterium | reverse complement strand
CTGGGGCGCGCAGGCGAAATGGTACGGGTTTCCGCGCACGCCTTTCGAGGTGAGTTTCATCCCACGCGGCGACACGGCCGCCATTGCCGCCGAGGTCACGAAGCAGACGGCGGCGGTGATCGTCGAGCCGGTGCAGGGGCTCGCCGGGGCGGTGGATCTGGGTGCGCCGTTCCTCGCCGCACTGCGCGCGCGCTGCGACGAGGTCGGGGCGCTGCTGATATTCGATGAGGTGCAGTGCGGCGTCGGCCGCACCGGGGAGCCCTTCGCCGCCAACCTCTACGGCGTGCGGCCCGACATGCTCACCACCGCCAAGGCGCTCGGCAACGGCTTTCCCTGCGCCGTGCTCATGCTGTCGCCGCTGGTGGCCGCCTCCGTCAAGCTGGAATCCCTCGGCACCACCTTCGGCGGCGGACCCATGGCGTGCGCGGCCATCGAGGCCGTCCTTGCCGCCATCAAGACCGAGCGGCTGCTCGAGCGCGTGCGGCGCGTGGGCGCGTATATCCGCCGGACCTGTGTCCTGGGCCCGGTGACCGCGCACCAGGGCGCGGGCCTGCTCGTCGGGCTGCGCACGACGCGACCGGCAAAGGAAATCCAGGCCGAGCTCCTCGAATGCTGCATCCTCACCGGCACGTCCAACGACCCGCACGTCCTGCGCCTGCTGCCGCCGCTGATCCTCCAGGAGCAGCACGTCGACCTGCTGCGCGATGCGCTGCGCGACTTGCCCGCATGAAGCGCTTTCTTGATCTCGCGGACTTCGAGCGCGACGAGGTGCTGTCGCTCCTCGAGCTCGCGCGGCGCCTGGAGAAGCAGCCCGAGCCGCGCGCACTGGCCGGCCGGATCCTCGGCCTGCTGTTCTTCAATCCCTCGCTGCGCACGCTCGCGTCCTTCCAGGCCGCCATGGCGCGCCTCGGCGGCAACTCGTTCGTCATCACCGCGGGACAGGGCAGCTGGCAACTCGAGACCCGCGCGGGGGTGGTGATGGACGGGGCGGCCGCCGAGCACGTGCGCGAGGGCATCCCGGCGCTCGGCGCCTATTGCGACGCGCTCGGCATCCGCGCCTTCGCCGCCGGCAAGGACCTGGCGAGCGATCTGGCGGAGACCACCTTCAACTCCATGGCGAGCCTCATCGACAAGCCGCTCATCAATCTCGAGTCCGCGGTCAACCACCCGTGCCAGGCGCTCGCCGACTGGAAGACGCTGGATGATCTCGCGGTGCCGCGCGCCGGGCGCTTCGTACTGTCGTGGGCCTACCACCCGCGCGCCCTGCCGCTGGCGGTGCCGGCGGCGGCGCTGCACATGGCCAGCTTACGCGGCATGGAAGTCATCGTGCTGCGTCCGGAGGGCTTCGCGCTTCCCGCTGCCATCATGGAGCGCGCACGGCGCGCGGCGGCGGCTTCCGGCGGCTCGGTGCGCGAGACCGCCGAGCGCGAGGACGCGCTCGCCGGCGCCGAGGTCCTGTACGTAAAGGAGTGGGGCGCAACCGCCTGCTACGGCGACGCCGCCGCGGATGCGCGCCTGCGCAGCACGCTCACCGGCTGGTGTGTGCGCAATGACTGGTTCACGATCACGGCGCCCGAGTGCCGCGTGATGCACTGCCTGCCGGTGCGACGCAACACCGCCATCGCCGATGAGGTGCTCGACGGCGCGCGCAGCGTGGTGCAGCGCGAGGCCTACAACCGTCTGCCGGTGCAGATGGCCGTGCTGCATCAGATGCTCAAGCCCTAAGCCCGCAAGAATCCGACATGATCATGCACAGAAGCGATCAGGCTCTCGCCATCCGCGCCCTCAGGAGCGCCGCGCCCTACATCCGCATGTACAAGGGCAAGACCTTCGTCGTGAAGGCCGGCGGCGGGGTGTTCGCGGATGCGCAGGCGACGCGGGTACTGGTGGAGCAGATCGCGATCCTGCACCACTTCGGCGTGCGCGTGGTGCTGGTGCACGGTGGCGGGCCGCAGCTCACCGAGCTGTCGGAAGCGCTCGGTGTGCCGACGCGCATGGTGGACGGGCGGCGCGTCACCGACCAGCGCTCGATCGACGTGACCGCGATGGTGCTCAACGGCCTGATCAACACGCGCGTGCTCGGCATGTGCCGCGACCTCAATATCGAGGCGGTCGGGATCAGCGGCGTGGATGCCGGCCTGGTACGGGCCCACAAGCGAGCGCCGGTGAGACTCACCGCCGACGGTGAGCTCATCGACTTCGGTTTCGTCGGCGACATCGACACGGTCGACGCCACCGTGCTCCGAAAGCTCCTCGACAATGCCCTCATGCCGGTCGTGAGCCCGCTGTCCGCGGACGAGTCCGGGACGCTGCTCAACATCAACGCCGACACCGTCGCGGCCGCGATCGGCGCCGCCCTGCAGGCCGAGAAGCTGATCCTGTGCACCGGCGCGCCCGGGATTCTCGGCAGCGTCGATGACCCGCGCTCGCTCATCTCCTACACCGACCTCAACGGACTGAGGCGCCTGCGCGACGAGGGTCGCATCGCCGCCGGCATGCTGCCCAAGGCCAAGGCCATCGAGGACGCCATCCGTGGCGGCGTACGCCGGGTGCACGTGGTGTCGTACCAGTCTCCGGAGGGGATCCTGGGCGAGGTATTCACCAACGAGGGCACCGGCACGCTGATCGTCGCCGATGTCAACGCGCTCACGCCCGCCGAGCAGCAGAGCACGCCATGACGCGGCTGTGGGACAAGGGCGCGCCGCTGGATGAGCGGGTGCAGCACTACACCGCGGGCGAGGACTACGTGCTGGATGAGCGCCTGGTGCAGTACGACGTACGCGCCTCGATCGCGCACGCCGCGATGCTGCACGCCCAGGATCTGCTGACGCAGGAGGACTTCATCGCCATCCGCGCGGCCTTGAGCGCGCTGGCCGAGGAGCACGCGCGCGGCGAGTGGCGCATCGAGCTCGCCGACGAGGACGGCCAGACGGCACTCGAGCGGCGCCTGACCGAGCGCATCGGAGCAGCCGGCGCCCGCATCCACCTCGGGCGCTCGCGCAACGACCAGGTGCTCACCGCCATCCGCCTGTACCTGCGCGAAGCAGTGCAGGCGCTGTGCAGCGGCGCGCTCGCGGTTGCGGATGCGCTCGAACAGCTGGCGGCGCGCGAGCACGGCACCGCGCTGCCGGGCTACACCCACCAGCAGCAGGCGATGCCGAGCTCGGTGCCGCTGTGGGCCGGAGGTTTTGCGGCGGAGCTGCGCGACGACGCGGCGGGCCTCTCCGAGGTGCGCCGCCGCATCGACAAGAGCCCGCTGGGCTCGGCGGCGGGCTACGGCACGCCCGGGCTCCCCATCGACCGTGAAGCCACCCGCAGCAGTCTCGGGTTCGCCACCGTGCATCAGCCGGTCACCGCGGTACAACTCTCGCGCGGCAAGGCCGAAGCGCAGCTGTTGTTCGAGATCACGCTGCTGCTGCAGGACCTCGGGCGCTTCGCCGCCGACGTGCTGCTGTTCGCCACCTTCGAGTTCGGTTTCGTCACGCTGCCGGAAGGCTTCACCACCGGCTCCTCGATCATGCCGCAGAAGCGCAACCCGGACGTGTTCGAGCTGATCCGCGGCCGCTCCGCCAGCGCGCAGGCGTGTCTGGCGGAGGCCCTCGGCGTGTGCGCGAAGCTGCCCTCCGGCTACCACCGCGACCTGCAGCTGCTGAAGTTCCCGCTGTTTCGCGGCATCGACCTGGCGCTCGAGACCCTGAGCATCCTGCCGCCGGCCATCGAGGCGCTGCAGTTCCGGCGCGAGGCCATCCGGCTCGATCCCGCGATTCACGCCGCCGAGGAGGCCAACCGCCTGGTGGTCACGGAGGGCATCCCGTTTCGCGAGGCCTACCAGCGCGTGGCCGCGAAACTGAAGGGATAGCCGGCGCACGCGGCAGCCGCCCGCCGCGGCGGCGCGGGTTGCAAGCGCCCGCCGCGCAGCGCACGCTCGCAGCCGGCTCGAGGGAGATGCGATGACCAGGGTGTTGGGAATCTCGGGTAGCCTGCGGCGCGGCTCCTACAACAGCGCCCTGCTGCGCGCCGCCGCGCGCCTCATGCCCGAGGATGCGACGCTGGAGGTCGCCAGCCTGCGCGGCATCCCGCTCTACGACGGCGATGTCGAGGCACAGGGCATCCCCGCCGCGGTGAGCCAGCTGAAGGAGGCGATCGTCGCCGCCGACGGCGTGCTACTGGCCACCCCGGAATACAACAACAGCATCCCGGGGGTGTTCAAGAACACGATCGACTGGCTGTCGCGGCCGTCTTCGGACATCAAGCGCGTGTTCGGCGGACGAGCATTCGCCATCATGGGGGCCTCACCCTCGGGCTTCGGCACCACTCTCAGCCAGGCCGCCTGGCTGCCGGTAATGCGCACCCTCGGCACGCAGACCTGGTTCGGCGGCCGACTGCTGGTCGCGCGCGCCGCCGGCGTGTTCGATGAAGGAGGGAACCTGAAGGACGCGGCGGTCGAGGAGCAGCTGAAGCACTTCATCGCCGGCTACGTGAATTTCCTGCGGCGGCGGGCCGGATAGGAATCAGGCGCGAGGCGAGAGCGCGCGGCGACGCTCAGGCGACGCTCATGACCGTCGCCAGCTGGCCGGCCTGCTCGCCGACGATCAGGTGCAGCACCCCGGGCGCCGCCTTCATGACGGCCACCACCCCGGCCCGCCTCGCCGCCGCCTCATCGAAGCGACCCGGGTCGGCGAGCCTGATGCGCAGGCGCGTGTGGGCGACCGCCTCCAGCTCGCGCACGTTGGCACGCTCACCGAGCGCCGCCAGCAGCCGCGCCGCCGTCGTGCGCAGCGCGGGGTCGGCAGCGGCGGCGGGCGCCGGGGCGTGCACTTTCGATGCCGGCGCGGGGACAGCGCCGGGAGCTGTGCCCGAGGCGCGCAGGTAATCCTCCATGTTGGTCTTCAGGTGCTCGGAGAGCGTCCCAAACACCGCCTGCACGCCCCGGCCGACGCGCATCACCCCGCTCGCACCGAGTGCGGTGAGTGCGCGCTCATCGACCAGCGCGGGATCCTTTACCGCCACCCGCAGCCGCGTGATGCACGCATCGAGGCTGGCGATGTTGTCGGCGCCGCCGAAGGCGAGCACCAGGTCACGCGCGCGGTTGTCGCCCGCGGCGGGGGCGGCGCTCGGCGCGGCCGCGACCGCCTCCTCGCGGCCGGGGGTCTTCAGATCGAGCCAGCGGATGGCGAGGCGGAAGACGACGTAGTAGATGACCGCATAGACGGGGCCGAGAATCAGCACCAGCCACCACTTCTGCGCGAATTTGCCGAATGCGTTGAAGACCAGGAAGTCGATGCCACCCTGGGAAAAAGTGAAGCCCATGTGCATGCCGAGCGTGTTGGCCAGGAACTGCGTCGAGGCCGCGAGCGCCGCGTGCACCACATACAGCACCGGCGCGACGAACAGGAACGCGAACTCGATCGGCTCGGTGATTCCGGTGAGGAACGAGGTCAACGCCGCCGAGATCATGATGCCGCCGACCGCGACCCGGTTCTGCGGGCTGGCGGCGTGCCACATCGCAATCGCCGCCGCGGGCAGGCCGAACATCTTGAAAAGGAAAGCGCCGGCCAGGATCCCCGCCGTGGGATCGCCGGCGAAGAAGCGGTTGATGTCGCCGTGCACCACCGTACCGCTCGCGTCCGTGTAAGTCCCCATCTCGAAGAAGAACGGCACGTTCCAGATGTGGTGCAGACCGAAGGGGATCAGCAGCCGCTCGACGAAGCCGTAGACGGTCGCGGCGGTGCGCGGGTTGGAGACCGCGGCCCAGTGCGAGAAGGTGTCGATGCCCTGCTGTATGGGCGGCCAGATCGCCGACAGCACCACGCCGGCCAGTGCCGCGGCGAGAGCGGTGACGATCGGCACCGAGCGCTTGCCGGAGAAGAACGCCAGGTACGGCGGCAGTGTCGTGCGGTAGAAGCGCTTGAACATCGTCGCGGCGATGGCGCCGACGAGGATGCCGCCGAAGACCCCGGTCTGCATCGACTTGATTCCCATGATGGTCACGGGCGCAATGCCCCACACACCGGCCATCACGCCGAGAATCGCCAGCAGCACCACATAGCCGACCACCGCCGAAATCGCCGCGACGCCGTCATTCTCGGTGAGGCCCACCGCGACGCCGACCGCGAAGATCAGCGGCAGGTTGCCGAACACCACATCGCCCGAGGCCTTCATGAGGGCCGACACGAGCGGCGGAATCCACTCGAAGTGCGCCGCGCCGATGCCGAGCAGCAGGCCCGCGACCGGCAGCACCGCCACCGGAATCATCAGCGACCGGCCGATCTTCTGCAGGACTACGAATGCGTCTTTGAACACAACTCCCCCTCGAGCCGCTTCAGCTGCGAGCTCTCCCGGCCGCCGGGGCGGCCTCGCGGTCGAACTGCGCGAGCCGCGCGCGAACCTCGCCCGCGGTGCCTAAGCCCGCCACCTCGCGTGCCAGATCCTGACAGTGGCGCAGCGAGAGGCGGCGCACGAGCGCCTTGACGGCCGCGATCGCCGGCACCGGCACGGACAGCTCGTCGACTCCGATTCCGAGCAGCACCGGCACCGCGAGCGGCTCGGCGGCAATCCCGCCGCACACCCCGACCCATTTGCCATGGGCGTGCGCCGCTTGCACGGTGAGACTGATCAGCCTGAGCACGGCCGGGTGCAGCGCGTCGGCGAGCGGTGCGAGCTGCGGGTGGCCGCGGTCCATCGCCAGCGTGTACTGGGTCAGATCGTTGGTGCCGATCGAAAAGAAGTCCACCTCACGCGCCAGATGCTCCGCGGTGAGCGCCGCGGAGGGCACCTCGATCATCACGCCCACGCGCACCGAGCCGCCACTGGCGCGTTGCTCCTCGTCGAGGATGCGGCGCGCCGCGCGCAGCTCATCGAGCGTCGCGATCATGGGAAACATCACGTGAATGTCACCGAGCGCGGCTGCGGTGAGAATCGCCCGCAGCTGGCTGCGCAGCAGATCGGGCCGCGCCAGGCTCACGCGGATACCCCGCAGCCCGAGAAACGGGTTCTCCTCCGGCGGCAGCGGCAGATACGCCAGGGGCTTGTCGCCGCCGATGTCCAGCGTGCGGATGACGAGCCGGCGCCCGCGGCCGAGCGCGACGGCGACCGCGCGGTACACGTCGGCCTGCTCGCGCTCGTCGGGTGCGGTATCGCGGTCCAGGAACAGCAGCTCCGAGCGCAGCAGTCCCACAGCTTCGCCCCCCTGGGCGACGGCGGCGACGGCTTCCTCGGCCGTGCCGATGTTGGCGGCAATCTCGATGCGATGCCCGTCGGTCGTTGCCGCCGGCTCGCTCGCGGCCGCCCGCTCACTCTGACGTTGTGCGGCGAGGCGCCCCATCACCGCCCGCGCCGCGGCAACCTCGGTGTCGTTGGGACGCGTGAGCAGAGTGCCGGCCGTCCCGTCGAGCAGAACGGTGGTGCCGTCCTCGATCTCGAGCGCGGCGCGATCGACACCGCAGACGGCGGGCAGCCCTAAAGCGCGGGCCAGGATCGCCGCGTGACTCGTCGGTCCGCCGCCGGTCGTGCACAGGCCCAGCACCCTGGCCGGATCGAGGGAGACCGTCTCGCTCGGCGTCAGCTCATCGGCGATCAGGATGGAACCGGGTGCAAACTCAAGGGGTGCAGTCGTCACGCCGGCCAGGAGGCCCAGCACCCGGCCGCCAACGTCCCGCACATCCCCGGCGCGCTCGCGCAGCAGCGCACTTGCGAGCCCTTCGAGGCGCGCGGCGTAGCTCGAATAGGCCTCCCGCCACGCGTACCCGGCACTGCGCCCGCCGGCAAGCCCGGCCACGGCGAGGTCGATCAGCTCCGGATCGGCGAGCAGCTCGAGGTGGGCATCCAGAATGCGGGACGCGGCCCCCGAGTTGGCCGCCTGCTGTGCGCTGATCTGTTGCCGGGCGCGCTCGAGCGCCGCCTCGAGGTGCGCCCGCTCGCGCTCGACGCCTGCGCCCTGCTCCTCTACGCGGATCGCGGTGCGGCGCACCTGCGCGACCTTGCCCAGCGCAACTCCCGGCGATGCGCTCACGCCCGCAAGCTTGCGGGGGTCGGTCGGAGCCGCGGCGCCCATCGCGCGCGCCGCCGCTGCGGCCGGCACAGGGCCTGCGGCCGGCACCGCGCTCTCGCCCGCGGGTTCCGCTTCGCCCGATCCGGAAGCGAGCAGCGCCGCCAGGGCGCTGACCGCGGCCGCGGCATCCGGACCCGTGGCACTCACGCGGATCGCATCGTTCGGGCTGGTGGCGAGCAGCAGGATGGATGTGACCGACTTGGCATTGGCGAAATCGGCGCCGCGCAGCAGACGGATGTCCGCACGGAACGCCTTGGCCGCGGCCGCGACCACCGCCGCCGGCCTGGCATGCAGCCCCTGGCGGTTGGGCAGGCGGATGTCCGCCGAAACGGCGGTTGCCTCGGTCGCCGCTGTGGCATCCACGGGAGCCGCGGCGGCCAGCTCGACATTCAGGATGACGCTGCGGCCGGCATCGACGAGGCCGGTGGCCACGGTCATCCCGCGGATGCGCTCGGGGTTCGTCACCAGCACTTGCGTGAGCAGGCTCGGGGCCGAGCGCGCGATGAGATCCGCGTCGAAGGAGATCAGCGGCTGTCCGGCCGCCACCCGATCGCCTTGGCTCACGCGCGCAGTGAAACCCTTGCCCTTCAGACTGACCGTGTCGACGCCGATGTGAACCAGAACTTCGAGCCCCTCGTCGGTCGTGATCGCCAGCGCATGGGCGGCGCGGTGCAACAGCGTGACGAGCCCGGCGGCCGGCGCCAGTACCTCGCACGAGGTCGGATCGATCGAGACCCCGTCGCCCACCGTGCGCTGTGCGAACACCGGATCCGGGACGCGTTCGAGGGGCACGAGGACTCCGGACAGCGGCGCGAGCAGGCCGACCCGTGCAGGCACGGCGCTCATGGCGTGGCCGGCGGCGCGTCCGGCTGCGCCCGCGGCGCCGCGCGGGCAAACGCCGGCAGCGCCTCCAGATGTGCGCAGATCGCGCGCAGGGCCGGGTAGGGCTCAACGTCGACCTGGTAGCGGTGCGCGTTGTACATCTGCGGCACGATGCACAGGTCGGCGAGCGTGACCTCACCGCCGAACATGTGCCGGCCGTCGCCGCTGGTGTGCTGCACCCGCCGCTCCAGCGCCATGAACCCCAAGCCGATCCACTCACGTGCCCAGGCATTCACGGCGTTCTCGTCGGCGTGAAAGCTCGAGCGCAGGTAGTTCAGCACCCGCAGGTTGCCGAGCGGGTGAATATCGCAGGCGACGCTGAGCGCGAGCGAGCGCACCTGCGCGCGGTCCGCGGCAGGACCCGGTAACAGTGGCGGCTGCGGGTGGGTTTGCTCCAGGTACTCGATGATCGCGAGCGACTGCGTGATGGTGGTGTCGCCGTCGGCCAGCACCGGTATCAGCCCCTGCGGATTGAGGGCGCGAAATTGCGGCGTGTGCTGGGCGTTCGCCGGCGAGCGCAGGTCCACCAGCGCCGTCTCCCAGGGGATGCCCTTGAGATTCAGTGCGATGCGCACGCGGTAGGCCGCGGAGCTTCGATAATAGTGGTAGAGCTTCATGGCACCCCGATCAGTGGCCGCTCAGCGCGCTGCGCCGGCGGCAATGGTGTTGCGCAGCACCTCGAGTCCCTCGATGCCGCCTTGCAGAGAGTCGCCGGGCTTCACGGCGCCGACACCGGAGGGCGTGCCGGTGAAAATGAGATCGCCCGCCTGGAGCTCGAACAGCGTCGACAGCTCCGCGATGATGTGCGGCACGTCCCACAACATCTGACTCACGTCCGACTCCTGGCGCAACTCGCCGTTGACACTGAGCCAGATGCGCCCCCGCGACACCTCGCCCAGCGCAGCCGGGCGGATCGCGGCAACCGGCGCCGAACAGTCAAAGCCCTTGGCGGAATCCCACGGCTGGCCGCGCTGCTTGGCGGCGTGCTGCAGATCGCGCCGTGTCAGGTCATTGCCCGCCGCGTAGCCAAACACGTGCTCCAGGGCACGCGGCCCGGGGATGTCGCGGCCGCCGCGCCCGATCGCCACCACCAGCTCGATCTCATGGTGGAAGTTGGCAGTGCGGGGCGGATAGGCAACCGCGGCGCCGTTGGCCACCACCGCGTCCGCGGGTTTCATGAAGAACACCGGCGGCTCGCGCTGCGGGTCCGCGCCCATCTCGCGCACGTGGTCGGCGTAATTGCGGCCGACGCAGTAGATGCGGTGCACGGGAAAGCGCTGGCGGCTGGCGGCCACGGCCACGCTCGGCGCCTCGGGCGGCGGGAAGGCAAACTCGGGTCTCACACTCGAGCTCCGGACTTTCAGCGGTGGTGCAGATTGCCACTGTGCAAACGGCTAGACTAGAGCGGATGAGCATCTGGCGCGCCAGCATCACTCCCGAGGCTCTCACCGAGCGAGGCCGCAGAAGCCTGTCCGGGTACCTCGGCATCCGCATCACGGAGATCGGCCCGGACTTTCTGCGCGCAACCATGCCGGTGAACGAGCACACCCACCAGCCCTTCGGCGTGCTGCACGGCGGTGCCTCGGTCGCGCTCGCGGAAACGGTCGGCAGTCTCGCCTCGATGATGTGCGTGGATACGCAGCAGTCCATGTGCCTGGGGCAGGAAATCAACGCCAATCACCTGCGGGCCGTATCCACGGGCACGGTCACCGCCACCGCCCGCCCGTTTCACCTGGGCGGGCGCAGCCACGTCTGGCACATCGAGATCCGCGATGAGAGTGAGCGCCTGGTGTGTGTCTCGCGCCTCACGATGGCCGTGGTGGAGCGCCGGCCGCAGACCGCAGCGCCCCAGTGAGGTGAGTCATGTCAGACCCGAATCCGCAGATGAGCGCCGCCGCACCCTCGGTCGACGAGTCGCTCGTCAGCTATACCCACGTGATGTACGCGCTGCACTCGCTGGCGGTGCTCATCGGCGTCACCACCTTCCACACCATCGTCGGCAGCTTCATCGGCAGCCTGCCCTCGATCGTCGCGGTGGTCATGAACTACGTGCGCCGCTCGGCGACGCGCGGTAGCTTCCTCGAGTCGCATTTCCGCTGGCAGCTGCGGACCTTCTGGTTCGCGGTGCTGTGGGCGTGCGTGTCGGGGCTGGTCATGCTGACCATCATCGGCATCCCGTTCGCTCTGCTCGGCCTGTGTGCGCTGGCGATCTGGATCGTCTACCGCCTGGTGCGCGGCTGGCTCGCGCTGCGCGACAAGAAGCCGATGCCGGTGCCCGTATGAGGCGGGCAGGCTGGCTGCTCGCGGGCGGCGCCGCGCTGCTGCTGGCGGGCTGCGGCCAGAAAGGTGCCCTGTATCTGCCGGACAAGAACGCCCAGGTGGTCACGACTGCGGCAGCGACGCCGGGGCCCGCACAGTCGGCGCCGGTGCCGCCGACGCCGGCGACACCTGCGCCACTCAAGTCAACCGACAAGAACGGCTCAACTGACAAAAGCGAGGAATCTCGGCCGCCGAGGTAGCGACCTCGGGCGCCGTCACGGCGCGAACGCTGAGCGCGCGGGGCAGGCCTTCAGGTGCGCACCAGGTCCCGCAGCGGTCTGGCCGCGCCGCTGTCAGGAAACACCGTTCGCTCGAGCTCGCGCGGCGGCACCAGCAGATGCTCCTGCAGCACCGCCTTGAGCACCGAGCGCAGGTCGAGCGTGGGTGCGAGATCGCGCCCCTGGTACAGGGCGCGCGCCGACAGTCCTGGCCAGTCCGCGATCACCCGCCCGCCGGCGACGGCGCCGCCGACCAGCAGCGCCGTGGTCGCGGTGCCGTGGTCGGTGCCGCGCGTGCCGTTGACCGCCGCGGTGCGGCCGAATTCCGTGACCAGCAGCACCACCGTGTCGCTCCATACCGGGCCGAGCTCCTGTTTCAGGGTCGCGAGGCCCTGATCGAGCGCCGCGAGCCGGCCGGCGAGTTGCCCCTGCGCAGCACCCTCGTTGGCGTGCGTGTCCCAACCGGTGGTGTCGAACATGGCAACCTTGGGTCCGGCTTCCTGGCGCAGGAAGCCCGCGGCCGCACGCACGACTTCCGCGTAGCGCGCACCGTTCGCCTTCGGGGGGCGCGCAGGCGTGCCCGCAGCGCTCATGTCGCGCGGCGCCGCCTCGGGCGCGATGGCGGCAGCGTTGCCGGCGCCGTCCGCGCCGGCGATGGCATCCGCTGTCAGCGCATCCGCGAGGCGTACTGAGAGCAGTGGGTCGCCGGCGTACAGATCGGTGATCCGCGCGAGCGTGTCTTCGTCCAGCGCGCCGAGTTTCGATGCCGACCACGAGGTCACCTCCGCCGGGCCACGCATCACGAGCGGCACGTTCTGACCGAGCGCCACGCCGGCCTCGCGCTGTGCCCGCCCGGGCGAGCGGGCGAGCGCGCGATTGAGCCAGCCGCTCTGCAGCGCGTGCGCGCGCGGCGAGCCGTTTTCCAGAACGTCCTGGCCGTCGAAATGCGAGCGCTCGCGATAGGGGGTGGCGAGCGCGTGAAATACCGTCAGCTCGCGCGCCGCGTAGCACTGCTGCAGGAACTCCAACGACGGGTGCAGGCCGAAGAAACCGTTCAGCGGCAGTGCCCCGCCGGCCTCCCCGGGTGCACGCAGCGCAAACTCCCCGCGCAGCGCGGCGTAATCGCGATCACCATACGGCGCAACCGCGGCGAGTCCGTCGAGAGCGCCGCGCATGAGGATCAGCACCAAGCGCGAGCGGCGCTCATCGGCGTGCCCGAAGGCGACCCGCGAGGTCAGCAGCGCGCCACCGGCCAGCAGTGCGCCCAGGTTGAGGAATTCGCGTCGCTCCATGGTCATTTCCTGAACGGCTCAACGCCGCATGAATTCGGGCGCGGCGAGCAACAGGGTGAGCGCCTGTGCGGCGCTGGCCGCGTGGGCGACGGCGCTGCGCGTCGCATCTCCCAGGTTCGCGCCCAGCAACTGCGGGGCGAGAGCAGCGGCGTCACGGCGGTTGCCCAGCCGCTGCCCGACGGCCTCAGCCCATTCGATGCGTTTCATGAGCGCGGAGGCGCCATCCCAGTCGGCGCTGCGATCCGGCCAACCCGCGGGCGATCCCGGCTCCCACATTCTCTGGCCGAGCAGTCCAAAGGGCGTCAGCGCCGGCTGCCCGGCCTCCACCGGCAGGTTGAGTCCGCGAAAACCCGAGATGATGTAATCCGACGGCGTCTTGTACTTGGCGAGCGGCTGCACCCACGCTTCGCGCGAGTCGATGAGCATGCGGTACACCGTGGGAAGATCGCCGCCGCTGCCCGTGAACGCGAGCGCGAGCCGCCCGACCGCCTCCGCCGGCGGATCGTCGTCGATGAAATGACGCGCGAGCTTGGTGGCAATGAAGTGCGCGGTGGAGCGGTGGCCGGCAAGCTCGCGCAGCACCGCGACGCCCTGCCCGTAACCGCTATCCGCGTAGCGTGTGCCGAGCACACGCTTGGCGCCCGGTTCGTGCACCTCGGGGCGGAACAGGAATTTTCCCGGCTCCCCGCCGGCAAAAGGCCCGCCACCCTCACCGCCGACCGACCAGCCGGTGATCACTTCGGCGAAGGTGGTCACGTCCGCCTGCGTGTAGCCACCGCCCACACCGAGGGTGTGGAGCTCGAGAATCTCGCGCGCGAGGTTCTCGTTGATGCCGAGCCTGCGCGGCTGCGCGCGCCGCTCCAGGCGCAGCGCCACCTGCGAATGCGGGCCGACCGACAGGTGGTTGTCCAGATACAGCAGCATCGCCGGATGCGTCTCGACCGCGAGCAGCAGATCGCTGAAGCTGCCGAGCACGTGCGGCCGGATCGCTTCGCGCTCGAAGCTGCCCGCAAGCCCGCTGAGCAGTTGCTTGTCGACCGACACCGCGAAGTGATTGCTCCAGAACTGAGTCAGCCGCTCGATGAACGGGCGATCCGTGCTGACGGCCTCACGAAGGCGCGCCGTCACCTCGCTCAGGTAGATCGGCCGCAGGAGCTGCGGCAGCTTCGTCTGCGCGGCGGCGGCGGCTTCGTCCGCGCCCGCCTTGCCGGGGGCGGGCGCCGCTTGCGCCGATTTGCGCTGGGCGCGAATCTCCTGCCGCAGCTCCAGTGCCTGCGCCAGAGTCTGCGCCGAGGAGCGCAGCTGCGGGTCCGAGAGCAGCGGCGGAGCGGCCCGCAACTGTGCCTTGAGCCAGTCGCGGCCGTCGCCGGCGATCGCGGCGAGCTCCCCGGGGCGGGCGCCGAGCCCGAAGCGGTTGGCGGCAATGGCGGAGAGCGACTCGCGCATGCGGCTTATAGCGCGCCAGGTGGCCCGGCGGTTGACCCGCGGTGCGGGACTTGTGAACGGCGCCCTCCGCTATACTCGCGGCCCGCTCAAGTTTCGATCCCCGCATGACGCGCTCCCCGGACCTGGTTCTCGTCGACGGCTCTTCTTATGTCTACCGGGCGTTTCACGCCCTGCCGCCGCTGTCCAACTCGCGCGGCGAGCCGACCGGAGCGTTGCTCGGCGTGCTGAACATGCTGCTGAAGTTTCTCAAGGACTATCAGCCGCGCCGCATTGCCGTGGTGTTCGATGCGCCGGGCAAGACCTTCCGCGATGAGCTGTTCACCGAGTACAAGGCGCACCGCCCCTTGATGCCCGATGACCTGCGCGCACAGATCGAGCCGCTGCTGCAGATCATCAAGGCGCAGGGGCTGCCGCTGCTGCGCGTGCCGGGCGTGGAGGCGGACGATGTGATCGGCACCCTCGCCCGGCGCGCCGCGCAGGCCGGGCAGACGGTGCTCATCTCCACCGGCGACAAGGACATGGCGCAGCTGGTCGACGGCTCGATCACACTCATCAACACCATGAACAACGCGGTGCTCGACCGCGACGCCGTCAAGGCGAAGTTCGACGTCTACCCCGAGCAGATCATCGACTACCTGGCACTGGTCGGGGACAGCTCCGACAACATCCCGGGCATCGACAAGGTGGGGCCGAAAACCGCCGCGAGGCTCCTGCAGCAGTACGGCGGCCTCGATGAGCTGATCGGGCACGTGGCGGATGTGCCCGGCAAGGTGGGCGAGAACCTGCGCAGCGGTCTGACGACGCTCGAGCTGTCGCGACGGCTCGCGACCATCAGGACTGACCTGGCGCTGCCGCTGTCGGTGGAGGAGCTGGCGCCGGGCCCGCAGGACAGCGCGCGCCTGCGCGAGCTGTACACGCGCTACGAGCTGCGCGCCCTGCTGCGGCAGCTGGAAGGCGGCGATGCGGTGGCGGACAGCGCCGCGACCTCCGTGACTCACGGCCCGCCGGCGCTCCCCGCGCCGCACGCCGCCAGCGCGGCTGTGTCGCCGGGCGCTGTGCCATCCGGCGCGAGTGCGGTGCCCGCCGACATCGCCCGCCGCTACGAAACCGTGACCCGCTGGGAGGATCTGGAGCGCTGGCTCGCGGCGCTGCGCGCGGCCGAGCTGTTCGCCTTCGACACCGAGACCACCAGCCTCGACTACATGCAGGCTGAAATCGTCGGCGTGTCCCTGTGCATCGAGCCGGGGGTGGCCGCCTACGTACCCCTGCGCCACGTGTATCCGGGCGCGCCGGAGCAGCTCGATCGCGAGCGCGTGCTCGCGGCGCTCAAGCCCATTCTCGAGGATCCCGCGCGCGGCAAGGTCGGGCACAATCTCAAGTACGACGCC
>DATKEZ010000044.1:0-12848 GCA_035511775.1 Steroidobacteraceae bacterium | reverse complement strand
GTGGTGGCGCTCGATCCGGGGCTGGCGTTCGGCACCGGCAGTCATCCGAGCACGGCGCTGTGCCTGACGTGGCTCGACGCGCACCTCGCCCCCGGTGCGAGCGTCATCGACTACGGCTGCGGCTCGGGTGTGCTGGCGCTGGCCGCCGCAAAGCTCGGCGCGGCGCAGGTGCACTGCTTCGATATCGATCCTCAGGCGCTCACGGCGGCGCGCGGCAACGCCGCGGCGAACGGCGTGGCGCAGCAGGTGCAGGTCCATGATCGCCCGGACACGCTGCCGGCCGCGGCCGATGTGCTGCTGGCGAACATTCTGTCCGGGCCCCTGTGCACGCTGGCGCCGCGCTTCGCATCACTGCTGCGCGCGCGCGGGGAAGTGGTGCTCGCGGGGCTCATGCAGCACGAGGTCGCCGACGTGACAGCCGCTTACGCAACGTGCTTTGATGTCGCCCCGTTCGGCGAGCGCGACGGGTGGGTGGGCCTCGCCGGACGCCGCCATTGACACCCCGCAATGCAGCTCTGTCATGTTCACAGTCTGTCCGAAGTGTGCCCTGACCCTGGTGGTGACCGCCGAGGATCTGCGCGTCGCCCAGGGTTATGTGCGCTGCGGGCGCTGCTCGAGCGTGTTCAATGCGCTCGCGCGGTTGACGGAGGAGGGACAGACCTCCGAGGAGAGCGCCGAGACTGCTCCGCCGGCGCCTGCGGCCTCGCAGACTCCACCGCCTGCACCCCCGGACCCTGCGCCGCAGAATGTGACCGACGAGGACGCGATCCCGGAGGACGCACTCGAGTTCGATCCCAGCAAGACCGATGTGGCTTCCGTGTTCGTCGAACCGCCACCGAACCCGCAGTGGACGGCGGCGACGGGAACCTTCAAGGCCATGATCGCGGCGAATCAGGAGGCCGCGCCGGCGCAGGACTCCGACTCCCAGCAGGACTCCGAATCCAGGAAGGACTCGGACTCCCACCAGGACTCCGACGGCCAGGTCGATGTGGAAATCGACCCGGAGTTACTGGCTTCCATACTGCACATCGAGCTGGAGCAGCCGGCCCCGCCGGAGCCACCGCGACCCGCCGCGCGGGAAACACCCCCGCCGGCCGCGCCAGAGGCCCCGCCGGCCGCCCCGCGCAAAGCACCGCGCCCCGCGCGGGAAACACCGCCGCCGGCCGCCACGCGCAAAGCAGCGCGCCCCGCGCGGGAAACACCACCACCCGCCGCGCGGGAAACACCAGCGCCCGCCCCGCGGGAAACACCAGCGCCCGCCCCGCGGGAGACACCGGCACCGGCCACGCTGGAGGCAACCGCGCCTGCAGGGCCCGCGCCCGCGGCCCCGGTGAAAGCGCGAAGCGCCGCGAGCCAGGCACGAGCGCCGCGCAAGATGCGGCTCGGCGGGGAATTGAGCGCGGGGGCCGGAACGGCGCGGCTGCTGCCGCACCTGTGGCGGGCCGGTATCGGCCTTGCGGTGCTGTTGCTGCTCGCGCAGATCGTGAACCATTATCGTGACGAGCTCGCCGCCACGGCGCGCTTCCAGCGCCCGATCACCGCGCTGTACGCATCTCTCGGCGTGCAGCTGGCGCCGCACTGGGATCTGCGGGCGTACGAAGTGCACCAACTCGGCGCGTCCGTTGAGCCGGGGAGCTCCGGTTTGATCACGGTACGCGCCAGCGTCAAGAACGCAGCCGCGAAGCCTCAGCCCCTGCCGGTGCTGCGGGTCACGCTGCAGGATCGCTTCGGCAACCGCATCGCGGCGCGCGACGTGGCGCCGCCGCTGTACCTGCCGCGCGCCACGCCGGCGTCGGCTCTGCTGTCCGCGGGCCAGCGCATCGATGCGGAGATGGGTTTCGTGGATCCGGGCGCCAATGCGGTGGGATTCGAGATCGACGCCTGTCTGCCAGCCAGCGGCGGCGGCGAGGTCACCTGCGCAAACGACGCCATCGCACGCTAGCGAGTCGCGCCACAGAAAGAGCTGTCGCTTGCGGATCGGACCTTATCTCCTGCCCTCAGCTGTCGTGCTCGCGCCGATGGCCGGAGTGACCGATCGCCCGTTCCGCATCCTGTGCCGCCGACTGGGCGCGGGGCTGGCAGCCTCCGAGATGATCACCTCGGACACGCGCCTGTGGAATACGCCCAAATCGCGCCAGCGCATGAACCACGAGGGCGAGCCGGAGCCGCGCGTGGTGCAGCTCGCCGGCGCCGACCCGCAGGCGCTGGCGGAGGCGGCGCGCGCCAACGTAACCCTCGGCGCACAGATCATCGATCTGAACATGGGGTGTCCGGCAAAAAAAGTGTGCGGCAGACTGTGCGGCTCGGCCTTGCTCACCGATGAGACGCTGGTGGCGCGCATTCTCGAGGCGGTGGTGAACGCGGTCGACGTGCCCGTGACCCTCAAGCTCCGCACCGGCTGGGACCGAGAGCACAGGAACGGCGCGAACATTGCATGTATCGCGCAGGAGTGCGGCATCGCCGCGCTCGCGGTACACGGCCGCACGCGCGCGGATTTTTATGAAGGCGCGGCCGAGTACGACACGATCCGCGCCATCAAGGCGCGCGTGCGGATTCCGGTGTTCGCGAACGGCGACATCACTACGCCGCAAAAAGCGCGCGAGGTCCTTGATTTCACGGGCGCAGACGGAGTAATGATCGGGCGCGCCAGTCATGGTGCCCCATGGATCTTCCGCGCTGTCAATGTGCACCTGGAAAACGGAATTGTGCCGCCGCCACTGCCGCGCGCCGACCTGCGTGATATCATTCTGGCGCATCTCGACTCCCTGTACTTTTTTTACGGCGAGGAAAGTGGAGTCCGGATGGCGCGCAAACATCTCGGCTGGTATTGCGGCCTGCTGGATGAGCCGGCGGAGATTCGCCGGGACCTGATGGGGGCTGCGAGCACGGCCGCACAGTTCGCGCACGTGCTTAAGCATTTCGAAACCTGGGTGGGTGAGGCTGCCGCGGCGGCCTGACGAACGGCTTTTTTCCCTTTGGGGGGCTCACAATGACCGCAAAGAAGAAAACGCGGACTCGCGAAGCCATCGTCGCCAGAGTCAACGGACGGGAGTTGCCGCTGCGCAACCACGCCGAGCGCGCCCTGAGCGATTACTTCACCAGCCTGAACGGTCACCGGCCAGCCCGTCTGTACGATCTGGTGCTGCGCGAGGTCGAGGAACCACTGTTTCGCGTCGTGCTCGATTACGCGCAAGGCAACCAGAGCCGCGCTGCGGACATTCTCGGCATCAACCGCGGCACGCTGCGCAAGAAATTGAAGCAGTTCGGGCTTGCCGGCTCCTGAGCTGCGGGCCCGCCGGCGCCGCCGGCGCCTTTGAGGGATGAAGCCCATGCCGCCGCCGGTACGCCGCGCGCTCCTTTCGGTTTCCGACAAGACCGGCCTCATCGAGCTGGCGCGCGAGCTCGGCCGGCGCAACATCGAGATCCTGTCCACCGGCGGCACGGCGCAGCTGCTCACACACAACGGCGTGCCGGTGCGCGAGGTGGCCGCCTACACCGGCTTTCCCGAGATCATGGACGGTCGGCTCAAGACCCTGCATCCGAAGATTCACGGCGGGCTGCTGGGCCGCCGCGGCGTGGACGACGCCGTCATGGAGCAGCACGCCATCGCGCCCATCGATCTGCTGGTGGTGAACCTCTACCCCTTTGCCGCCACCGTGGCCCGGCCCGGCTGCCGCTACGCCGACGCCGTGGAGAACATCGACATCGGGGGGCCGGCGATGCTGCGCGCGGCGGCGAAGAACCATGAATGGGTGCTGGTCGTCGTGGATCCGGCGGACTATCCGCTGCTGCTCGCTGAGCTCGACACGCACCAGGGTGGCAGTGAATTGGCCACGCGCGCGCGCCTTGCCGCCAAGGCCTTCTCCCATACCGCCCACTACGACGCCCAGGTCGCCGCCTACCTGTCCTCACGGCAGGCGCGGCCGATCGAGGCGCTCCCCGCCACCCTGTCGCTCATGTTCGAGAAGGTGCAGGACCTGCGTTACGGGGAAAATCCACACCAGAGCGCGGCACTGTACCGCGACCCCGCTGGACGCGGCGCCGGGGTCCCCGCCGCGCAGGTGCTGCAGGGGAAGGACCTTTCGTACAACAACATTGCCGACGCGGATACCGCGGTCGAGTGCGTGCGCCAGTTCACTCAGGCCGCCTGCGTCATCGTCAAGCACGCCAACCCCTGCGGGGTCGCCGTGGCGGCCACACCGCTGGAGGCCTACGAGGGTGCCTACCGCACCGATCCGGCTGCCGCGTACGGCGGCATCATCGCCTTCAACCGCGAGCTCGACGCGGCCACCGCGACCGCGATCCTCGAGCGCCAGTTCGTCGAAGTGCTGGCGGCACCCGCCGTGCACGCCGCGGCCGCGCAGGTGCTGGCCGGCAAGCCCAACGTCCGGGTGCTGGTGCTGGGGGAGCGGCCGCAGGTCGACGGCGATGAATTCGAGCTGCGCAGCGTCAACGGTGGATTGCTGGCGCAGTCGCGCGATCGGGCGCAGCTGCCGGCAGGGGAGCTCACCGTGCCCACGCGCCGCAAGCCGACCGGTGCGGAGCTCGCCGACCTGCGCTTCGCCTGGGCTGTGTGCAAGTTCGTGAAATCCAACGCCATCGTGTTCGCGCGCGCCGGCGCCACCATCGGCGTCGGCGCAGGTCAGATGAGCCGCGTGTACTCGACACGACTCGCGGCGATGAAGGCCACTGATGAAGAGCTCACGGTGGCCGGCTCGGTCATGGCCTCGGATGCGTTCCTGCCGTTTCGCGACAACCTCGACGTGGCCGCCGGTTATGGCATCCGCGCCGTGATCCAGCCGGGGGGCAGCAAGCGCGATGCGGAGCTCATCGCGGCCGCCGATCAACATGGCATGGCCATGGTGTTCACCGGCATGCGCCATTTCCGCCACTAGGCTCAGGTCCCACGCCATGAAGGTTCTCATCGTCGGCGGGGGTGGCCGCGAGCACGCGCTCGCCTGGAAGTGCGCCGCCTCCCCGCGCGTCACGACCGTGCTGGTGGCTCCCGGCAACGCCGGCACCGCGACCGAAACCAAGGTACGCAACCTGAACGTCGCGGCGGAGGATGTCGCGGGGCTCGTGCAGCTGGCAGCCGCCGAGCGGGTCGACCTCACCATCATCGGACCGGAGGCACCGCTGGTGGCAGGTGTCGTCGACGCATTCGCCGCACGGGGACTCAAGTGCTTCGGACCGAGTCAGGCGGCCGCGCGGCTCGAGGGCTCCAAGGCCTTTGCCAAGGAGTTCTTGCGACGGCATCGCATTCCGACGGCCAGCTCCGCGACCTTCACGCGCGAGAGCTTCGATCCCGCGTGGCTGCGCAGCCAGCGTGCGCCCCTGGTGGTCAAGGCGAGCGGCCTGGCCGCCGGCAAGGGCGTGGTGATCGCCGCCTCCATCGAGGAGGCGCGCGCCGCGGCGCAGGCGATGTTCGCCGGCCAGTTCGGCGACGCCGGCCGCGAGGTGCTGATCGAGGAGTTCCTGCCCGGCGAGGAGGCGAGCTTCATCGTCATGGCGGATGGCACGCACAGCCTGCCGCTCGCCAGCTCCCAGGATCACAAGCGCCGCGACGACGGTGATCGCGGACCCAACACGGGTGGCATGGGCGCCTATTCGCCGGCACCGCTGGTCACCCCGGCACTGCATACCCGCATCATGCGCGAGGTGATCGAACCCACCATCAGCGGACTGGCCGCTGACGGCATGCCTTACACCGGATTCCTGTACGCCGGACTCATGATTGCGCCCGACGGCACACCGAACGTTCTGGAGTTCAATTGCCGCTTCGGCGATCCGGAGGCGCAACCGATCCTCATGCGCCTGCAGTCCGATCTCACGCTGTTGTGCGAGGCGGCGCTGTGCGGCGCGCTCGATACCGTCGGCGCGCGGTGGGATCCGCGCGCAGCGCTCGGGGTGGTGATGGCCGCGGCCGGCTACCCGGACCCGGTGAAAAAGGGCGACCTCATCGAGGGTCTGGAGCGCGCCGAGCGCCTGCCGGGCAAGATCTTTCACGCCGGCACCCGGCTCGAAGCCGGCAGGGTGCTGACCGACGGCGGTCGCGTGTTGTGCGCGGTTGGACTCGGTGCCAGCGTCGGGGAAGCGCAGCGTGCGGCCTATGCGCTGGCGGACACGGTCCACTGGCCCGGCGTGCAGTACCGGCGCGACATCGGCTATCGCGCTGTGCAGCGCGCACTGCTTCGCTAGCGGCGCAAAGTCGTGCAGTTCGATCACCCCGCCCCGCACGTCATCGAGCTCGCCGTGCAGCCCGAGGACATCGACGCCTACGAACACGTCAACAACGCGGTGTACCTCACCTGGCTCGACCGCGCCGCCTGGTCGCACTCCACGGCGCTCGGCGTGCCGCTCGGGCAGTGTGTCGCCCTGCGCCGCGGCATGGCGGCGCATCGCATCGAGATCGAATATCGGCGCGCGGCGGTGAGGGCGGATGTGGTGCAGGCGGCCACCTGGATCGTGAACACCGACGGGCGGCTGCGCGCGGAGCGCCGCTTCCAGGTGCGGCGCAAGGCGGATGGGGAGACGCTGGCGCGTGCCCGCATCGACTACGTGTGCATCAATCTCGACACCGGCCACGCGGTGCGCATGCCCGAGAGCTTCGCGCGCGCCTACGTGGTGACCGCACGCGCGTGAGGTTCGCCCGCGCCTCCTTCAGAAGCTGAAGCGCACGAACGCCTCCGGTCCGCTGATGCTCATGGCGAACGCGCCCGGAAAGGTGCCGCTTCTGCGGTTGAGCGAGGTGCGGATAGACGCGTAGCCCAGGCCGATGGCGAAGTTGGGATTCCAGCGGTACTGCAGGTCCTCGTGGCTGTCGGCGTACCAGCCGCGAAAGCCGCTGAGCGTCGCCTTGAGGTACGCACCCCGCACACTCGCCGACCAGCGCTGCGAGATGACCCACGTCAGATCGAGCGGCAGGGCGGGAAACGGGGTTGCCGCGGTCACTTCCTGGCGCTGGTTCTGCGCCGGCACCTGTCCGATCGCATCCACCTGCAGGAAGTAGATGCCGAGGCCCGTTCCGACCTCGAAACGGTCGGTGCGAAGGAGCGAATAGCTGTAAGTGATATCGAACTGGCGCCAGTCGAGCGAGGTCTGCGTCAGCTGCCCGGCGGCGAAGGTCTGGTTGCCGAAGACGACGTCCTTGGCAAGGGTCCTGCTCCCGGAGCGATCGGCCTCGAAGTAGTCAACCCGCACCTTGCTGCGCTCGCGCAGCCTGAACATGAATTCAACCCGCCCCTGGTGCAGGCGGTTGGGAAGTCCCAGATCGTTCTCGCCGTTCACCGGCGTGCCGGTCATCCCCTGGAAAGACCGATCGACCCGGAAGTTGGTCTTGACCTGCGGGTCATAGAAAGTGCCACGAATGTAGAAATGATCCGTGATGGGGCTGGGAGTCTCGCGCCGGTGCGGCGGCAGCGGCGCCCCGGAATTCGGATCGTGGTCGCGGTCGGCAAACGCCGGTGCGGTCGGTAGACCGAGGATCACCGCGGCGACCGCGAGCCAATTGCGCATGCGCTCTGGACTCCTCCCGCTTAAGCTACGCGGGTTGCGCGCATCTTACTGATTCGAGGCCGCAATGTACCAGCGTCGCGCCGCGGCGACGTAACTTGCGTGCGCTGCGAAGTTGCCGGGCTGTTGGAACGCGACTGCGAGCGCCGGGAAGGTACGTGGGTGCGCGCTGCAGGCGCGCGGCGTGGCGCGCGCCGCTGCGCCTTCAGCGCTTCATCGCCTCGAAGAAGTCCCCGTTCGACTTGGTGTCCTTCATCTTGTCGAGCAGGAATTCGATCGCGGCGAGCTCGTCCATGGGGTGCAGGAGCTTGCGCAGGATCCACATCTTGGCGAGCTCGCCCTGGTCGGTGATGAGCTCCTCCTTGCGGGTGCCGGAGCGGTTGATGTTGACCGCCGGGAATACGCGCTTCTCGGAGATGCGCCGGTCGAGGTGGATTTCGCTGTTGCCGGTGCCCTTGAACTCTTCGTAGATGACGTCGTCCATCTTCGAGCCGGTGTCGATGAGCGCCGTGGCGAGGATCGTCAGGCTCCCGCCCTCCTCGATATTGCGCGCCGCGCCGAAGAAGCGTTTGGGGCGCTGCAGCGCGTTGGCATCCACGCCTCCGGTGAGCACCTTGCCGGAGGACGGCACCACGGTGTTGTAGGCGCGCGCGAGCCGGGTGATCGAATCGAGCAGGATCACCACATCCTTCTTGTGCTCCACCAGGCGCTTGGCCTTCTCGATGACCATCTCCGCCACCTGCACGTGGCGGGCGGCGGGCTCATCGAAGGTACTCGACACCACCTCGCCCTTCACCGTGCGCTGCATCTCGGTGACTTCCTCCGGCCGCTCGTCGATGAGCAGCACGATCAGGTGGACCTCGGGATGGTTGGAGGTGATGGCGGTGGCGATATTCTGCAGCAGCATCGTCTTGCCGGCCTTCGGCGGGGAGACGATCAGGCCGCGCTGGCCCTTGCCGATGGGCGCGACCAGGTCGATGGTGCGCGCGGTCAGATCCTCGGTGGAGCCGTTGCCGCGTTCGAGCTTCAGACGCTTGGTCGGATGGAACGGCGTCAGGTTCTCGAACAGCACCTTGTTGCGCGAGCTCTCGGGCGAATCGAAGTTGATCTCGCCCACCTTCAGCAGCGCGAAATAGCGCTCGCCGTCCTTCGGCGGGCGGATGAGGCCGGAGATGGTGTCGCCGGTGCGCAGGTTGAAGCGGCGGATCTGGCTCGGGCTGACGTAGATATCGTCGGGACCGGCGAGGTACGAACCGTCGGCGGAGCGCAGGAAGCCGAAGCCGTCCTGCAGGATCTCGAGCACGCCGTCGCCGTAGATGTTCTCGCCGTTGCGGGCGTGTGCCTTCAGGATCGAGAAAATGATGTCCTGCTTGCGCGACCGGGCGAGGCTCTCGAGCCCCATGGACTCGGCTTGCTTCACCAGCTCATGGTTGGGCTTGGACTTGAGCTCCGTCAGGTTCATCGAGCTGCGCGACTGCGTCAGCTCCGCCGGACTGATGATTTCGGAGTCGTCGACGTCGAAGGGCTCGGGCTCGTGCATCACCTCATCGGGACGTCCGCCGTTGTTGCCGCGGTTGCCGTCACGATTGTGGCGCGGGCCCTTGTTGGGCCGGTTGCGGCCCTGATTACCGAGATAGCCTCTCACAGGTTGCTGTCCAGAAATGCTGAAAGTTGGGATTTGGATACGGCGCCGACCTTCTGCGCCTCGACCGTGCCGTTCTTGAACAGAATCAGCGTCGGGATGCCGCGGATGCCGAACTTGGGCGGTGTCTGCGGGTTCTCGTCGATGTTGATCTTGGCGACCTTGACCCGATCGCCGTACTCGCTGGCGATCTCATCCAGGATCGGGGCGATCCTCTTGCACGGGCCGCACCACTCGGCCCAGAAGTCCAGCAGCACCGGCTTGTCGGACTTCAGGACGTCCTGCGAAAAAGTGGCGTCTGTAGTATGCACAATGTGCGGGCTACTCACGCGGTTTCAACCTCCGTCAATGCAGAGCGCCAAAAATGGCTTGGAAATTGGGAATCCACGAGCGGGTCGGCAATAGACGCCCGAAAAGCGATGCCAGAAACACCCGCCAAACGGTTACACTAATAACTCGTGATTGAGTATGGACCTTAAGGGAATTAAGGAAACCGGGTCGGCAGGTGCGGACCGAAGTTGGCCCGCTGACTGACACACTTTGTAGCGCTTCCGGGCCGCATTTGCAAGCCTCAGGCGCATTTTTCCGTTCACACTCCAGACCTATTTGATGACTGATTCACATTCCGGTTCCGTCGAATTCGCATCCCTGGGCCTGCAGCCTGCGGTCATGGCCGGCATCCGGCAGGCAGGCTTCACTCAGTGCACGCCCATCCAGGCCCAGACTCTGCCGATTGCGCTTGCGGGCCGCGATGTTGCCGGCCAGGCACAGACCGGCACCGGCAAGACGGCTGCGTTCCTTGTCGCGCTGTACCAGGCGTTGCTCACGCGTCCCGCGGCCGCAAATCGCAGCCCCACCGCCATCCGCGCACTCATCGTGGCACCCACCCGCGAGCTCGCGGTACAGATCCATCACGATGCGCTCACGCTCGGCGCCCACACCGGACTGAAGCACTCGGTGGTGTTCGGCGGTATCGACTACGAGAAACAGCGCCTGGAGCTCGGCCAAGGCTGTGATGTGCTGATCGGCACGCCGGGGCGGCTGATCGATTACTTCAAGCAGCACGTGTACGAGCTGCGACACGCCCAGGTGCTGGTGCTCGATGAGGCCGACCGCATGTTCGATCTGGGCTTCATCGCCGACATCCGCTACATCCTGCGCCGCCTGCCCCATCCGGAGCGGCGCCAGTCGATGCTGTTCTCGGCCACGCTCTCGCACCGCGTGCTCGAGCTCGCCTACGAGCACATGAACAATCCGCAAGCCGTGCGCATCGAGCCGGACAAGATGACGGTCGATCAGGTGCGCCAGCTCATGTACTACCCGTCCATGGAGGAGAAGGTGCCGCTGCTGATCGGGCTGCTGCACCAGAGCGAGGCGGTGCGCACCATGGTGTTCGTGAACACCAAGCGCATGGCCGAGCGGCTCGAGAGCACGCTCAAGGCCAACGGTTTCAGTGCCCAGGCGCTCTCCGGGGACGTGCCGCAGAACAAGCGCCTGCGCTTCCTGCGCGACTTTCACGAGGGAAAACTCGCGGTCCTGATCGCCACCGATGTGGCCTCGCGCGGCCTGCACATCCCGGACGTCAGTCACGTGTTCAACTTCGACCTGCCGCAGGACGCGCCCGACTACGTGCACCGTATCGGCCGCACCGCCCGCGCCGGCGCCGAGGGCGATGCCATCAGTTTCGCGTGCGAGGAGTACGCGGTATCGCTCCCGGACATCGAAAGTTATGTCGGACATAAGATCCCGTTCGCGCCCATCGCCCCGGAGCTGCTCGCCACCGGCGTGGTGGCCGGCGCGCCGGTGCATTCACACCGGCCCCAGCGCCCGGGCGGCCGCCGTCACGGCGCTGGCACGCATGGCGGCGGCTCGCACGGCGGTCCCCGCGGCGGCGGTGCCCGCGGCGGCGGCTCGCGCAGCCACAAGGGCTCCCACACGGGCCGCTCGCACCGCGGACGTGGTCGCTGAGGCGAGCGGCCGGCACGGCCGCGGGCGCGGACCGTGCCGCCGTGGCACTCGGGGCGTCGCTTGAGCTAAGCTCACCCCTTTGGTGGCCGCCGCCAGCAGCCCCAGCCCGTCCAAAGCCCATTCAGCGTCCGATCATCGTGGGCCGTTCCCGTATGGCGGAAATCGAAGACAACGTCGACCGCGAGTTGTTCCGCAACGTGGAGAAACTGCGTCAGTTGCGCATCGAGCATCGTGATCTCGATGAGGTCATCTCGCGTCTGTCGCTCGACCTGCATGTGGATGAGTTGCAGCTGAAGCGCCTGAAGAAGCGCAAGCTCATGCTCAAGGATCAGATCGCGCGCCTGGAGAGCCAGCTGATCCCGGATCTCAACGCCTGATGAATAGTGCCGACAGCGCCGCAAGCGCGTTGCTGCTGCGGCTGACATCCCCTCAAGTGCTCGGTGCGGTGGTGGCGCTCCTGATCGCCGCTGTGATCGCGCTGCTGGTTGCGCGGGCGCTGCGCGTGCGGCGGGCACGTGGCGCCACGGCGGCCGCACAGCACCCGGCACACTGGCTGGACCACACGCTGGCGGGCGCGCTGCTCCTGGCGCCGCTGGTGGCAGCGCTCGCCATACTGCTGGCCGGGCACGCGGCGCTGGCCGCGTTCGCGACGCCCACGGCAGTCATCGACGGCGCGGTCAAGATCGTGGGCGCGCTGGCGCTGCTGCGCTTCGGCGTCTACCTGCTCGGCCTGATGCTCGGCCCGGGTTCCTGGGTTGGCACCCGGGAAGAGCGCATCACGTTGGTTCTGTGGGTGATCGCCTCGGTGGCGCTGCTCGGCTGGCTGGATGAACTCGAGGCCGCCCTCAACCGCGTCAGCCTGCTTCCGGGACGAACGCAGTTGAGCCTGTGGGGCCTGCTCAAGGGCCTGGTGATAGTCACCGCCTTCCTGGTCGTGACCAGCCTGATCGCGCGCGCGATCGAGCGCCACGTCATGCGGCTCGACCAGCTGGCCGTGTCAACCCGGGTCGGAGTCTCGAAGTTCGCCTACTTCCTGTTGCTGGGGCTGGGCATGCTGCTGGGGATCAACGCCGCCGGCGTTGATGTGACCACGCTCAACGTGCTCACCGGCGCCATCGGCCTGGGGTTGGGCTTCGGTCTGCAGTCGGTGGCCAGCAATTTCGTCAGCGGCTTCGTGCTGCTGATGGACAAGTCCATCAAGCCGGGCGACGTCATCAGCTTCACCGGACTCACCGGCGCGAGCGCCGGCAACTTCGGCTGGGTGCAGGAGCTGCGCGGACGCTACGTGGTGGTGCGCGACCGCGACGGCGTCGACACCCTGGTACCGAATCAGAACCTGATCACGAGCCCGTTCATCAACTGGAGCTACTCGGATCAGCGCGTGCGCCTGAAGCTGCCGGTGACCGTGAGTTACGACGACGATCCGGAAGTCGCGCTGCAGCTGCTGCTGCAGGCGGCCGAGAATCATCCGCGCATCCTGCGCGATCCGCCGGCGGTGTCGCGTCTCATCAGCTTCGAGGCTTACGGCATGCTGCTGGAAGTGCGCTTCTGGATCGCCGACAACAACGTGCGCTCGGACGTGAATCGCGCGATCTGGCGCATTTTCCGCGCCCATGGAGTGACCATTCCGGTGCCGCAGCAGGAAATGCGCATTCTTGCGCGACGCCCGCCGCGCGCCCTGCCCGATACGCTGGCGCAGGGGCCGAGCGGCCTCGACCAGGCGGCC
>DATKEZ010000043.1:0-1075 GCA_035511775.1 Steroidobacteraceae bacterium | reverse complement strand
TGTTCGATGAGCCGCACCAGCACCGCGACCGTCCGCCGCCGCATCGGCCCGGAGAAAATACCGGGTGCCAGCGTGCGGTTCGACCAGAAATGCTCGAGCAGGGCGGTGAGCGCTGGTGTGTTGTCGCACGGCTGAAGTGCATCGGCGAGAACTGCAAACGGACCGCCGAGGCTGGCGGCAAGAATCGCATCCTTGCCGGAGAAGTGCTCGTACAGCGTCGAGCGGCCGACACCTGCGCGCACGACGATGTCGCGTACGGTGATGTCCTCATACGGAGCCTTGAGGACCAGCGTAAAGAAGGCCTCGAGCAGTGCCTGACGGGTTTTCTGCACACGCCGGTCGCGCGGGGACCGAATGTAGCGGACGTTGCCGGCCAGGTGTCCGGCTACGGTGCGGATCATCTCGGTATCGTAAGCGAAAGTGCCACAGGAGAGCATCGTGCCCGAGAACGTCCCAGGGGAGGCCCGTAGCCGCGCCGCCGCGCGGGCAGCGGGCGCCCTGCTCATTGGCGCGTCGATCCTCGAGATCGGGGCGATGGCTCACCATCCTACGGCGCACGCGCACGATATGGCCGCACTCCTCGTGCAGCTGCAGGCACTCAGCGCGGTGTCGGCGTGGGTGCACGGCGTGCTGATCGCACTCATGCTGACCGTCTTTTTCGCGCTGACCGAGTTCGCGTGGCAGCGCGGTATCACGCGGCCCGCGATCAGGGCCGGACTCATCGCTTATGCGGCGGGAGTCGTGGCGATGCTGGGCGCCGCCCTGGCGGATGGCTTTGTCACGCCGCGGGTGGCTACGCTCAGCACCGTGGTGAGCGCGACAGATCTACAGGTCACGGCGCAGCTTCTCAAGCTGTGCATGCTGTTCAATCAGGCGCTCGCGCACCTCGGCGCGGTAGCCATGTCGGTTGGCATTACCGCGTGGTCGCTGGATCTGGTGCGGGCTGCGGGCGCCGAGCGGGCGCTCGGCGTGTTCGGGGTGGTGATCGGGCTCGCAAGCGCCGGCGCGCTGATCCTCGGCGCGCTGCAACTCGACGTGCACGGGATGATGCTGGTTCTCGTGCTGCAGGTCATCT
>DATKEZ010000042.1:0-35819 GCA_035511775.1 Steroidobacteraceae bacterium | reverse complement strand
GCGCGCCGACGTGATTCTGTACGACCGCCTGGTGAGCGAGGCGGTGTTGGAGCGCGCACGCCGCGATGCGGAGCGCATCTTCGTCGGCAAGGCGTGCGGCGAACACGGGCAACAGGAGCACATCCACGAGTTGCTGGTGCGCCTCGCCGGCGAGGGCAAGCGCGTCGCACGCCTCAAGGGGGGCGATCCGTTCGTGTTCGGGCGCGGGGGCGAGGAGCTCGAGGTGCTGGCCGCGCACGGCATCCCCTACACCGTGGTCCCGGGTATCACCGCTGCGCTTGGCGCCGCCGCGGCCGCCGAGCTGCCGCTCACCCACCGCCGCCTGGCGAGCAGTGTCACCTTCGTGAACGGACACGCCGGCGATACCGCCCTGCCCGACTGGCGCTTCTTCGCTAACCCGCGCCACACGGTCGTCGTCTACATGGGTGTGGCACAGCTGCCGGGCATCATCGCCAGACTGCGCGCCGCCGGAGCGGCCCCCGGGCACCCGGTGGCCATCATCGAGCGCGCGACGCTGCCCGAACAGCGGATCCTGCGCGGCACCCTGGCCGACATCACGGCGCTGGCCGCAGCGCAGCAGGTCGAGCCGCCGGCCCTGCTGATCGTCGGCGACGTGGCGGCATTTACCGCCATGGAGACGGGCGCCTCCCTCACCGAGCCTGCAGCCGCCGCGGGAGTGCCCGCGTGAGCCTGGGCGGCTTCGTCGGCGCGGTCGGCAACACGCCGCTCATCCGGCTTAGGCGCGTGAGTGAAGAGACGGGCTGCGAAATCCTCGGCAAGGCCGAGTTCATGAATCCCGGTGGCTCGGTCAAGGACCGTGCGGCGTGCGCCATCGTGCTGCAGGCCGAGCGCCGCGGCGAGCTACCCCCGGGAGGCACGGTCGTCGAGGGCACGGCCGGCAACACTGGCATCGGGCTGGCGCACGTGTGCAACGCGCGCGGCTACCGCTGCGTGATCGTCATGCCCGATAACCAGTCCCCGGAGAAGTACCGGCTGCTGGAAATGCTGGGCGCTGAAGTTCACCAGGTGCCGGTCGTTCCCTACAGCAACCCCAACCAGTACCAGAAAGTCGCACAGCGCCTCGCGGCATCGCTGCCGAACGCGATCTGGTCCAACCAGTTCGACAACACCGCCAACCGCGACACGCATGCGCGCACCACGGGCCCCGAGATCTGGGCTCAGACCAACGGCCGCATCGATGCCTTCGTCGCGGCCACGGGCACCGGCGGCACGTTCGCAGGCGTGGCGCAGTACCTCAAGTCGCGCCGCCCCGCGGTTCGCTGCGTGCTCGCCGACCCTCCGGGCAGCAGCCTGTACCATTACGTGCGCAGTGGAACGCTCAAAGCCACCGGCAGCGGATCGATCACCGAGGGCATCGGCATCGGGCGGATCACTGCGAACCTCGAGGGCGCACCGATCGATGAAGCCGTGTACATCGAGGATGCCGACACCGTGCGCCATGTCTACCGCCTGCTGCACGAGGAGGGACTGTTTCTCGGCAGCACCTCCGGCATCAATGTCGCCGCGGCGGTGCGCGTGGCGCAGGGGCTCGGGCCGGGACATACCGTCGTCACCGTGCTGTGCGACGGCGGAGCGAAGTATCAGTCACGCCTGTTCAACCGCGAGTGGCTCGAGCACAAGGGCCTCGCCGCCCATGCACCCCGGCCGCCCGCCGGCACGCCCGTTGCCATGAGAGCCGCCCTGGTCGCCTGATCCGGATGCCATCGGCGGCGGCGGCTGGCCGCCGGTGCGCCTCTCGTGAGATAAGCCGGCTCATGAATCACGTGCCCAGCCCCGCCGAGCTCGATGCCTTGCGCCTGAGTCTCGCGGTGGCCGTGCGCAGCGTCGGCTTCAGCCTGCCGCTGGCGGTGCTGGTCGCCTGGATCCTGACACGCGCGCGCTTCCCCGGCCGGATGCTGTTCGATGCGTTCGTGCATCTGCCCCTGGTGCTGCCGCCGGTGGCCGTGGGTTACGTGCTGCTGGTGCTGTTTGGCGCGCGCGGCCCCATCGGCGCCTGGCTGCGCGGCCATCTCGGCATCGAGCTGGCGTTCACCACCGCCGGAGCCGCGCTAGCCACCGCGGTCATGACCTTTCCGCTGATGGTGCGCGCGATACGCCTGTCGCTGGAGAATGTCGACCGCGGGCTGGAAGAGGCGGCGCGCACGCTGGGTGCAGCTCCCGTAGACCGCTTTGTCTCGATCACCCTGCCGCTGATGCTGCCCGGGATCCTCGCCGGGGCCGTGACTGCCTTTGCCGCCGGCCTGGGCGAGTTCGGTGCGGTTATCACCTTCGCCTCCAATATTCCCGGCGCGACCCGCACGCTGCCGCTCGCGCTCTACACCGCGATGCAGTCACCCAGCGGAGATGCGCTGGCGCTGCGGCTCGCGTTGCTGTCGTTTGCGCTCGGCCTGCTGGGACTGCTGGCCTCGGAGCTGCTGGTGCGGCACGTGCGCCGCCTGCTCGGCCGCTAGCATGTTGCAGGTCTCGGTGCTGAGGAGGCGCCCCGGATTCTCCCTGGAGGCGACCTTCGCCGCCCCCACCCCCGGCATCATCGCGCTGTTCGGCCGCTCCGGCAGCGGCAAGACCACGCTCATCAACATCATCTCGGGGCTCTCGGTAGCGGATGCGGGTGACATTCGGCTCGATGACGAGGTGCTCACCGACACACGCGCGGGAGTCGCCGTGCCGATCGAGCGCCGGCGCATCGGTTATGTGTTCCAGGACGCGCGGCTGTTCCCGCACCTGAACGTCGCCGGCAACCTGCGCTACGGCGAGAAGCGCTCGCGCGCCGCACCACAGATCATCGGCTTCGAGGAGGTCGTGTCGCTGCTCGGGCTCGCACAGCTCCTGCAGCGACGGCCCCGTGAGCTCTCGGGGGGCGAGCGCCAGCGCGTCGCGTTGGGGCGCGCGCTGCTGTCACAGCCGCGACTGCTGCTGCTCGATGAGCCGCTCGCCTCGATCGACGTCGCGCGTCGCGAGGAGGTCCTGCCCTATCTCGAGGCGCTGCGTGATCAGCTCGCGATCCCCATGGTTTACGTGAGCCACCAGTTCGACGAGGTCCTCCGCCTGGCCACCCACGTCGTGCTGCTCGAGGCAGGCAGGGTGCTGGCGCAGGGAGCGGTGAACGAGCTGAGTCTCAGGCCCGAGCTGCAGAGCATCGTCGGACCGGATCTGGTGGGCGCGGTGCTCGAGGGCGTGGTCACGCGCCTCGATCCCGACACCGGCAGCGCCGATCTGGCCGTCGGCCGAGGCACACTGCAGGTCAGTCTGCGCGATGCCCCGCCCGGGTCCCGCGTGCGTCTGCAGCTGCTGGCACGCGACGTGATCCTCGCCACTCAGCCGGTGCAGGGCCTCTCCGTGCGCAACGCACTCGCGAGCACCGTGACCGCGATCTCGAACGACGACTACGGGGCGGTGCTGGTCAGGCTCGACGTGGGCGGCGAGACCGTGCTCGCTCGCATCACGCAAGACGCCCTGCGGGCGCTCAACCTGCGAGCCGGCGATGCCGTGTGGACGCTGGTGAAGGCGGTGTCGACGCGCGGACACGCCTTTCGGGTGGCATCGGGGAGCTAGTCCGCAACGCCGGCGGCGTACAATCGCACCACCACCCTCGCCCCGTGCCGCCATGCCAGCACCTCATCCACCACTCGGAGCGTACTACCGGACTGAAGGTGAGCGCAGCGCCTGGGTGCGCGGTATTTTCGATCGAACGGCCGCCCACTACGATCGCCTCGAGCGCATTGTCGGAATGGGGACCGGCTCCTGGTACCGCAGGCGAGCCCTCAGGGATGCGGGCCTGAAGCCGGGAATGAGTGTTCTCGACGTCGGGACCGGCACGGGGCTGCTCGCCTGCGCCGCCGCCCGGATTGTTGGTGATCCCGCGCGCGTCACGGGCGTGGATCCAAGTCCGGGCATGATCGAGCACGCCCGGGTGCCGGCGGGCGTGCGGCTCCTCACCGGCAGCGCCGAAGCGATTCCCGCCCCCGACTGCAGCGCCGACTTCCTCAGCATGGGCTACGCCCTTCGCCACGTGAGCGACCTGTCCGCGGCGTTCGCCGAATTCTATCGGGTCATCCGACCGGGCGGCCGCTTGTGCGTGCTCGAGTTCACCCAGCCGGCCGGGACCCTGCCACGTGTGATCGTGAAAGCGTGGCTCAACGGGTTCGTGCCCGTGGTCGCGGCACTCATCGCCCGTCGCGAGGCGCCCTTACTCATGCGCTACTGCTGGGACACCATCGCGGCCTGTGTGCCACCCGAGACGATCCTGCGAGCCATCCGCGAGGCCGGCTTCGTGGAGGTCGAACGGCAAGTCGAGCTCGCCGTCTTCTCAGCGTACCGCGCACGCAAGCCCGCCTAGATTCCCGGCCTCGGCCGGGCGCTCGTCAGCTCGGCCCGGAAGTACTGATCCAACTGGTCCATGAACGCATGCACATCGCTCGGCGGTTCCAGTCGCCGCCCGAGGCGCATCCGATAGCTGACCGGCATCGAGGGGCGCTTGAACAGTGACCATCCCTTGCTCAGAAACGGGGAATCGGTCTCGATGATGAGAGTCTGTACGGGCACGCCGGCCTGCTTGGCGATCAGGCCGACGCCGGCTTGAAGCGGGTTGATGGGCGACTGCGTCGTTCGGGTCCCCTCCGGGAACAGCAGCACGATCCCCCCGCGGCGCAGCTGTGCAACGGCCTCGTGAATCATCCGCCGCGGCGGATCGTGGCGGATGTAGCGGGCGAGGCGTGCGCCTGCGCCCAGGAACACGTTGTTCATGAGCGAGGACTTCATCACGCACGTCACCCGCGGCTCGTGCGCAATGATCAGCAGGGCGTCGATCAGGCTCGGGTGATTCGCGGCGAGGACCGCTGGCGGACCCTCGCGCAGCGCCTGCAGCGCCCGCAGATCGAGCCGGTAGATGCCCATCTGGCACAGCGACCACACGTACAGACGAAATCCCACCACAATCCCGAGTCGCCCGCACCGCTCCGCGGGCCCGGACGGCAATACCCACAGCAAGGGAAGCGCGACCACGGTCCACACCAGGCAGATCGCAGCCAGGATCGTCAGCGAGGCATATAGCCTCGCAGCCTCGGTGAGGTGCCGCAGGCGCAGGAGGTCGCACACTACGCGTCGGGCACCTGTTTCTCGCTCACCAGGGTCAGCACATCGTAGTTGGCGACCGCCTCGCCGCTCTGGTTGGTGATCGCGGTGTCCCAGCGCACCTCGCCGTAGCCGGCGCCCGCGCGCAGGGATTTCTCCTTGCAGGTGAGGCGCACCTTGATGCGGTCGCCGGGCTTCACCGGCTTGGTGAAGCGCAGGCCGTCGATGCCGTAATTCGCGAGCACCGGGCCATACGGCGGATCGACGAACAACCCGGCGGCCGCCGACACCAGGAAGTAGCCGTGCGCGACGCGACCGCCGAAGAGCGGATTGCGGGCGGCCCCGGCCTCGTCCATGTGCGCGTAGAACCGATCGCCCGACAGTTCGGCGAAGCGCTCGATGTCCTCGAGCGTGACCTCACGTTCCGCGGAGTTGAAGGTATCGCCGATGGCAAGCTGCGCGAAGGGTTTGCGGAACGGATGCGTGCCGGGGTCGAGCTCGCGCGCGCCCTTCACCCACCGCCCGCTGACCGCCGTCACGACATCAGGCGTGCCCTGCACGGCGGTACGCTGCAGGTAGTGCATCACGCCGCGGATGCCACCCATTTCCTCGCCGCCGCCGGCGCGCCCCGGACCCCCGTGGACCAGGTGCGGGAGCGGGGAGCCGTGGCCCGTGGACTCCTTGGCGCAGTGCCGGTTCACGACCACGACGCGGCCGTGATACGGCGCAAGTCCCAGGACCAGCTGCGCCGCGAGGCGCTCGTCGGCGCTGAAGATGGAGCCGGCGAGACTGCCGCCGCCGCGTCGCGCGAGCGCGATGGCCTCTTCGACCGTGTGATATGGCACGAGCGTGCACACCGGACCAAAGGCTTCGACGGAATGGATCGCGCGGGCACTGCCCGCGTCGCGGCAGTACAAAAGCGTCGGAGACACGAAGGCGCCGCGATCGGTATCGGCACCCACCGGTTGCACAGTGCCGGCATCGCCGTACACGACATCCGCCTCACGCTTGAGCTTGCCCAGCTGCTCGAGGACCTCGCGTCGCTGGCTCAAGGAAGCTACCGGGCCCATGCGGACGCTCTCGAGACGCGGATCACCGACGACGATCTTGCCGAGCGCGGCCCGCAGCGCTTCCAGGACCTCGGTGACGCGGCCGGCGGGGACGATCGCCTTTCTGATAGCGGTGCATTTCTGCCCGGCTTTCACCGTCATCTCACGCACCACCTCGCGTACGAACAGCTCCAGCTCCGGCGTGCCGGCCCCGGCATCGGGACCCAGCACAGAGGAGTTGAGCGAATCGGTCTCCGAGGTGAAGCGCACCGAGTTGGCGCTCACGACCGGATGGTGGCGAAGCTTGAGCGCCGTGGCCGCGGAGCCGGTGAACGACACCACGTCCTGACAGGTGAGGTGCTCGAACAGATCTCCCACGCCCCCGCAGATGAGCTGCACGGCGCCTTCCGGCAGGATCGCAGACTCCACCATCCGCCTGAATACACGCTCGGTGAGGTAACAGGTCTGCGAGGCAGGCTTCACGATCACCGGCACGCCGGCGAGCAGTGTCGGCGCCAGCTTCTCCAGCATGCCCCACACCGGGAAGTTGAAGGCGTTGATGTGCACCGCGGCGCCCTCGAGCGGTACGCACACGTGCTGTCCCACGAAAGTCCCGGTCTTGGAGAGCGCTTCCACGCCGCCATCGATGTACACGCGGCTGTCGGGCAGCTCACGCATGCCCTTGCTCGCGTACACGAACAGCGTGCTGATGCCGCCGTCGATGTCGATCCAGGAATCACCCCGGGTGGCACCGGTCGCGTAGGACAGCGTGTAGAACTCCTCCTTGTGCTCGGTGAGGAACCGGGCCAGGGTCTTGAGGAGCGCCGCGCGCTCGTGGAACGTGAGCTTGCGCAGGTTGCGTCCCCCGAGCTCGCGCGCGTGCTCGAGCATCGCGCCTGAGTCGAGTCCGTCCGCGGTGGCGTTGGCGATGACCTCACCGGTGGTGGCATCGCGCAGGGCGAGGCCGCTGCCCAGGCCCGCCCACCATTTACCGGCGACAAAACTCTGAAGCTGCATGGTGTTTATTCCCCGCTTACGACCTGGCCGTCAATGCGGTAGGAGCGCCCGCGAAACAGCGCGATGCGCTCGCCGCGCTGGTTGGAAACGCTGATCTCATAGATGCCGTTGCGCCGGCTGCGCCACAGCTCGCTCGCCTCCGCCGTGAGGTCATCGCCGGCCCGCGCTGCCGCCAGGAAATCGATCGTGGCCGCGGCAGCCACGGTGCTCTCGTTGTGCGAGTTGCAGGCAAAGGCAAAGGCGCTGTCGGCGAGCGCGAAGACGATACCACCGTGACAGACGCCATGGCCGTTGAGCATGTCGGCGCGCACCGTCATGACAACCCGCGCCCACCCGGGGCGCACGCCGGTAATGCGCATGCCAAGCGCCTGTGAGGCGCGATCGAGCTCGAACAGCCGCGCCGCCGCGCGCTCCGCCCGCCGCTGCGCGGCGTCGACCGCTCCCGGTGGAACACCCATGGCGCGCTCAACGACCCGTGAAGCGCGGCGTGCGCTTCGCGGCGAAGGCTGCGACCCCTTCCGCGTAATCCATGCTGTGACCGAGCTCGCCCTGGTAGTCGCGCTCGACATCCAGCTGCTGCGGCAGCGTGCGACTCAACCCCTCGTAAATCGCCTGCTTGGTGCGCGCCAGAGCGCGGGTCGGTGCGGCGGCGAGCTGCAGCGCCAGACCCTCGACCACCGCGGCGAGCTCGCCGTCGTCGACGCAACGCCAGATCAGCCCCCAGGCGGCGGCCTGCTCGGCGCCGAGCTTGTCGTTGAGCAGTGTGAGCCCCAGCGCGCGCGCCGTGCCGATGAGGCGCGGCAGAGTCCACGTGCCCCCCGAATCCGGCACGAGGCCCAGCTTCGAGAATGCCTGCACGAAGCTCGCCGAGCGGGCGGCGATCACCAGATCACAGGCGAACGCAATGTTGGCGCCGGCCCCGGCCGCCACCCCGTTGACCGCCGCAATCACCGGCATCGGCAGCGAACGCAACGCCAGCACCAGGGGCTTGTAGTGCTTCTCGATCGATGCGGCCAGGTCGGCCGGCGCACCCCCCGGCGCAACCGTCCGATCGTTGAGGTCCTGACCGGCGCAGAAGCCCCGCCCCGCTCCGGTAATCACCAGCACCCGGGCGGCGCCGTCCTTGAGGGATGCCAGTGCGGCGCGCATCTCGGCATGCATCTCGGCGTTGAGGCTGTTCAGGCGCTCGGGCCGATTCAAGGTCAGGCGGGCAACCCCGTCGGCCGTCTCGAAGAGTATGTTCTGATAGCTCACGTGGGACTCCACTGAACCGGTGCGCTGCGGCGTGCAGCGCCGCGGTCACTTCTCGTCGTAATCCAGCTCCAGCGAGGGCGTCGTGACGCGCGACTGACACGCCAGCACGTACCCCTGCTCGAGCTCCCAGTCCTCCAGAGCATAGTTCTGCGCCATAGCCACTTCACCGCGAATCACCTTGGTGCGGCAGGTGGAGCACACGCCCGCGCGGCAGGAGAACGGCAGCTCGATGCCGGCGCGCGCGGCGGCCTCCAGCACCGTCTGGTCGTCCATTTTCATCGCGAATGTGCGGCGCCGGCCGTCCATGAGAATCGTGACCTCGCACTCTCCGGCAGCCGGGCCCGCTGCCGGGGCGGCACCGCGCACCGGCGCCTGAGCGCGGAGGTGGGCGGCGTCGCCTGCGGTGGTCGCGACGGTGAAATGCTCCGCGTGCACACGGGCGCTGTCCACACCGAGCTCGCGCAGCGTGGCGGTAACCTGCTCGATCATGTCGCCGGGACCACAGACGAAATACTCACCGACCTGCTCAGGCAGGAACAGGGTCGCTGCGAACTGCCGCACCCGTGCGGCGTCGAGCCGCCCGTTGTACAGCTCGACTTCCTGCGGTTCCCGACTCATCACGAAATGCAGCGTCAGCCGCTCGAGGTAACGGTCCTTGAGCCCCAGCAGCTCCTCCAGGCACATCGCACGGCCGACGCCGCTGTTGCCGTAGAAGAGGATGACCCGCTGCGCGCCGCGCCCGAGCAGCGCGCGCAGCACCGACAGCACCGGCGTGATGCCACAGCCGGCCGCAAATGCCACGTAGGTCCCGGCAGCGGCGTCAGGCTCGCGCGATGTGAAGCTGCCGTTTGGCGGCAGAACGTCCAGAGTGTCCCCGGGGCGCAGTTGCTCGGCCAGGTGACGCGACATTCTTCCCATGGCATGCACGCGCGGCACGATGCGCAGCGGCCACTCCCCGGGTGCATTCACCAGTGAATAGGTGCGCCGGACTTCCTCGCCCTCGATCGCAACACGCACCACCACGTGCTGCCCCGCGCTGCCGCGGTACTCATCGCGCAGCTCCGCCGGGACCTCCAGCGCGATCGCCACCGCATCCTCCGCATCGGGAACGACCTGCGCGACCTTGAGCGGATGAAACTTCAGCATCTCAGAGGCACTTGAAGTAGTCGAAAGGCTCCTGGCAGGCGCTGCAGCGGTAGTGCGCCTTGCAGGGCGTCGAGCCGAACTCGCTCACGCGCTCGGTCGCGCGGCTGGCGCAGCGCGGACAGGTGACGAGCGGCGCGTGCCACAGGCGGCGTGGACTCGAAACCGGCTCCTCCGGCGGAGCAATGCCGAAGGCCCTGAGCTTGGCATGCGCCGCGCCGGTCAGCCATTGACTGGTCCAGGGCGGCGACAGCACCTCCTCGAGCACCGCGTCCGCGTGACCCCCCGCATCGAGCGCCGCCCGCACGGCGACGCGGATGACCTCGGTGGCCGGGCAACCCGAGTAAGTGGGCGTGATTCCCACATGCAGCCGCCCATCGGTCTCGAACCGGACGTGTCTCACGACACCCAGGTCCACGATGCTCAGCACCGGGATCTCGGGATCGGCAACCTCGGCGAGCAGCGCCCGGATGGCCCGCTCGCGAGCGGCGGCGGCCTCGGCTTCGATCACCACCGCACGCCCGGATAAGTGCGTTGCAGGTGCTGCATTTCCGCGAGCAAGTGACCCAGGTGCTCGGTGTGCACGCCGCACCGGCCATGCCAGGGGTACGGTTGCGCCGCCGGGCGCTTCAGGGTCGCGGCAGCCAGATCCTCATCGATGCGCGCCGACCAGCGCGGTGCGAGTTGCGCGAGCGCGGGCGCGATGGCTGCGGCCTGCATGCGCTCATCGACGTCATCGGCGGCGAACAGTTCGGCGCTGAAGCGCCACAGGCCGTCGAGCGCCGCCTGAACACGGTTGTGACTCTCCTGCGTGCCGTCGCCGAGGCGGATGAGCCAGCCGCTGCTGAAGCGATGGTGGTAGCGGGTTTCCTTGAGCGCCTTGGCGGCGATGGCGCCGAGACGGCTGTCCGCGGACCCCAGCAGCCCCTGGTAGATCTCCAGCTGCCAGGCATCGATGAGCCACTGGCGCACGATCGTGTAGCCAAAGTCCCCGTTCGGCTGCTCGGCGAGTGTCAGGTTGACGAACTCCGGCGCGTCACGCAGAAAAGCCAGCGCGTCCTCGTCACGCCCGCGGCCCTCGAGCTCGCCCGCGTAGGTGAGCAGCAGCCGCGCCTGCCCGATCAGATCGAGCGCAAGGTTGGCGAGCCCCAGGTCCTCCTCCAGCGCCGGCGCGTGCCCGACCCACTCGCCCAGGCGCTGCCCGAGCACGAGGCTGGTGTCAGCGAGGCGCAGCACATAGCGAAAGTGCGCCGCCTGCTGCGCCGGATCGCGCTCGCTCGGCGCGAGGGCTCGCGCGCTCACAGATTCTTGACCTCCTCCGGGATGGCATAGAAGGTCGGATGGCGGTACACCTTGTCCCGCGCCGGCTCGAACAGCGCGTCCGCCTCTGCGGGGTCCGAGGCGATGATATCCGCCGAGCGCACCACCCACAGGCTCACGCCCTCCTGGCGGCGCGTATATACGTCGCGCGCATGCTCGATCGCCATGCGTGCATCCGCGGCATGCACACTGCCGACGTGCTTGTGCTCGAGTCCCGAGCGTGAGCGGATGAAGACTTCGTACAGCGGCCAATCCTCACTCATGCCCGCCTCCGGTGTCATGCGGCCTGCGGCCGTGTTGCTTGCGGGCGTGCGCGGCCGCCGCCTCGCGCACCCAGCCCCCGGCCTCCTCGGCGGCGCGCCGCGCCTCGAGCCGTTCGCGGTTGCAGGGTCCGTGCCCTGCGAGCACCGCATGAAACTCGTTCCAGTCGATCGGGCCGATCAGATAATGCTGCGTGCCGGGATCCCAGCGCAGCTCGCGGTCGGGAATCGCGAGCCTGAGAAACTGCGCCTGCGGCACCGTGATATCGACGAATTTCTGGCGCAGCTCGTCATTGCTGAAGCGCTTGATCTTCCAGCGCATCGACTGGGCGGTGTGTTTGGAGTCGGCATCGCTCGGGCCGAACATCATGATCGAGGGCCACCACCAGCGGTTCAGCGCGTCCTGTGCCATCGCCCGCTGCGCCTCGCTCCCCTGCGCCAGAGTCAGCATGATCTCGAACCCCTGGCGCTGGTGAAAGCTCTCCTCCTTGCAGATGCGCACCATGGCGCGCGCGTACGGGCCATAGGAGCAGCGACAGATGGGGATCTGATTCATGATCGCCGCGCCGTCGACCAGCCAGCCGATCGCACCCATGTCCGCCCAGGTGAGGGTCGGGTAATTGAATATGCTCGAATACTTGGCGGCGCCGGACAGCAGCTGCTCGAGCATCTGCGCCCGTGAGATGCCGAGCGTCTCCGCGGCGCTGTACAGGTACATCCCATGGCCGCCCTCGTCCTGCACCTTGGCGATCAGCACTGCCTTGCGCCGCAGGCTCGGCGCGCGCGTGATCCAGTTGCCCTCGGGGAGCATGCCGACGATTTCCGAGTGCGCGTGCTGGGAGATCTGCCGGATCAGGGTCTGGCGATAGGCATCGGGCATCCAGTCCTTGGGCTCGATCTTGTCCTCGGCATCGACGCGCGCCTGAAAGCGCTGCGCCTGGGCCGCGGACTCGCCGCCGCCGGCGGGCCCTGGCTCCTTTCCGTGGCTATCGAGCGCCTGGGTGTACATGGGTCTTTCCAGCCTCACGACTGGCCGCAATGTGACACAAGACTAGCACATCAGAGTGAATTCTTGTGTCACAATTTCGGTCCATGAAGCCCGAGGCGAGCGCGCCCCCGCCGGCGCCGGTGCGGGGGCTGCTGCGGCACTTCCGCGCCCAGCGCCCGCTGCGCGCCGGCTCGCTCCTCATCACCATCTTCGGCGACGCGATCGCGCCGCGCGGCGGCGCGGTCACCCTCGGCAGCCTCATCCGCCTCGCCGCGCCCTTCGGTCTGACGGAGCGCCTGGTGCGCACCTCGGTGGCGCGGCTGGCCCGCGACGGCTGGCTGGCGGCACAGCGCTCAGGCCGGCGCAGCGAGTACCGCCTCACCCGCGGTGGCGGCGAGCGCTTCGCCGAGGCGACCCAGCGCATTTACGGGGAAAGCCCCAGGCACTGGGACGGACGCTGGACGTTGCTGGTGCTGCCGGCGTCGCGGCAGCGGCGGGCGCAGCTGCGCGAGAGTCTGAAATGGCTCGGCTTCGGGCAGCTCAACCCCTCATTGCTCGCGCATCCGGGATGCAGTCCCGGGCAAGCGCGCCATTGGCTGCGCAACCTCGACGGCGCCGCCGACGCACTGCTGCTGCGCAGCCTCGGCGGCGACCTCGCCGCCGACCGCCGCCTCGCCGCGCAAGGCTGGGATCTTGATGAGCTCGCGCGGCGCTACCGGCGCTTCCTCGCGCGTTTTGCACCGCTCGAATCCGCCCTCGGTGGCCGCGGCACGGCGCCGCAGACCGCATTCCTGGTGCGCACGCTCCTGATCCACGAGTACCGCAAGATCCATTTGCAGGACCCCCTGCTGCCGCCCGTGCTGCTGCCCCGCGACTGGGTCGGGACGGCAGCTTATGCGCTGTGCCGCCGGCTGTACGCGCGCGTGTTTGCGGACGCGGAAGCCTATCTCTCGGCTAGCGCGCATCGGCTGAATCGGCGGCTGCCGGCCGCGAACGCGGCGGCCCACGCGCGCTTCGGCGGACTGGCGGGGAGCCTCGAATGATCATCATCGTCGAATCGGCAGGGTTGCTGATCCGCCGTGTCAGTGATTTTCAATCGTTCTCTATGCGGGGCACCTTGGAGTCCACTTCCGCCGCGATCCTGGCCGGGTCAGCGCCTGCCACGGGATACGATTCCGACCACAGGACGGAGCCGTCGGCCACCGCCAACATCTTCACGGTCAGACTCTGCGCCGGCGATGGCTCATCAACGGCGCCGTAAAGAACATATTTCGAATGGTGCGCACGTCCCCGCTCTGCGACCGCTGCAGTCTCCGGCGAAGACAGCGGTTCGTCCGTCAAAGCCACGCGTCCGTGATGGGATAGCGCGATTCTGCCGTAGACCTGCGCGAATGCGGAGTCTGCAAGTTTTTGAGCGATGGGATCGCCGGAAGGCGCGCGAAAGGGTATCGCCAGTAGTGGCTGCGCCTCCCCCGGTGTGCTGCCCGCTCCATCAGCAAACTCTCGGGCAATTTGCGCGCCCAGCTTCCCGATATCGGCCTTGTTCAAGCTGCCCTGATAGTTCTCCGAGATCTGGCTGAGCTTCTTGGCGTCAATAGACGAGATGCGTGCCGAACGCTCGTGCGACGGCATGCAACCTCGGGACAACAAGACGACGGATAGCCATATGTAGACAAGAATCCGTACCCACCTGGGAAATCGCCGGAAGAAGATCCAGGAAGACTGAAACGCCCACCCGACCACCTGGACCCAGAACCGTACCCTCTGTCCGGGCTCTTCCCTCGGGAATTGCGGATATTCGCGTGCACCCGGCGGTAAGCGCGCTGCGGCGGGCCGCTCCGGGGTCTTCCTCGCGGGCTGCAGCGCGGCAGGCTCTCCCGAGGCAAGTCGGCGGCAAAGAGCCTCCAGTGCCGCAGTCGGTCGCCCACCAGGGACCCGCAACCATTGAACCGTGAGAAATTTCTCCGGAACTCTGGCTGCAGCCTGAGCGGTGTCATCGATGACGACGGGCAGGAGGAAGGTGTGATCGTCGGCCATGTCGAGGGTTCTCTCGACGGCCAGCCGCCACTCCCTGCGGAAATAACCCTCCGGGCGCGCCGCGGTGTGGGCGGATATGAGCGGCATGAAGAAATCGCATTCGCGTATCTGTCTGCGGATCTTCTGATCCCACACATCCCCTCCGTCCAGCCCATTCTCGTCGTACCAGACTTCGAGTCCAAACGCCGGCAAGGTGTCCCTGATGGCCTGCGCCGCCGGGCGATCTTCCGACGCGTAGCTGAGGAACACGGACAGTGGCGAGCGCGGAGAGTCAGCCGGGCCGGTGCTAGACATGGTGGGAACGATCCAACCTCGGGCTCAAAGAGTCAACGCACGTTTGTCGATCACGCGCCGCGCCTTGCCCGCCGAGCGCTCGATCGAGCCCGGATCACACACCACGACCTGCGTCGAGATGCCGATCATCGCCTTGATGCTGCCCTGCAGGTCGCACTGCAGGCGCGAGCGCGTCGGGCCATCGGCGGCGATACTCTCCAGACACTCCACCTTCACCGCCAGCTGATCCAGGTGCGCCTCGCGCGTGAGCTCGAGCTGGTAGTGGGGCGCGACACCCGGGAGCTTCAGCAGCAACTCCTCGATCTGACTTGGGAACACATTCACGCCCCGGATGATCAGCATGTCGTCCGAACGACCGGTGATTCTCGCCAAACGGCGCATCGAGCGCGCGGTCGGCGGCAGGAGTGAAGTCAGATCGTGGGTGCGGTAGCGGATCACCGGCATGGCTTCCTTGGTGAGAGAGGTGAGTACCAGCTCGCCCGGCGCACCGGCAGGCCACACCGCCCCGCTCGCCGGATCGACGATCTCCGGGTAGAAATGATCCTCCCAGATGACCGGCCCATCCTTGCTCTCGATGCACTCGCTCGCCACCCCGGGCCCCATCACCTCCGACAGGCCGTAGATGTCCAGGGCCTGAAGTCCCGCGCGGCTCTCGATCTGCGCGCGCAGCGCTTCGGTCCAGGGCTCGGCGCCGAAGATACCGGTACGGAGCGAGCTCGCCGCCGGATCGAGCCCCTGGCGCACGAACTCCTCCACGATGGACAGCATGTAGGACGGCGTGACCATGATGATGTCGGGCCGGAAGTCGCAGATGAGCTGCACCTGCCGCTGCGTCTGTCCCCCCGACATCGGCACCACCGTGCAACCCAGGAGCTCCGCGCCGTAATGTGCGCCGAGACCCCCGGTGAACAGTCCGTAACCATAGGCAATGTGCACCATGTCGCCGCGGCGCCCGCCCGCGGCACGGATGGAGCGCGCCACCAGCGCCGCCCAGGTGTCGATGTCGCGGCGGGTGTAGCCGACCACGGTCGGCTTGCCGGTGGTGCCGCTCGAGGCGTGGATGCGGAGCACCTGCTCGCGCGGCACGGCGAACAGGCCGAATGGATAGCCCGCGCGCAGATCGTCCTTTTGCATGAAGGGGAAACGCTCAAGGTCCGCGAGCGTCCTCAGGTCGTGCGGGTGAACCCCGGCCCCCTGGCACTTGCCCCGGTAGAGCGGCACGTTCTCGTAGGCGTGACGCAGCGACCACCTGAGGCGCTGCAGTTGCAGGGCGCGCAGCTCGTCCTCGCTGGCGCGCTCGATCGCTTCAAGCTCGCCCGTCATCCCTTATACCGGCCAGGCGGTGAGGGTGTGCACGAACACCTGCAGGAAGTGATTGGCCTGATGGCCGTCCATTACGCGGTGATCCAGGGTCAGCGTGACGTAACAGCGCGGCCGCACCACGATCTTCTGCTCGTCGCCCTCCTCCACCACCACGGGGCGCTTCTCGAGTTTGCCTACTCCCAGAATCGCCGCCTGCGGCTGGTGAATGATGATCGGCGCCGCCAGCAGGCTCCCGCTGACGCCGTGGTTCGAGATGGTGAACGTGCCACCGCGCACGTCGGCCGGTGACAGGCTGCCCGCGCGGGCACGCCTCACCAGCTCATCCAGTGCGCGCGCGGTGTCGAACAGATCGCGCACCTGCGCATCGTGCAGCACCGGCACGACCAGACCCACGCCTTCCACCGCGGTCGCGACCCCGATATGGATCGACTCGTAGATCTCGAGCGCCGTGTCGGTCCAGCGGCTGTTCGCTTCCGGCACGGCGCGGATCGCGGCCACGGCGGCCTGTACGAAGTAGGCGGTGAGCGTGAGCGGCGCCCCGCGGCGTGCGAACTCGTCACGCTGGCGCGCACGATCGGCGAGCACCGCGCCCATGTCCGCCTCGAATACCGTCGTCACGTGCGGCGCGGTATGCAGCAGGCTCTGCACCATGTGATCGGCAATACGCTTGCGAACCGCGGTGTGCGGCACGCGGCGGCTGGTGCCGACCCCTTCGACAGGCGCGCCGGGCGCTGACCCCGCCGCACCGGCTGGTGCGGGGCGCGCGGCGGCCGCGTCCCGCCGGCGGTCCGACGCGCTCCCCGGGGCTGCCCGCAGTACGTCCTCGACTGTGATGCGGCCCGCTGGCCCGGTGCCGGGAACCGCGGACGGATCCAGCCCGCGCTCGCTCAGCAGGCGGCGCACCGCCGGACTCAACCCGCCGGCGGGAGCGCGCGCGGAGCGGGTGCCGTGCACGGCGGTGGGACTGGCGCTCGCCGCAGCCGCGGCAGCGGGCCGGGGCGCCGGGGCGGGCGCGGCGGCTGTCGTGACCACGTCAATGGAGCCGAGCAGCTCCCCGGGGGCGATCTCCTCCTGCTCGTGTTTGAAGATCTCGCGCAGCACGCCCGTGCCGGGCGAGGCGACTTCGACCGTGACCTTGTCGGTCTCGATCTCGACGAGCGGCTCGTTCTCGGCGACCTGCTCGCCGACCTGCTTGAGCCAGCGCAGGATCTGCGAGCGCGTGCCTTCGGTCTGCTCCGCGGGAGCCCTGATCTCAACGCCGCCGCTCATCGCAGCCTCACAGGCTCGCCAGCCGCTGAATCGACTGCGCGATGCGCCCGACGTCCGGTACCGCCGCATCGAGCAGCACGGGGCTGTGGGGACTTGGGATGTCAGGCATGGCGAGCCGCTCGATCGGTGCCTCCAGGCTGAAGAAGCTCTCCTGCGCCAAGGTCGCGGCAATTTCCGCCCCGAAGCCTGCGGTCAGGTTGTCCTCGTGCACGATCAGGCACCGGTGGGTCTTCTCCACCGAGGCGCACACGGCCGCCTTGTCCCAGGGCGACAGGGTGCGCAGATCGAGCAACTCGACGTCGACCTGTGAGCGCGCGCAGGCGAGCTCGCAACGCTCGACCATGGCCCCCCAGCTGACCACGGTCACCTCGGCACCGGCGCGCAGCAGCCGTGCCTGGCCAAAGGGCACCACGAACTCGTCGCCCGGATAAGGGCGCCGCGCCCAGGCGCCATCGAGCATCGCCCGGTGCTCGAAGAAGATCACCGGATCGTTGCCACGCAACGCCCGCCGCAGCAGTCCCACCGCGTCCTCGGCGTTCGAGGGCATCGCCACCTGCCAGCCCACGCCGTGCACCCACGCGACCTCGTTGGTCTGGCTGTGCCAGGGGTCGCCGCACTTGAAGAATCCGCCCGGCATGCGCACCACGATCGGGGCGGCAAAGCGATTGTGAGTGCGCCAGCGCAGCGTCCCGCAGTCATTCAACTGCTCTGCCGCAGGATCCGCGTACTTGCGGAACTGGATCTCCGCGACCGGCAGCAGCCCCGCGAGCGCCATGCCGACCGCCCGTCCGATGATTCCTTCCTCCGACAGGCTGGTGTCGAATACGCGCTCCACCCCGTACTTGTCCTGCAGCCCGAGGGTCGCTCCGTGCACCCCGCCCTTGGGGCCAACGTCCTCGCCGAACACCAGCATGCGGGGATTGGCGCCGAGCTCGACATCGAGCGTGCGGCGGATCGCGGTGAGCATGTTGATGCGCGTCGCTTCGGGTCGCGCCGTCAGGCTCGAAGGGGCGAACACGTGCCCCTCGGGAGCGAGACCGCCCTGCTGCTGCAGCGCGTGCGCGCCGTCGGAAGCTTGCGCGAAAACATGCCGCGTGAGGTGCTGCGGATCGGGTGGGGGTCGCGCCAGGGCCCTGTCGATCGCCCGCTCGACCTCAAGCCGCGCCTCGCGCGCGAGGCGCGTCCAGTCCGACTCCGCCATCACGGCCGGGACCAGAAACTCATGCAGGTGTATCAGCGGATCGCGTGCACGCTCATCCTTGAGGATCTGCGCCGACTTGTAGGCCTGCGTGTCCTGCCCGGAGTGGCCGCACAGGCGCGGGACCGTCAGACGCAGCAGGAGCGGCGTACGCTCCTCCCGCACCCGCGCGACCGCGCGTCGCGTCAGCTCGGCCGCCGCGGGCGGATCGCTCCCATCGCCCTCCAGGATGGTCAGGCCGGCAAACGAGCGCAGGTTCGCCGCGATGTTGCCCCCGGGAGTCTGCAGATGCGAGCTCACCGAGATGCCAAAGCCGTTGTCCTCGATGTAGAACAGCATGGGAAGCTTCAGCGTGGTCGCGATGTTGAGCGCCGACCAGAAGCCATTGGTGGCGCAGGAGGCGTCCCCGCCCAGCACCACGGCAATACTGCTCGCGTAAGAGGCATCCCGCAGCGCCTCATGCCGGTAACGAATCGCCTGCGCCCAGCCGGCGCCCGGGGTGTACTGCGTCCCGACACCGCCACACGCGGGCAGCACGGTGGGGCCCCCGCGGCCCGGGACATTGAACACCACTCCGATGTCGCGGCCGCCACTGAAGGAGCCGCTGCGCGCGAGCGGCCCGGCGGCCGCATCTTCCAGGCTCACGCCGAGCGCGAGCATCAGCGGACGCGAGCGGTAGTAGGACGACACCCCATCGTGCGCGTCCGTGAGCTGCAGCCCGAGCAGGATCTGCGCCAGGTCATGGCCACGCGCCGAGAACTGATAGAGCACCTTGCGCTCGGGCACGAGACGGGTCTCCTCGAGATCGTCGAGGGCCCGCGAGGCGTGAACAAGCGAGGTCACACGTGTCCAGTCACTTAGCAGCCCCGGGGCCACGCTGGCGGGTGAGGTGTCGGTTATCGCGGCAGGCCGTGCAGACATGGCGGGTGAGCTTATGCCCTAAGTTGTGCAATTACCTTGCTTCAATTGCCCTCTTGGACAGACTTCTGGCAAGATTATTGCGTGACCCGGACCCTCGATCGCCTCGACCGGCGGATCCTCGAAGAGCTGCAGTCGGATGCGCGCATCTCCAACCAGGAGTTGGCGAAGCGCGTCGGGCTGTCGCCCGCGCCGTGCTGGCGGCGCCTGCGGCGGCTGGAAGAGGCCGGATTCATCGCCGCCTACGCCACGCTGCTGCGGGCGCCGGCCATCGGCCTGCCGATTCTCGCCTACGCCGTCGTCTCACTCGAGAACCATCACCCCGAATCGGTGCGGCAATTCGATCAGCTCGTGAAGGAGCGCCCCGAGGTGCTCGAATGCCACTCCATGAGCGGGGCGAACGACTACCTGTTGCGCATCGTCGCCGCCAGCATGGAGGCGTACGAGCATTTCCTCTCCACGCAGCTGCTGCAGCTCGGCGCGGTGCGCTCAGTCAACACCAGCTTCGTGCTGCGTACCAAGAAGTTCACGACCCGGCTGCCGCTCGCCTGAGACTTGATGCTGACAGGCGCAATCGCTGCTGTCGGCGCCGGCGAACCAGAAGGCGGACCCCGGCAGCCGTAGGTCGGCGTGCCGCCACGCGGCATCCAACTCGTGCCTCGCGTGGGCGGCGTCTGCGGCTCTGCCCTGCGCGGTGAGCGCCGCGGCAAGTCCCTGCAGTGCCCAGCCGTTGCCGGGGTTGTGCCGCAGGTCCTGCCGATAGACCTGCTCCGCCCGCCTGGCCTGCCCGCCGAGCAGCAGCTGAGCCCCGAGAAGATGGCGCGCGGGGAAGAACCAGTCCGCGGGCTCGTTGTACGAGAGCCGGTCTTCGGCTGCAACCGCCTGCTCGAGGAGCGTGATCGCGTCCTCGCCGCGCTCCTCGGATGCGGCGATGCGCGCCGCCACGATCGGCTGTGCCACACTCAGCACGTCCCGCAGCGTGTTGAATCCCGCCGCGGCATCCGCCGCAACCGTGCCGCCCAGCTGTTGCAACGCCGCCAGCGCGCCCTTCGCCTCATCGAGCCGGCCACGGGCGGCGAGCGCTACGCCGCGGCCATAGAAGTAACCGGCCGTGAGACCGCTGGCGCGCGGATCCGGCGCCAGCTGCGCGATCATCTCGTCCCACAGTCCGAAGCGCACCAGCGCCGCGTACTGCTGGGTGAGACTCCAGCCCGAGTCGCCCATGGCGAGCATCATGTCGAGGGGGATGCTCTGCAGCACGCTCTGCACCGCGGCGAGTGTCTCCGCCTTGCGTCCCTCCATGGCCGCCGAGAACGCGAGAAACGCGTAGTTGTGAGCGAGATACATGCGGTAGTAGTCCGGCGCCGAGGTGGTGCGGAAGTACACCTCATCGGCCGCCACGCCGCGGCGGTTCGCCTCGGCCGCATCCTCGTAACGCCCGACGCGCTGCATGATGTGAGCGGGCATGTGCTCCAGATGTCCCGCCGCCGGCATCATGCCGCGCAGCCGTTCGGCGGACGCCAGCGCCTTGGCGGGATCGGGCGAGGCCTCCATCACATGAATGTAGTAGTGATTCGCGCCCGGGTGGGTGGGACTGCGCTGCAACACCGACTCCAGCCGTTTCTCGATCTGCAGCGTCCCCGCGACCGGCTGACCGTCGGCGCTCCACAGCTTCCAGGCATGCACGTTCATCTCGCTCTCCGCGCACAGGGTCTGCACGTCGAGATCATCCGGGAAGCGCTCGGCTACTTTGCGCATCGCCGCGGCGTACGCGTTGAGGACGGCGTCGGAGTCCGCGGCTGGTGGTGGCCGCGGCGCTGGATAGCGCGCCGCGAGCGCGCCGATGAGCGCCTGCTCCACGGGGGAAGCCGGCGTCGCGTTTTCCCGCGCCTTCTGCAGCGCCTCCCAGGCGACCCGCGCGCGCGGCTCCGCCATCGCCGGGAGGTTGTAGTTGGGTCCCACGGTGAGCGCCACGCCCCAGTAGCAGGCGGCGCACGCCGGATCGAGCTCGGCGGCCCGGGCAAAGGAGCGGGTCGACTCATCGTGATTGAAGGCCCACAAGAGGCGCATGCCCTGATCAAAGTACTGCTGTGCGAGCGGCACGGAGGTCGTCACCGCGCGGTGAAAATCACCCAGTCCCTGAAACAGAGACGCCCCGTGAGCCCACTGCGCAACGCTTGCTGGCACGCCGGGCGCGGCGTGCTGGTTGTCCGCCGGCGTGTCCGCGTGCGCGGCACTCATCAGCACCATGGCCGTGATCACCCCGACCGTGCCTGCGCGTGACATGACTCCCCCTGCTGTCGGTCCTGCTTCGGAATAACGGTCAGTCGTTCCAACCCATGCCGGAGGCCGCCAGGCGCTCGAGCAGCGGTGCCGGACGCCAGCGCGCGCCATGCGTCGGCGCCAGGCGGCGCATGGTCTGCACCACCCGCGCGAGGCCCGCCTGCTGTGCCCAGTACATGGGGCCGCCCTTGTAGGCCGGGAACCCGTAGCCGTTCACATACACGACGTCCACGTCGCTGGCGCGAATGGCGATGCCTTCCTCGACGACGCGCGCGCCTTCGTTCACCAGCGGGTGCAGCAGCCGATCGAGAATCTCCTCATCGGAGATCTGACGGCGCTGAATGCCAAGATCGCGCGACACTGCCTCGATCAGCGCCAGCACCTGCGCGTCCGGGATACGCGTGCGTCCCTCGTAGCGGTAGAAGCCCTTACCCGCCTTCTGACCCAGCCGCCCCTCGCCCACCAGGCGCTCCAGGATCGGAGAGCTGCGCTCATCGGGAGGGAGCCTGCGGCCCTTGCGGATGGCCAGGCCCACGTCGTTGCCGGCCAGGTCCCGTACCGCCAGCGGCCCCATGGCGAAACCGAAACCCTCGATGACGCGATCGATCTGCTCGGGCGTTGCCCCTTCTTCGAGCAGGAATTCGGCCTCCGCCCCGTAGAACATCAGCATGCGATTGCCGATGAAGCCGTCGCAATTGCCCGCCAGTACGGCGATCTTGCCGAGAGCCCTGGCGAGCGTCATCACGGTCGCGATGGTCTGCGGGGAGGTGTGTGTGCCGCGTACGTTCTCCAGCAGCTTCATGACGTTCGCGGGACTGAAGAAATGAGTGCCCACCACCTGCTGCGGCCGTGAGGTGCTGGCGGCGATCATGTCGATGTCCAGGGTCGAGGTGTTGGTGGCGAGAATGGAGTGCGCGGCGGCCACCTGGTCGAGCCGGGCGAACACCTCCTGCTTCACCTTCATGTCCTCGAACACCGCCTCGATGACGATGTCCGCGGTGCCGAGCGCCTGGTAGTCGGTGACGCCGTGAATCAGGGCGAGCGAGCGCTCCGCGCGCTCACGTGTCAGGCTGCCGCGCGCCACCGAGCCCTGATAGTTCCTGGCGATGAGGCTCAAGCCCCGCTCGAGCGCCTCCCCCGACAGCTCCAGCACCGACACCGGGATGCCGGCGTTGGCGAATGTCATGGCGATGCCGGTACCCATGGTGCCGGCGCCGACCACCGCGGCGCGCCGGATCGGCAGCGGCGTCACCTGCGCGTCGAGTCCCGGAATCCTGCGCGCCTCGCGCTCGGCGAAAAAGAGGTGCACCAGCGCCTGGCACTGCGGGCTATCGCGGCACTCGATGAAATACTCGCGTTCGCGCGCAAACGCCGCCTCTTTCGGCAGCGTGCAGGCGGCTTCGATGCTGTCGACGATTCTCCAGGGTGCGAGTTGGCCGTGCGCCTTCGGCTCGAGCTTGCGGCGAAACGCGGCGAACAGGTCCGGGCTCACCAGGCGGATGCGCTCGCTCAGCTCGCTCGTGATCCGCAGCGGGCGCTTTTCGGCAATGGCCTGCCGGGCGAGAGCGAGCGCGCCGGCGAGCGGCGGATCGGCGAGCGCGTCCACCAGTCCCAGCTCGAGCGCGCGCGCCGCCGGGATCTGTGCGCCGGCGGTGATCGACTCGAGCGCGGCTTCGGGCCCGGCGAGGCGCGTGAAGCGCTGCGTGCCGCCCGCGCCGGGGATCAGGCCGAGCTTCACCTCCGGCAGCCCGACCCTTGCGCCCCGGGCCGCGATGCGCCAGTGGCAGGCGAGCGCGAGCTCAAAGCCCCCGCCCAGAACCACGCCCTCGATCGCAGCCACGATCGGCTTCGACGCCCCCTCCATCTGCGCCTGCACCTCGCGCGTGATGGGCGACGTCAGCACCAGGCCCGAGGCCACCTCGTTGATGTCCGCGCCGGCGCAGAACGTGCCATCGGCCCCCGTCACCACAATCGCCCGCACTCCCGCCTCGTGCTCGGCGCGTTGCAGCCCCTGCAGCAGAGCTACGCGCACCGCGAGGCTCAGGGCATTCACAGGCGGATTGGCGATCGTCAGCACGGCGACCTCGCCGTCCAGGCGATAATTCACGGCAGGCACTGATCTCTCCTGTCGGCGACAGCGGCGCGACTGCGCGCATTGTACGACCCGGCGCACGCCGCGCGTGCGCTGTGACACCGCCCCGAGGCGGCTGACGCTACACTCGCCCCCGAATGGATAGCGCGGATGCGGTCGTGGTTGGAGCGGGCGTGGTCGGGCTCGCGGTGGCGCGGGAACTCGCGCTGCGGGGCCGCGAGGTACTGATTCTCGAAGCGGCCGAGCGCTTCGGCACCGGCGCCAGCTCGCGCAACAGCGAGGTGATCCACGCCGGCATCTACTATCCGCGCGGCTCCCTCAAGGCACGCCTGTGCGTCGCGGGCCGTGAGCGCCTGTACGAGTTCTGTCGCGAGCGCGACATCGCCCATCGGCGCTGCGGCAAGCTCATCGTCGCCAGCACCGCAGCCCAGCTTCCCGAGCTGACCCGGATTGGCGCCGCGGCGCGCGCCAACGGCGTGGAACTGGCGCTGCTCGAGCGTCCCGAGGCTCTGGCGCTCGAGCCACGACTCGCTTGTGCCGCAGCGCTGCACTCACCGCTCACCGGCATCGTCGATGCGCAGGGTCTGATGCTGGCGCTCCTCGGGGAAGCGGAGCACCACGGCGCCACGCTGGTGTGCGCCAGCACCGTCACGCGCGTGGTGCTCGAGGAGCACACGGTGCGCATCGGCGTGAACGGCGCCGAGGCTGCGCTGCGTGCCCGCACGCTCGTCAACTGCGCGGGGCTGCAGGCGCCGGCGGTGGCCCGCCTGATGAAGGGCTTTCCGCCGCTGCACATCCCGGTGGCGCACTTTGCCAAGGGTAACTACTTCACGCTCAACACCGCAGCGCCGTTTCAGCGACTGATCTACCCGCTGCCCGAAGCGGGCGGACTCGGCATACACCTCACCCTGGACCTCGCGGGGCGCGCGCGCTTCGGACCGGACGTGCAGTGGATCGAGGCGTGCGAATACGCCGTGGACGAGCGACGCGCCGCGGTGTTCTACGCGGCCGTCCGGCGCTACTGGCCGGAGCTCAAGGATGGCGCGCTGCAGCCGGCTTACGCCGGCGTGCGGCCCAAGATCTCCGGCCCCGGCGAGCCGCCCGCGGATTTTCGCATCGACGACGCGCGCACGCACGGCGTGCTGCCGGTGGTCAATCTGTTTGGAATCGAGTCCCCGGGCCTCACGGCCTCGCTGGCGATCGCCAGCGAGGTCGCATCCCGGATCAACTGACGCACGAGCGCGCGGGTCCCTTCAGCTGCCGCGCACCCCTTCCACCTGGATCGCCAGCTTCACATCCATCTTGAAGCCGTACTTGTCGCCGTAGCTGATGCCGTAATCGGCACGGTTGAAGGTCCCCGAGGCATCCGCGCCGCAATGCTCCTTCTTGTCCGGGTAGGTCATGCACTTGAACTGACTGATGCTGAGCTTCAGAGGATGGGTCACGCCGTGCAGGGTGAACTGCCCGTCCACTTCGGTCGGCACGCCGCTCTTGAAGCCGGCGAGCTTGCCCTTGTAGGTCGCGGTCGGATATTTCTCCACGTCGAACATCTCGGCGGATTTGGTGTGCTCATTGAGCTTGGGCATGCCGAAGTCGATCGAGGAGGTGTCCACGGTGATATCCACCGTCCCGGTCCCCTTCTCCTTGTCGAGTAAGATCGTCCCGGAGGTCTTGTCGAACTTGCCGCGCCACACCGACATCCCGGCGAAGTGATCCGCCTCGAAGCTCGGATAGGTGTGGGCCGGGTCGATCTGGTACGTCACGGGCTCGGCAAGCACGGCACCTGCCGCGAGCGTCAGCATGGCGGCCGACAGCGCAGTCTTGATCACGGGAACCTCCGAAGGTGTGGCAACGGCCGCGTAGCGTAACGGCACGCGGCGCAAGGGGCCACCTCCCTTTGTAGGGAGCCGCGCCACGGCGGCGCAACTTGTGCCTAGCGGGTGCCCGGACGCGCCTTCAGGCCGAGCGCCTTCGCGACCACCTCGTGCGTGATCTCCCCCGCGTGCACGTTCAGACCCGCGGCCAGTCCCGGGTCGCGCCGCAGCGCCGCCTGCCAGCCCAGGTCCGCCAGCGCGCGCACGTAGGGGAGCGTTGCGTTCGTGAGCGCGAGCGTCGAGGTGCGGGGAACCGCGCCGGGCATGTTGGCGACACAGTAGTGGATGACGCCATCCACCACGAAGGTCGGCTCCGCGTGGGTCGTGGGGCGGCTGGTCTCGAAGCAACCGCCCTGGTCGATGGAGATGTCCACCAGCACCGCACCGGGTTTCATGGTCGCGATCATGGCGCGGGTGAGGAGCTTGGGCGCGGTGGCTCCGGCGACCAGCACCGCCCCGACGACCAGGTCGGCATCGCGCACCAGCCGCTCGATAGTGGCGGTGGTCGAATACTCCGTGCGCAGCGCCGATCCGAACATGGACGACAGCTCGCGCAGGCGATCGACCGAGCGGTCGACCACCGTGACGTCGGCGCGCAGGCCGACGGCCATTTCCGCCGCGTGGGTACCCGCGACGCCACCGCCGAGAATCACCACTTTCGCCGGCGGCACGCCGGGCACTCCGCCGAGCAGGATGCCGAAGCCCCCATTGGCCTTCTGCAGGCTCGCTGCTCCCACCTGGATCGACATACGGCCCGCCACCTCGCTCATGGGCGTGAGCAGCGGCAGCGAGCCGTTGGGCGCCGTGACCGTCTCGTAAGCGATGGCGGTGACGCCGGATTTCATCAGACCCCGCGCCTGCACCGGGTCCGCGGCCAGGTGCAGGTATGTGAACAGCACCTGGCCCTGGCGCAGCATCTCGCACTCGGCCGGTTGCGGCTCCTTGACCTTGACCACCAATTCGGCGCGCTCAAAGACTTCGCCGGCGTGTGCGGCGATCGCAGCCCCGGCGGCCCGGAACTGGGCGTCGTCGACCCCGATGCCGTTGCCCGCGCCGCTCTCGACGAGCACTTCGTGTCCGGCGGCCACCAGCTCGCGCACTCCCGCCGGCACCAGGCCGACGCGGTATTCATGAACCTTGATTTCCCGCGGAACCCCGACGCGCATAGCTGTCTCCAGCATCCTGACTGGCAGCCAGATTATGTTTCAGCGCGCGGTGAGTCTTGCTAAATCAAAGGTCCGGGCCCGCGGCTGTGGCAGAATCTGCGGTCTATCGGCCCTTATGTGATGGAATTCTGCGCCCATGGAGCTTGACCGCTACGATCGCGCCATTCTGCGCCTGCTGCAGCAGGACGCGCGCATCACCAACACGCTGCTCGCGGGGAAGGTCAATCTGTCGGAATCGGCCTGCCTGCGGCGCGTGCGCGCACTCGAGGAATCCGGACTCATCGAGGGCTACACCGCGCTGATCGATCAGCACAAGGCCGGCTTCCCGGTGAATGTGTTCGTGAGCATCACGCTCGATCGGCAGAGCCAGGCGGGACTGGAGGCCTTCGAGAGCGCCGTGCGCAAGGTGCCGGAGGTCATGGAGTGCTATCTCATGACCGGGGAGCATGACTACCTGCTGCGGCTGGTGGTCGCGGACCTGGCGGACTTCGAGCGCATTCACAACCAGCATCTCACGCGCCTGCCGAGCGTCGCCCGCGTGCACTCGAGCTTCGCCATGCGCACCGTGACGCGCGCGACGAGTCTTCCGGACAGGTAGCCCTCGATGCGCTCGCGCGGGCTCGATGCGCTCGTGCGGGCGTTAGCCGCGCACGTAGGCAGGCAGGCCCTGCGCGAAGTCGCGCAGCGCGCGGATGCCGCTGCTCTCGGCACGGCTGCACCACTCGCGCAGCTGCGCCACGGCGCGGGCCGGATTCGCAGAGCCGTTCCACAGCTGCTGCAGGCTGTCGCGGTACTCGACCACCCGGCGCAACACCTCGTGCCGCTCGAGCAGCTCGCGCAGCTTGCGGCGCGCCTCCTCGGCCAGCAGCGCCGGATGCCGCACCAGCAGTTTCGGGGCGATCAGCGGCAGCGAGCCGTGAGGCTCACGCCGCGCCAGCTCACGGCACACGGGCAGCACCACACGGCGCGCGTAGTCGCGCAGCACGTGCATGCGATTGGTGAACAGCGCGTTCACGGTGTCGACGTCCAGATCGCGCCGTCGGCGCTCCAATTGCGGGCGCGGAGCCACGCAGCGCACGCGCGCCAGTCCCAGGGCACTGAACAGGCGTATCCACAGCCAGCCGATATCGATCTCCCAGCGCTGCACCGCGAAACGCGCCGAGCGCGGGAACGCGTGGTGATTGTTGTGCAGCTCCTCGCCCCCGAGCAGCAGCGCCCACGGCACGAGGTTGGTCGCGGTGGATGGCATCTCGAAGCTGCGGTAACCGACCGCGTGGCCGAGCCCGTTGATGACGCCGCCGGCAAAGAACGGCTGCGCCACGAGGTGCACGGCGATCATCACGATGCCCGGAACGCCGAACAGCAACAGGTGCGCGGCGACGAACACCACGATGCCGAAGTGCGGGTAGGCGCTGTAGAGACGCCGTTCGAGCCAGTCCTGCGGCGTGCCGCGCCCGTAGTTCTTCAGAGTTTCCGCATCGTGTGCCGCGACGCCGTACAGCTCATATCCCTCGAACAGCACGCGCCGCAAACCAAACACCACCGGGCTGTGGGGATCGCCTTGCCTGTCGGCGTGCGCATGGTGGCGGCGGTGCACCGCGACCCATTCCTTGGTGACCGCCCCGGAGCTGAACCACAGCCAGAAGCGGAACACGTGCCGGAGCCCCGGGTGCAGGATGAGGCCGCCGTGGGATTGATCACGGTGCAGGTACAGCGTCACCCCGAGAAACATCACCTGGATGGTGACGAAGGTCACCAGCGCATACCCCCAGACGGGCAACTCAACCAGGCCGTAGGGCGAGAGACTCATGCAGACGCTCTCCTTGGATCGTGGTGCGAGTCTGGCGCCAAAGGGTACGGCAATTCCGTGACGTTATGGCGAATTCCTGCTGCGCCGCCGCCGCAGTTCACACTTTGCGGCAACCCTCGCGCGCCACCCGCAGGTAGCGCCCCCGGCGGCGCCACGCGCACCGCTCCCCTCATACGACCAGTACGATCTTGCCGATGTGCAGGTCGGATTCCATCAGCTTGTGGGCGAGCGCCGCATCGGCGAGCGGGAAACGCGAGTGGATCACGGGCTTCAGCCCGCGGGAGGCGAACAGCGGCCACACGTTCTCCAGCAGCGCCTGCGCGAGGCGGCCCTTGTTCTGCACCGGCTGCGAGCGCAGCGTCGAGGCGCTGAGCGTGAGTCGTTTCGCCATGAGCGCCCGCAGATCGAGCTCCGATCGGGTGCCGCCCTGCGTGGCGATGAGCGCGATTCGTCCCTCGAGGGCGGCGGCGGCTACGTTGCGCGGCAGGTAGTCCCCGCCCACCATGTCGAGAATGACATCCGCCCCCCTGCCCTCGGTCGCGTGCAGCGTCGCCTCGACGAAGTCGGCCTCGCGGTAGTTGATGGCCAGATCCGCCCCCAGCTCGCGGCAGGCAGCGCATTTCTGCGCGCTGCCCGCCGTGACGATGACGTGCGCCTCGAACGCCTTGCCGAGCAGGATCGCGGTGGTCCCGATGCCGCTCGCGCCGCCGTGCACCAGCAGGGTCTCGCCGCGCTGCAGGCGCGAGCGCTCGAACACGTTCAGCCACACGGTAAAGAAGGTCTCCGGCAGCGCCGCGGCTTCCTCGAGACTCAGCTGCACGGGCACCGGCAGGCATTGCACCGCCGGCGCGGCGACGTACTGGGCATAGCCGCCGCCGGCCACCAGCGCGCACACCCTGGCCCCCTCGGGCGGCGCGCGCACTCCCGGACCCAGAAGCACGACCTCGCCGGCGAGCTCCAGGCCCGGAATGTCGGTGACGCCCGCGGGCGGCGGGTACAGACCCTTGCGTTGCAGCACGTCCGGCCGGTTCACGCCAGCCGCGGCGACGCGAATCAACACCTCCCCGGTCCCCGGTTGCGGCACGGGTCGCTGCACCGCGCGCAGCACCTCCGGTGGCCCGGGTTCGCCAATCTCGACCGCGGTCATGGTGCGCGGAATCACGGTGCGCGGCATGTTGAGAGGCGCGGCGCCCGGCGTCAAATCCGCGCGCGGCGGGTCATGAGGTCGGCGGCGCGGTCGTGCCCTGCGCCGGGTCCAGGCGCTGACCACAGCGATGCTGGAACCTCTGCCGCAGCCGCTCGCGCTCCTCGGGCGTCATGTTCGCCCAGCGCTCACGCCACATGCGCTGGCGCCAGTGACCATGCCACCCGCCCCGTGCGCGCAAACCCCCGAACAGAATCCGTGCGAGCAGCAACAGGCCCACGGCCTGCCAGTACTGCACCGCCGGACCGTGAAACAGACTCGGGACGAGCCAGTTCCACAGACTCATCACCACCAGGCTCAGGAGCGCCAGGGCGGCGATCGCCAGAGCGAGGAACGCGATCCCCTTCACTACCCAACGAGCTCGACCTCTCACATCGTCCTCCTCATGTCAGCAGCCAATGGTCCCAGGCCGCCCGCAGCCGCTGCTGCAGGTGCAGCACCGCGTAGCGCTTGCGCGAGAGCAGTGTGTTGACGCTCACGCCCGAGCGTGCCGACAGCTCCTTGAAGGACACACCGTCGATCTCGTGCGCCACGAATACCTCGCGCTGCTCGCGCGGCAGCTCCTCGAGTGCCGCCTCGATCTCCTCGAGCAGCAACTCGCGAACGAAAGCCGACTCCGGTCCGCTATCGGGCGCGGGCAGCAGATCCTCGAATGTGCTGTCGTCGAGCTCCTCGCCCGCCGCCGCCGGCGAAACCGCCCGCGGCTCCCGGCTCCTGCTGCGAAACCGGTCGATGATGCGGTTGCGCGCCACCCGTGTGAGCCACGCGCGCGCCTGTTCCACCGGCCGCATCATGCGGTAGGCCAGCACCAGCTCGTACAGCGCCTCCTGCAGGACATCCTCGGCTTCAGCCGCATCGGCAATCCGCTGGCGGATGAACGCCAGCAGGTGCCCACGCTCGCGCTGCACGGTGGCAGCGATCTCGCGGTCCTGCGCGGCAGCGGTCAGTGGGTGGATGAGCGCGGCAGACATCTGCCTGTTAAGACGCCTGACGGACTGGGAATATTGTGGCCGGGAACGGGCGCGGGGCGTCTAACGCGCGCCGCTGGCATCCGCGCGCCCGAGCGGCCCGAACCGCCAGATCAGGATCGGCAGCACCACGAGCGTCATGAGTGTGGAGGTGGCGAGGCCCCCCAGGATTACGCTCGCCATCGGCCCCTGCACCTCGCGTCCGGCCTCGCCGCTCCCGAGCGCGAGCGGCAGCAGCCCCAGCGCCGTCACCAGAGCGGTCATGAGAATCGGCACGAGCCGCTCGCGGGTGCTGCGCAGCACGGTCGGCAGCGACCACGGCTCACCCTCGACCGCCATCAGATGCGCGAGGTGGGCAATCAGCAGGATGGCATTGCGCGCGACGATGCCGAACAGCGTGACGAAGCCGACCAGCGAGCCGATCGAGAGCGTCGCGCCGGTGAGCGCCACCGCGAGCACCCCGCCTACGAGGGCAAAGGGTGCGGTGGCGAGGATGAGCAGCACGCTGCGCGCGTCGTGAAACGCGAGCGACAACAGCAGCATGATTCCCAGCGCCGCGAGCGCCGAGTGCACCAGCAGCTCATGGCGCGCCTGGCGCTCCCCGCTCGCGGCGCCGGCGAATTCCAGGTACACCGTGGGTGGCAGCTTCACGCGCCGCGCGATCGCCTTCTGCAGCTGCGCCACGAACCCGCCGACGTCCGAGGTCGTGGGGTTGAGGGTCACCACCTGCCGGCGCCGCGCCCCCTCGTGCATGATGCTGGTGCGCCCTTCCGTGAGCGAGAGCGTGGCGAGGTCCTTCAGCGGCACGGTCACGCCGCTCGCGGTGCGCACCAGGAGCTGCCCGATCGCCTCCGGATCGACGCGCTCGGCCGGCGGCAGCCGCACGGTGAGATCGATGACCTTGTTCGCGTCGTACACCTGCGCCGCGGTCGTACCCTGGTAAGCGGTCTCGACCGTATCGAGCACATCGGCGGCGGTGAAGCCGTACTGGCCGAGTTGCTCGGGCTTCAAGTCCACGCGCAGGAACGGTGCTCCCGAGGGCGCCTGCACCTGCACGTCGCTCGCTCCCGGCACCGTGCGCGCAACGGCCGCAATCTCATCCGCCACCCGGTCGAGCTCGTCCAGACCCGGACCAAACACGTTGACGGTCACGGGCGCGGCCTCACCGGAGAGCGACTCGCTCAGGCGATCGCCGAGAAAGGTCAGCACCTCGGTGCGCAGGCTCGGATAGTGCTGCAGCACGGCACGGATGGCGGCCTGGGTCGCTTCTTCCGCGCCGCCCGACATGCGCTTGAGCTCGAGGTGAAACTCACTGCGGTTCGGCTCCCAGGTGTCCTCGCCGGATTCCGCGCGACCCATGGTCTGCTCGACGGTCACGATGCCGGGGATCGCCAGCAGCTCGCGCGCCACGCGCGCGCCCAGGGTCCTCATGGCGGCGAGTGAGGTACCGGGGGTGGCATAGGCCTGCACGACGAAATGACCCTCGCGAAATGGCGGCATGAGCTCGCTCCCAAACAGCGGCAACGCCGCCGCGGCGAGCAGCATCACGAGGACCGAGCCGATGATCACGCGGCGCGGGAAGGCGCTCCAGCGGCGCAGCAGCGCCTCATGACGGTCTTTCAGGCGCGTAAGCCACGCGGCTTCCGCATGCGGCTCGGTGCGCATCAGCAGCAGCCAGGCGGCGGCGGGTGTGACGGTGAGCGCCACGATGAGCGAGGCCAGGGTCGCCAGCGAGAAGGACGCGGCGAGCGGCCCGAAGAAACTGCCCTGCAGCCCGGACAGCAGCAGCATCGGCGCCAGCACCAGCACCACGACGAAGGTCGCATACACGACCGGCGCGCGCACCTCGACCGTTGCGTTGTGGATGACGTCCCGGGCCTCGAGGCCGTGGGCGTGCGTGCCACGCAGGCGCCGCACGATGTTCTCCACGCCGATGATGGCATCGTCGACCACCACGCCGAGCGCCACCGCCAGCCCCCCCAGGGTCATGGTGTTGATGGTCCAGCCGAGCGCGTCCACTACGATCACGGCGGCGAGCAGCGCGAGCGGAATGGAAACGAATGTCACCGCGACGCTGCGCAGGTCGCGCAGGAACAGGAACAGCACCAGCGTGATCAGCACCGCACCCAGCAGCACGTCCAGGCGGATGCCCGCGAGTGCGTTCTCGATGAAGTTGGCCGGGCGGTGCAGCCCCGCGTACAACGTCACGCCACGCGCGCGCAGGGCCGGGGCGAGCTCCGCGAGCGCCGCCTCCACCGCCCGTGTCACGATGAGCGTGTTGGCGCCGTACTGGCTGGAGAGGTTCAGCAGCACGCCCGGTCTGCCCATGATGAGGGTGTCGCCGAACTTCGGCGCCACCCCGTCCGTGACGGTCGCAAAGTCTCGCAGCCGCAGCGGCGTCGGCGCCGCGCCCGGGGCCGCCGCGGTAGCGGGCGCCGCCGAGGCGGCGGGCACCACGGCGGCCGCCAGCGCCGCCACGTCGAGCGTCTGGCCGCGGCTCTCGATGAGCACGCGCTGGTTGGGAGTCTCGATGAAACCCCCGCCGCGCACCCCGGTAGCGGAGCGCACCGCCGCCACGACGTCGCCGAAAGCCAGGTCGCGCGCGTTCAGCTCACGCGGCTCGACCTGCACCTGCAGCTGCCGCTCGTCGCCCCCGTAGAGCGTCGCCCGGGCGACTCCCGGAACCGCGAGCAGCCGCGGGCGGATGGTCCACTGCACCAGATCGCGCAACTGCATGGGCGACAGAGCGTCGCTCACGAAGCCGAGCTTCAGCAGGTCCATGGTCGAGGAGGTCAGCGGCTCGAGCTTCGGTGCCTTGACGCCCAGCGGCAGCCTGGCGCTGACCTGACCGAGGGCCTCGGCGACGATCTGCCGCGCGCGGTACGGATCGATGTTCTCCTGGAACACCACAATCACCACCGACAGCCCGGAGATCGTTTCCGAGCGCACCGCCTGCACGCCGCTCGCGCCACTGATCGCCTGCTCGATCGGCAGCGTCACCAGCAACTCCACCTGCTCGGCGACCAGCCCCGGCGCCTCGGTCTGCACCGCCGCCTGCGGAGGCACGAACTCCGGGAACACGTCGTACCTGGCGCGCGCCAGCACCAGCACGCCGTACAGGACGAGCATCCCCGCCAGCACGCACGCCACGACCGGAAAGCGCAGCGACCAGCGGACGATCGCGGCGAGCATGTCAGTCCCCGCCGCCGGCGGGAGCTTCCACCCCCAGGAGCGCGGCGGCGCCGGCGCTGACCACGCGCTCGCCCGGCGCGAATCCGCCCGAGACGAACCACCCCTCGGCGAGCGGCTGGAAGCCCGTCACCTCGCGGCGCACGAAAGTGGCCGGCCCCGTCTGCACGTACGCCCAAACCTGCGAGGCCTTGCGCAGCAGTGCGCCGCGCGGCAGGACGACCCCTGCCGCCGAGGCGGAGGCGGGCAACTGCGCGCTGAGCATCTGCCCGACCGCGAGCTGCGCCTGCGAGCCACTGAGCTCGGCCAGCACCCCGCGCGTCTGCAGGCGCGGGTCCGCAACCGGCAACAGACCTAACACCTTCGCCTGCATCAGGGTCGCTGCGGCGCTGCTCTGCAGGCGCACGGCGGTGCCCGCCGCAGGCACCGGCGCCTCCGCGGGCAGCTCGATGCGCACCAGCTCCGAGCGCACGTGCGCCAGATCATTCAACAGCGCGGCGCGCCGCCGGGCCGGCAGGCGCGCCACACCGTCGCCCCACTCGATCAACAGGCGCCGCTGCGCGCCGCTCACGCGCTGCAGGTCGGCCTGCGCCTGTGCCTCGGCCATCTCCAGTGCGTGTGCCGAAGCGGTGCGATCCTCCGCGTACAGCGCTCGCGTGCGGCTGGCCTCGGCGCGCGAGGCCGCGAGACTTGCGGACGCCGCCGCCAGATCGGCATCGAGCTGGATCAGCGCTCCCGGGTCGAGCACCCGTGCGGTCGTCGCGAGACCCTGCGGCGCGGGCGCCGCGATGAGGAGCTGCGTCTGCACGCCAAGCCGCGCCTGCTCGGCGGCGCCGAGCGTGATCGGCTGCGGCGCGGCGTCCCCGCCTTGCGCGTAACCCGCGCCGAGCGCACCGACGCCCAAGGCCAGCAGCACGCCAAAGCTGCGCCGCGCGCGCGCGTACCTCGTCATCTCGTGACTCCCTCGGTGGCCACCGGCGGGGACGCCAGGGTTGCGGTGAGCGTGAGCTCCGGTCCCTCGAGCGGGCGGCGCAGCGCATCCTCGAGGATTGCGAGCGCCTCCTGGGCGGCGCGCAGCGCGTCGAGCACCTGCAGCTCGGCGAGCGTCTGCGCCACGCGTGCGGCAACCAGCTCGGTGCGGTCGTTGGCGCCGGCCTCGAAGCCGCGCACGGTCTCGGCGTAGATGTGCCGCGCGGCGTCGTAGACGGGCCCGCGCGCCTCGGTGAGCCGCGCGCGCGCCAGCTGCCACTGGCGGATCGCCTCATCGATCTCCTGCCAGGCGAGCGCGACCGTGCCCTCCAGACGCGCGCCGGCCTCTTCGCGGCGCGCCTCGGCCTCGCCGATCGCGCCGGCGTTGCGGTTCAGAAGCGGCAGCGTGAGACCGAGGTTGAACTGATAGCGCCTGATGCCGTGATCCCAGGTATAGGCGGGTCCCAGGTGCACGTCCGGGTACTGTCTGGCGACCTCCAGGCGCAACGTCTGCTCGGCCATGCTGTAAGCGACCACCGCGCCGTGCACGTCGGCGCGCGCGAGCAACGCGTCATCGCGAGCGCGCTCGAGCAGTTGCGCGTCGAACGCCGGTGGATCATCGAGCTGCTCCCAGCCGAGCTTCAGGCTCTCCAGCGCCTTCACCGGCACACCGACCGTGACCGCCAGCGCACTGCGCGCGAGACTCGCACGCCGTCTGGCATCGTGCAGCTGCTGCTCGTCCTGTAACGCATCGCGCACCAGGCGGTCGAGATCCCCGCGGGCGGCGGCGCCCGCCTGCAGACGCCGGCGAGACATGTCGAGCTGGGCCTGCCGGTCGGTGTTGACTGTTTCACGCAGGGCAATCTCCCGCTCGGTGATCAGCAGGTCCGCGGTTGCGCGCCGCAGCGCACTGCGCTGCTTCCAGGTGAGCTCGGCAAGATCGTAACCGGCCCGTTGCGCGTTCAGGTCGGCGAGCGAGACGCGCGCACCGCGCTTGGCTCCCGCATCCAGCAGCCAATCGGTGACGACGGCCCACAGCCACAAGGGCGAGCCGTCGTGCTGGTTCGCATACTCGGACATGAGCGTCACGGTCGGATTGGGGT
>DATKEZ010000041.1:0-2048 GCA_035511775.1 Steroidobacteraceae bacterium | reverse complement strand
ACCGGTGCACCGGCCACCTCCGCCATGACGCTCTGACCACTGAGCAGGCGCCGCGCCTCGGCCGCGGTGAGCCGAACCGCAGTCAGGTGCCCGAGCGGCCAGTCGGCGGACAGCACCCTCGGCCAGTCCCCGCGCGCACGCGTCTCGGCAAGGGACTCCAGCGTCTGCATCGGCTCGTTGTCAAAAGGCTCCACGTACAGCCGCCGCAGCGCCGTGACGTGCCCGCAAGTGCCCAGCGCGGCCGCCAGATCCTCGGCCAATACACGAATGTAGGTTCCCTTGGAACACAAGGCCTCGAGCTCGAGGCTCGCCGGCCCCAGCGCAAGCAGCGCAAGCTCGAACAGCTCGATGTCGCGCGGCGCGCGCGCCACGGTCACGCCCGCACGGGCGAGCTTGTAGAGGGGTTGTCCGGCGCGCTTCAGGGCCGAGTACATCGGCGGAGTCTGTCTCTGCGGGCCGCGGAACCGCGCCAGAACCGCCTCGAGCCCCGCGCGCTCGAGCGTTGGCACCGGTGCGGTGCTGGTGACCGCCCCTTCCACATCCCCGGTCGCGGTCCCGCTGCCGAGGGCCACCGTGAAACGGTAGCGCTTGCGGCCGGCGAGGATCTGCCCTGCGATCTTGGTGGCCTCCCCCAGGCAGATCGGCAGCATGCCGGTGGCGAGAGGGTCGAGGCTGCCGACATGCCCGGCCTTCTGCCGCAGCAACAGTGCGCGCACCCGTTGCAAGACCGCGTTCGAGGACAGGCCGCGCGGCTTGTCTAGCAGCAGGATGCCGCTGGGCATGAGCGTGCGCGTTCAGCGCCGCGGAGGATCGGCGCCGGAGGGCGGCTCGGAATCGGCCTCGGACGCGGGCGTCGCGGCGGCCCCGGCACGATCGCCGGCGACGGCGCGCTCGATGAGGCTGCTGAGGCGGGCCGCGCCCTCGACGCTCTCATCGAACACGAACTCCAGCCGCGGCGCGTGCCGCAGTGACAGCCGCCGGCCGAGCTCCCCGCGCAGGAACCCGGCGGCGCGGGTGAGTCCGGTGTGCACCTCGTGCGGCGGGTGGCGCGATGCAAAGGGTGTGAAGAACACGCGCGCCGTGCCCATGTCGGCGGCGACGCTGACCGCGGTGATGGTCACGTTGCCCACGCGCGGATCCTTCACCTCACGCGCGATCAACGCCGCGAGTACACGCTGGATCTCCGACTCGATGCGTTGGGTGCGGGCCTGCGGCATTACTGCAGCGTTCTCGCCACCTCGACGCGCGCAAAGCATTCGATCTGGTCGCCGACGCGCACGTCCTGGTAGTTCTTCACGCCGATGCCGCACTCGGTGCCGGCACGCACCTCGCCCACGTCGTCCTTGAAGCGGCGCAGCGACTCGAGCGCGCCCTCGAAGATCACCACGTTGTCGCGCAGCACGCGAATCGGATTATTGCGCCGCACCACACCCTCGGTCACGAGGCAGCCGGCGACCACGCCGAACTTGCTCGAGCGGAACACCTCGCGCACCTGCGCCACGCCCACGATCTGCTCCTTGACCTCCGGCTGCAGCATGCCGGTCATCATCTGCTTCACGTCGTCGATGGCTTCGTAAATGATGCTGTAGTAGCGCACCTCGACGCCGGTCTCCTTGACGGCGTCGCGCGCGCCCGCATCGGCGCGCACGTTGAAGCCGATGACCAGCGCCTTGGAGGCCGCGGCGAGCTGCACGTCGGACTCGGTGATGCCCCCTAAGCCACTCGCGATCACCTTCACCTGCACCTCCTCGGTGGACAGCTTGGTGAGCGCCTCGCGCAGCGCCTCGGCGCTGCCCTGCACGTCGGCCTTGATGAGGACCGACACCAGGCCGGCCTTCTCCTCGCCCATCTGTGCGAACGCATCCTCGGGACGGGCGCTCGTGCGTGCCAGCTTCACGTCGCGGAATTTGCCCTGGCGGTAGAGCGCCACTTCGCGCGCCTTGCGCTCGCTCTCCACCACCAGCAGCTCATCGCCCGCGTTGGGGGCGCTCGCCAGGCCGAGCACCACCACCGGCATGGACGGCGGGGCTTCCGCTACCGGCTTGCCG
>DATKEZ010000040.1:0-61879 GCA_035511775.1 Steroidobacteraceae bacterium | reverse complement strand
TCCCCGCGATGCCGTCGCCATCGGCGCCAGGCCGGTGAAAGCGCTCGAGCCAGCGCGTGAGCGGGCCGGACGCGTGACCGGGCATGAGGACCAGCACTCGCGCTTCGCGACCATGGGCGCGGAACCAGCCGCTCACGGCGCCGCGCGGCGGGTCCGCGTTGCTGGTGAGGATGCTGAAGCCTGCGTCGAAACCGTGGTCGAGCATGGCGATGGTCGTCTCGTCCGGATCGAGGAGCGCGAGCGTCTGTCGCGCGCAGTCGGCGTGGATGCGCCGCGCGAGCCCCGGCAGATCCTGCCAGCGATCGATGACCGGCAGCGCGGCGAGCGCGGTGAAACACAGCGCGGCGGCATAGCCGGTGTAGCTCCAGGCGAGGCTGCGCTGCAGATCCCCGCGGCGCTGTGATTGCCTGGCAAGCATCAGTGCCGCGAGCGTCGAGATGGCGGCGGCGAGCGCCGCCGTCAGGCACGCGAACGGCGCACCTGCGCCCGAGGCGAACAGCAGGGTCAGCGCGGCGACCAGCACCCCGACGAGCGCGCCGGCGAGCACGCGTGTCGAGGTCACGGCCAGCTGGTCGAGCCGGGTCGGCGTGCGCTGCGCGTCGCACGCCCACAGCCCGGTGAGAATGCCGAACCCAAGGAGTGCGGGCGCTGCGTAAATGTCGCGCGCCGTGGCCGCCACCGACAGCAGCGCGAGGAACGGCAGGCTCGATGCGACCGCGAAGCGCCACGCCGTGCCGGCAAGACCCGCCTCGCGCACCCGGCTCCACGCCCGGCACAGCGCCGCCGCCACCGCGAACGTCCACGGCAGCAGGTACAGCGGCAGCTCGAGGAGGTACTTGCCGGCAGTGTTGCGGTGTCCGCTCGTGTAGTCGAGGGCCGCGGGAGCGGCCACTTGGGTGAATCGTCCCACGACGTTGTTCCAGAAGAGCGCGCGCAGCGCCTCCGCACCATGCTCGGTGCGCGCGACCGCCAGCAGCCACGGGCCGATGATGAGCCCCTGCAGCACCAGTCCCGCGTACAGCTCCCAACGGCGCAGTTCCGACCAGCGCCGCTCCCACACCACGAGCGTGATGAGCGCGAGGGCCGGCACCAGCCATCCGGGGGCGCTCTTGGCCATGAACCCGATCGCCGCGCCGAGGTGCATCAGCGTGTAGCCCGCCGCTTTGCGCCAGCCGGCGCTGGCGCTGTAGCCGCGCCACGCGCCCAGCAGCGCGAGCGCGCTGCCGGCCAGCAGGCAGGCATCCGGCGCAAGCCAGCTGCTCACGCGAAACGCCGTCAGTGCGCTCGCGGCGACGAGCGCGGCCAGCAGCGCCGCGGCAGCATCGGTGTGCATCGCCAGCGCCAGCGCGCCGACCGCCAGCGCGGTGATCGCCGCGTACAGCAGATTGGGGACGCGTGCAGCGGCGGCGGAATCACCGAACAGCGAAATGGCGGCCGCCGACATCCAGTAGGACAGCGGCGGCTTCTCGAGAAACGGCGTGCCGGCGAGCTGCGGCAAGGTGTGGTCAGTCTGCCGGCTCATGCGCCAGGCGATGTCGGCCTCGCGCGGCTCATCGGGCGTCCACAAGCCGCGGCCAAACATGCCCGACAGCCACAGCGGCGCCAGCGCCAGCACGATGAGCACACCCAGGGAACGCGCGGACAGGGATGGATGCGGCGGAGAAATCAACAGCCCCCCCACAAGGGTCGACCCTCGCAAGAGGCAATTATGCGTACCTCGGGCTAGAGAGAGTAGCGCACGATCATGCGCACCAGACGAGCGCGATCGGCAGACCAGTGCGTGAATGCCTGGCAGACCTGTTGCGTGCTGCCCTCGGACGCGCTTTGCGAGTACTTTTCCGCGAACCGCGCCTGCCCCGATTCCTGACCGGGCACGAATCGGTTCGCGCTCCAGGGCGCATCGCTGTCGGCCGGCCGGCTGAACAGTTCGAGCTCCGTAACCTTGGCGCTGCCCGGAATGGTGGCGCACAGCGTCACCGGGCTCGCCTCGGCTTCGGTGCAGGCGCGGACGGCCGGCGTGGGGCCTTCCGCCGACACCCCGAGCGGTGAGGCCGTGCCGGGCGCACTGACCACCAACGCCGGCCGGCACGCCGCCACCGTGGCCGTGACGACCACCCCGTCGGTGCCGATCTGGCGCAGCACTCCGGCCTCGATCTCGGCGCGTGCGCCGGCGCGGGTGAGCTCGAGCTGGCTGGCGGTGCGGCTGATCTCCGCGACGCGCGCCTGCAGCTCCCGTTGCAGCGTGTTCTGCGCCAGGCGCTCGCCTGAGGTGAGCCATTGCGAGAGGGCGAAGCCCGCGATGGCCGCTCCGCCGACCACCACGAGCAGGATGATGAGCTGGATCCGGCCCTTGCGGCGGGTGGCCGACTGGCCGCGCGTCGCCTCGCGGAGCAGGGCGGATCGCAGCTGCAGCAGCGACGCCGATAGCGTCGCGGTGCCCGCGATGATGGCGGCAAGCACTGAATCGGGCATGGTCAACACGGGCGACCTCAATTCTCGGTGCGCCACGCTAGCACGGCGCGTTCGCAGGTCGAAGATGCGGCGGCAGGAGAAACGTAAAATCGCGATGCTGGTCACAGGCGCACCGTGTCGCCCGAGCGCGACGCGTGCCTAGACCGGGGCACCGGCGGCCTCGAGCCAGCGCTCGAGCGGCCTCAAGTCCACCTTCAGCAGGTGCAGCCCGAGCTTGGTCCGGCGCCACAGAATGTCCTGCGTGGTGCGCGCGAACTCCTCGCGGCACAGGTACTCGACCTCGCGCTCGTAGAGCTGCGGCAACAGCTCCCGCCCCAGCTGCGCGAGCGTGCCGGCCGTGCCGAGCACGCGCTCGAGGCGCGTGCCGTACGCATGCGCGCAGCGCCAGCGAACGCGCGGGGGCAGCCACGGATAGCGCCGCTCCACCGTGCGCAGATACACCGCGAGGCTGCCTTGCGGCAGGTCACCGCCGGGGAGCTTTGCGCCCGCGGTCCAGGGGCCGGCGCGCACACCGAGTGCCGCGGCGAGACGGTTCACGGCGTCCTCCGCCAGCCGGCGGTAGGTGGTGATCTTGCCCCCGAACACCGACAGCAGGGGGAGGGGGTGCTGATCGAGCTCCAGGGCGTAGTCGCGCGTGACCCGCATGGGGTCGGTCGCTTCATCGGCGAGCAGCGGCCGCACGCCCGAGTAGCTCCACACGACATCGGCCGGCGAGAGCTGCTGCCTGAAGTAGCGGTTGGCGAGCGTGCACAGGTAAGAAACTTCCGCGGCGTCGATGGCCACCGCCGCCGGATCGGTGCGGTAATCCACATCCGTGGTGCCGAGCAGAGTGAAGTCGTGCTCGTAGGGGATCGCGAACACGATGCGCCGGTCCTCGTTCTGGAAGATGTAGGCGAAGCGATGAGCGAACAGCCGCGGTACCACGATGTGGCTGCCCTTCACGAGGCGCACCTGGCGCACCGCGCGCACCGGCGTGGCCTCGGTGAGGAAACGACTCACCCAGGGACCGGTGGCATTCACCACCGCGCGCGCTTCGATGACGCGCGGCTCGCGGCCGCAGTCGAGCGTTGCGCTCCAGAGCGCGCCGCGCGGCGCCAGCCGCTCACAGCGGGCGCGGGTGAGGATGGTGGCGCCGCGCGCCTGCGCATCGAGTGCGTTCAGCACCACCAGTCGTGCATCGTCCGTCTGCCCGTCGGAGTACAGGAAGCCGCGCCGGTAGCCCGCCTTGAGCGGCTCCCCGGCGATATGCTTGCGCAGGTCGACGGAGGCGGACGCCGCCAGCCGCGCGCGCGCGGCCAGGTGATCGTACAGAAACAACCCGGCGCGGATCATCCATGCCGGGCGCAGGTGCGCGGCGTGCGGCATGATGAAGTGCAGCGGCCGCATGATGTGCGGCGCCGCGCCGAGCAGCACCTCGCGCTCCTGCAATGCCTTGCGCACCAGTGAGAAGTGGAATTCCTCCAGATAACGCAGGCCGCCGTGGATGAGCTTGGTGCTGGCGGAGGAGGTGTGGGCCGCCAGATCGTCCTGCTCGCACAGCAACACCTTCAGTCCGCGTCCGGCCGCGTCGCGGGCAATCCCGGTGCCGTTGATCCCCCCACCGACGACCAGCAGGTCGTAGCTTGCCGTTCTCAGGTCGCTCACGCCCGGCGCTGCGCCTGCTGGCCGTAATAGTCCGGATAGTCCTGGGAGAGTCCCTTGAAGCGGCGGTGAATCCACAGGTACTGCTCGGGGGCCGTACGCACCTGCGCCTCGATCATGCGGTTGAAGCGCTCGGTGTCGGCCGCCGGGCAGTCGCTCGGGAAGTTCTCGAGGGGCGGATGGATGATCGCCTGGTAGCCCTGCGCTCCCGGCAGGCGCCGCAGGAAGTATGGCAACACCGCGGCTCCGGTCATGCGCGCCAGGCGCGAAGTGAGCGTGTTGGTAGCGGCCGGGATGCCGAACATCGGCACCATCTCCGCGCCCTTCTTGCGATAGCTCTGGTCGGGGGCATACCACACGCACTCGTTGTTCTTCAGCGCCGTGATGAAGGCGCGGATGTCGTCCTTGGGGATCCCCTGGGAGCCATAATTGTTGCGGAAGCGCTTGAGCGCGTACGCCAGCACCTCATTGCGGGTCGGCCGGTAGAGAAACCTGACCGCCGCCACGCTGGCGAGCGCGCGGCCCGCCATTTCCATGGGCGTGAAATGGGCGGTGAGCAGAATCACGCCGCGGCCGCGGGCCACGGCGGCGCGCAGATGCTCGGCGCCCTCGACATGCACGATGCGCGCAAGGCGCGCGGGCGAGAGCCACCAGGCGAGCGGTATTTCCAGCAGCGCGATCCCGAGACTCTCGAAGTGCCGATCGAGCAGTCGCTCGCGCGCCTGCGCGGACAGTTCGGGAAAGCACAACTCGAGGTTGCGTCGCGCCGTCCTGACGAAGCCGATCGGCAGACGGCGCAGCATCGCGCCCAGTGCTCTTCCGACCGCCACCATCCATGGGAACGGCAGCAACGCCGCTACACGTAACAATCCCAAACCCGCCCAGGTGAGCCAGTACCGGGGCGCGATCAGCCGCAGTCGCATTGCACCCCCTAAAGGTCTGCGCGCAGGCCTTGTAGCATAAAGAATAACCCATTCGCGACACGCGGCTATGATCCAATGCGCCCGATGAGCAGCGCCGGCACGCGATATCTCGAAGTGCGCCTCGCGCGCCTGAGCCTGCACCGCGGCGGGCGCAGCGTCCTCAAGGGCATCAGCTGGACCATACGGCCAGGGGAACGCTGGGTGCTGGCCGGAGCCAACGGCGCCGGCAAGACGCAGCTGTTGAAACTCGTCGCCGGTATCGTGTGGCCGAAAGTAGCAGCGCGCGCGACGCGCCACTACCTGCTCGGCCGGCGGCTCAGCAGCACGCCCTTCGGGATCAAGGACGAGATCGCCTACCTTGGGGCGGAGCGGCAGGACAAGTATCAGCGCTACGGCTGGAACATGGCGGTCGAGCGCATCGTCGGCACGGGGCTGTATCGAACCGATATTCCCCTCGATAGGTTGAGCGGGGCAGACCGCCGTCACATTCGCCGCACGCTCGAGCGTCTGGCGGTGGCGCATCTGGCGCCGCGCCCGTTGCTGTCGCTGTCGTACGGGGAGCGGCGGGTGATCCTGCTGGCGCGCGCGCTGGTATCGCGGCCGCGGCTGTTGCTGCTCGATGAGGTGCTGAACGGACTGGATGAGATCAACCGCGCGCGCATGCTGCGCTGGCTCGGGCGCCAGACGGGCCGCCTGCCGTGGGTGTTCGCCACGCACCGCCTGGAGGATGTGCCGCCGAGCGCCACGCACGCGCTGGTGTTGAGCCGCGGACGCATCGTGTACGGCGGCGCGCTGCGTGGCGCGCCGCTGAAGCGCTGGCTCGCATTGCAGCCGCGCGAGTCGCGCCCCGAGAGTGCGCGCCGTCGCGCACGCCGCGGCGGGCGCAGCCTCGTGCGGCTCACCAACGCGCGGGTGTACCTTGAACAGCGCCCGGTGCTTAAAGGGATCTCCCTCACGGTGCGCGCCGGCGAGTGCTGGGTCATCCACGGGCGCAACGGCTCCGGCAAGACGACGCTGTTGCGCACTCTGTACGGCGATCACGGCGTCGCCGTGGGCGGCGCGATCGAGCGCGCCGGCGTGAGTCCTGGCGTGGCCCTGGAGGTGTTCAGGAAACGGGTGGGCCTGATCGCTCCACATCTGCAGGCCGATCATCCGGCGCAGCTCACGGTCGCCGAGGTGGTGCAGTCCGGGCGCCATGCGAGCATCGGTCTCAACGATGCGCCGAGCGCCGCCGATCGATCCGTGGCGCGGCGCACGCTGGCGCTGTTCGGTCTGACGAGGCTCTCGACACGCACCCTGGGCGAGCTTTCCTACGGACAGTCGCGGCGCGTGCTGTTTGCACGCGCCTGGGTGCGCGAGCCCGAGCTGCTGCTGCTGGATGAGCCCTATGCGGGCGTCGATGCTCCTACGCGCCGCGCCCTGCTGGAACGCGTGTTGGCGCTGGCGGCGGGCGGGACGGCCGTCGTGATGAGCGCTCATCGTCCGGGCGACTGGCTCGGCTGCGCAAGCCATGAGCTCGAACTGGCGGGTGGTTGCGCGGTGTACTGTGGTCCGATCCGCCCGCTCCTCGAGCGGCGCCGGCGCGTCGCCGGGGCGACACGGTGAGGGCGCGCGTGCGGATCCTCGGGGCGGCGGCGACCGTGCTCGTCGGCGCAATCGCGGTCGCGGTGTTGCTGTGGGAGCGAGCGGCCAGCGCGCCCCCGCCGCGCGAGCTGCTCGCCGGCGGCAACGAGCCGCCCGCCCCCCGCGTGGCGCCCGAGCTCGAGTCCCTCGATCGAGGCGCTCTGCAGGCCGCCGCCGACTACGCCGGCGAACACGGTTCCCGGGCGCTGATCGTCAGCCGCCATGATCACATCGTGTTCGAGCGCTATTGGCAGGGCAGCCGCTTCGAGACCCTGGCCGATGCACAGTCCTTCACCCCGCTCCTGGCGGCGCTCGCCGTCGGGGTGGCGATCTCGCACCGCCAGATCGGCTGGCCGGATGAGCCGATTGGCGCGCTCATCAGCGAGTGGCGCCAGGATCCCCGTGGCGCCATCACCGTGCGCGACCTGCTGCACAGCCCGGCGGACGCGCAGCTGCTGGCGATGGTTCTCGAGCGTGCCACCCACCAGCGCTACGCGCTCTACCTGTCGCAGGTCCTGTGGCGCCGAATCGGAGCAGCCGACGGCTGGCTGCGGCTCGATCACCCCGGAGGCGCGGCACATGCGGACTGCTGCCTGCTGGCGCGCCAGGGTGACTGGATCCGCATCGGGCAGCTGCTGCTGCGCGATGGCAACTACCGCGGCGATGAGGTCATTCGTCCCGGCTGGGTGACGCTCATGCGCACGCCCTCGCGCGCCAATTCGCAGTCCGGCGCCTACCTGCGGCCTGGCTCCCCAGCCGCGCCCGGGCGTGAGCCGTACGCCGCACGCGACCTGTTCGTGGTGCAGGGCGGGCAGGGTAATCGCCTGTGGGTCGTGCCGTCGCTCCAGATCGCGATACTGCGCACCGCGCCCGCGGGGCGCGATGCCGCCTGGGACGACAGCCGCATCCCCAACCTGATCATTCGCGCCGCGCGCGACTACAGCCCGCCTGCCGAAGGCGGCGCGGACGTGTCGGCGCTGGTGCCCGCCCACAGACCCTGAGAGAGCGAGGCAAGGTGCGCCGACAGCTCGGAGCGCTGTTTCTCTTCTGCATCATCGATACGCTCGGCTTTGGCATCCTGGTTCCGCTGGTGCCGTACATGGCCGACCGTTTCGGCGTGGCGCCCGCTTTCATCACCCCGATCCTCGGCAGCTACTCGCTGTGCCAGCTGCTGGCGGCCCCTGTGTGGGGGCGCCTGAGCGATCGCTACGGTCGGCGGCCGATCCTCATGAGCAGTCTCGCGGGTGCCTGCGTCTCGTACGTGCTGCTCGGCTGCGCGCGCAACGTCTGGTGGCTGCTGGCCTCGCGCATGCTCGCCGGATTCATGGCCGGCAACATCGCCGCGGCCTTCGCCTACGCCTCGGACGTGAGCGCTGCGGCGCAGCGCGCGGCCACGCTCGGTCTGATCGGCGCGGCCATCGGCATCGGCTTCACGCTCGGCCCGCCTTTGGGCGGTGTGCTGGCGGGCCAGGATGCCGCCCGCGCTGATTTCGTGTCACCGGCGGTGGTCGCGGCGTGCCTGAGCGTGCTGGCGATCGCTCTGGTGAAATGGGTGCTGCCGGAGAGTCACGGCGCCGCGCAGCGCAGCCAGCACGCCGAGGAGCCACGGCGCGGATCATGGCGGCTGCTGCGCGAGCGCCCGGCGCTCGCCCTGCTCGCCGCCGCGACGCTGGCCGTGACCTACTCGCAGTCGATCCTCGAATCGATTGTCGCCATCTGGGCGCTGCACAAGTACGGCTTCGGGCCGCGCACCGTCGGTTTTCTGTTGTTCGGCGTCGCGCTGCCGGCGCTGCTGATGCAGGGCGGGGCGGTGCGCATCCTCGCGCCCTGGCTCGGGGAGGCGCGCCTGGCGATGTTCGGGGTACTCGCCTACGTGAGCGGACTCATCACCCTCGCCCAGGCGCCCGTGCTCGCCGTCACCGTGATCGGGCTCATGTTGTGCGGCACCGGGCTCGGCGCCTACAACCCGAGCGCGTTCGCGCTCGCCTCCAAGCAGTCGCGCGGGCACGACCGCGGTGCGGTGCTGGGTGCGTACGTGGCAAGCGCGAGTCTCGCGCGCGTGCTCGGACCTTTCACGTCCGGTCCGATCTATGCGCTGTTGGGAGCGGCGGCGCCCTTTCTGGTCGGCGCGTGCGTCACCCTGCCGGCCGCGTGGCTGGTGCGTCGGGTGCGCACCGCTGCACCTAGGGCGGGAGCGGTGTGAGCGCCACTTCGATGGCGTCGCCGACGACACGCACCGCGTGCGTCGGCAGCGGCAGTTCCGCGGGCGGCCCGAGCACGCGGCCGTCACGGATGTCGAACGAGGCGCCGTGCAGCGGGCACACCAGCCGCGTGGCGCGCAGCCGTCCTTCGCACAGGCGCGCATGCGCGTGGGTGCAGATGTTGTCCAGGGCGAACACGCCTTCACGCGTGTGACAGATCACGATCTCGCGCCCGCCGATGACACAGGCCCGCATGCTTCCCGGCGGAACCTCGGCGAGCGCCAGTGCGGCTTCGAACTGCGCCATGGCGTCGCTAGAACTCGATCTCGGTCTCGAATATCGATACCGCCTGGCCGCTGATCCACACGGCGGTGAGGGTCTCGCCGCTGAATTCGAGCTCCACTTCGACCCGCCCGGGCCGATGGAGCGAGTGCCCCTGGATGCCGGTGAAGCTCGCTCGCTCGCCGCTACGCGTGAGCAGCCGCAGCTGCGCCAGGTAGGCCCCGAGCAGCCCGTGGGCGTTGCCGCTGACCGGATCCTCGGCGATGCCGAGCGCCGGGCAGAACATGCGCGACTCGGTGAGGTGATCCGCGGCGGCCGGCGTGAGGGTGAAGACGAAGTAGCCGGCCGCGCCGATCTGCGCCGACAGGGTCGTGAGCCGTGTGACGTCGGGTTTCAGATGCTTGAGGGGCTCGGGCCCGCGCACTCCGATCAGCAAGCGCGTGCCGCCGGCACCGACGATCCGCAGCGGTATGCGCGGGTCGAGACTCTCGGAGGCGAGCGCCAGCGCATCGAGCACCGCGAGTCGCTCGCGGTCATTGAGCTCGCGCCCCACGGGCGGGGGGTTGCGGCGAATCGAGATGCGCCGATCCGGCTCGGTGCCACGTACCTCGATGTCGACGATCCCGGCCTTGGACTTCTGGCGCTGCTGGCGCGGCGCGTCGTGGCGGCGCGATAACACGTACTGCGCGGCCACGGTGGCGTGGCCCACGAACCCGGCCTCGCTGCGCGGCGTGAAGAAGCGCGCGCGTACCGTGTGATCGGCGCCGTCCGGGGAGAGTATGAAGGCCGTCTCGGCGTTGTTGAGCTCGCGCGCGATGGCGAGCATCTGCGCCTCGGAGAGCGTATCGGCGTTCAGCACCACCCCGGTGGGGTTTCCGGTGAAGGCTTCACGGGTGAACGCGTCAACCTGATGAACCTGGATCTTGCGCGCCATCGTTCCTCACCCGCCGTTTCCGCCCGGGCAGGCAATTCTAGTCCCGGGCGCGATCATAGCCGCAGCCGCCTCGAGGCCGTGCGTGCGATACTGACGCCAGTATGTTCGGAGGCGGCATGCATGGACATCGGGGTCGAGATCAGCCTGTATCCGCTGCGCAGCGACTTCGTTCCGGCGATCCGCGCGTTCATCGCACGCCTGAACGATGACCCGCGGCTCAAGGTCGTGACGAACAGCCTGAGCACGCAGCTGTTCGGGGCGTATGAGGACGTGATGGAGGCACTGCGACGCGAGCTGCGCACGACATTCCAGAGTCTGGAGAAAGGATCTGACAAGGCCGTGTTCGTGATGAAGGTGCTGGGGCCGCTGCCGCCGGCCTGACGTGTACGCCCGGCCCGGGCTGGCGGGCTGCTGAGTGAACCGGCAAACTAGCAGATTCGGGGCGCATCCGCCTCAAGCAAATCCCCAAGGCCTCGAGGTACCTGCATGGCACTGATGCGAGTCGTGGACCGCGACGGAGTCGAGCACGAAGTAGAGGGCAAGACCGGATTGAAGGTGATGGAGAACCTGCGCGAGCTCGACTACGGTGTCGCGGCCATCTGCGGTGGCATGTGCTCCTGCGCCACCTGTCACGTGTATGTGGATCCGGAGTGGCAGCCGCGGCTGCCGGCGATGATGTCGGATGAGCGCGAGCTGCTGGCGGAACTGGGGCACTACCGGGAGAATTCGCGCCTCTCTTGCCAGGTCGAATTCACCCCGGAGCTTGCCGGGCTGCGGGTGCGGATCGCGCCCGACGAGTAGCGAGCGATGGCCCCCGCCAGTGTCGAGGTCGAGACCCGCGGTGCGGTGGCGCTGGTCACCCTGAACCGCCCGCAGAGCTCCAACACGCTCAACCTGCAGATGGCGATGGATCTGCTGGCCGCCGCCATGACCTGCGCGCGCAACGCCGCGGTGCGCGCGGTGGTTCTGACGGGCGCCGGCCGGCATTTCTGTTTCGGCGGCGACCTGCGCGGCATGACCGCGCACACCGGCGCCGGCAGCGATTACGTGCGCGAGCTCACCACCTATCTGCACGCGGCTATTTCGCAGTTTGTGCGCATGGACGCACCGGTCATCGCCGCGGTCAACGGTACCGCCGCGGGAGCCGGTGTCGGGCTGGTGGCGATGGCGGATCTCGCCGTGTGCGGCAGCAGCTCGAAGTTCAACCTCGCCTACACCAGCGTAGGCCTCACGCCCGATGCCGGCACCTCGTTCCTGCTGCCGCGGATCGTGGGCGTGAAGCGCGCCATGGAGTTGCTGTTGCTCAACCGCGCCCTGCCGGCCGCCGAGGCGCTCAGCTGGGGCCTGGTGAACGAGGTGGTGAGTGATGAGCAGCTGCCGGCACGCGCGCTGGAAATAGCCGAGTCTCTGGCGCGCGGCGCGCGCGGCGCGTTCGGAGCCACCAAGCGGCTGCTGGCGCATTCCCTCGGTGCCCTCGAGTCGCAGATGGTTCTCGAGAGCGAGACCATCGCCGCCCACGCCGTGAGCGCGGAGGGGGCGGAGGGGATCGAGGCGTTTCTCGACAAGCGTAAGCCGCGATTTCCCGAGGCGGGTCCCCGCTAGAACCCTCGGGTGAGTGCACGTCATGGCGTGGTTTTTCGTCCTACTGGTCGCAGCCCTGGGTCTCATCGTGGTGCGCGTGTATATGAAGCTGCGCGCGGCACGCAGCTCGCGCGCTGCAAGCTGGGACGAACAGGTGATCGGTCGCCTGCGCTCGCAGGGTTATGCGCCCTTCAACGACTACCCGGTCGATTTCTTCCTCGCCCTGCCCGATGAGGCCGCCTGCCAGGCGGCGCGCCGGCGGCTCGAGCCGGAGTTCCGTGTCGACGTGAAGCCGCTCGAGAACGACCCGGAGCTGCTCTACAGCCTGCACGCCACCAAGACCATGCGCCTGATCGTACCGGACATGCAGGACATCAGCCGCCGCCTGGGGGCGCTCGCCGCCGAGTACCACGGGCGCTACGACGGCTGGGCGGCGTGAAGCGATTCGCGCCGCCGCCGTCAAGATAAAGACCTTGGGAGGCGGCGTCAGCGCTTTTCGGTCTGGCGCCTGACGGCTTCGGCGGCGGCGATCGCCTGCGGGTCGCCGAGGTAGCGACTGGCGCGGGGCTGCAGCTCGGCGTCGAGCTCGTAGAGCAGTGGCACGCCGGTCGGAATGTTGAGCTCGACGATTTCGCTCTCCGCGATCCGGTCGAGCATCTTGACCATGGCGCGTAGGCTGTTGCCGTGCGCCACGACCAGCACATTGCGGCCCGAGCGCAGCTCCGGCGCAACGCGCGCATGCCAGAAGGGCAGCACGCGCGCCAGCGTGTCCCGCAACGACTCGCTGGCGGGCAGCGCGGCAGCGTCGACGCTGGCGTAGCGCGGGTCGAAGCGCGGGTGGCGTGGATCGTCGCTGGCGAGCGCCGGCGGGGCAATGTCGTAGCTGCGGCGCCAGATCTTCACCTGGGCCTCGCCGTGCTGCGCAACAGTCTGCGCCTTGTTGAGCCCCTGCAGCGCTCCGTAATGGCGCTCGTTCAGCCGCCAGGAGCGTTCCACCGGGATCCACATGCGATCCATCTCATCGAGCATGATCCACAGGGTGCGGATGGCGCGCTTCAGCACCGAGGTGAACGCCACCTCGACCCCCACAGCCTGCGCGAGCAACTCGCGTCCGGCCTGCGCCGCCTCGGCGCGGCCCGAATCCGCCAGATCGACGTCGGTCCAGCCGGTGAACAGGTTCTCGACGTTCCAGCTGCTCTGGCCGTGGCGGACCAGGATGAGATGTCCGGGCATCTCAACTGGCCAGCTTGCGCACCGACTCCACGCCGACGGTGAGCGTGGCGAAGTCGCCCGCGCCCGCGGCGCGCATGTCCGTGAGCGTACGCTGCCAGAGCGCCAGGTCCTTGCCGGCCGCTTGCACCCAGGCCGTGACGCGCACTTCCGCGGAGCCGCGCTCCTTGCGCGCCAGCACCCGCTCGGTGAGTCGCCGGTGGACCCGCAGCGCCGTATCGCGCAGCGCGGTGCGGGCGATCGCCTGCCACGGCCCCTCGACGGTGAGCTTCTCGATGCCCGCACGCAGCCAGTCAAAGCCGATGCGTTTGCCGACTTCGAAATACACGCGCGCGGTCTCGGCGACCCGCACGCGATGCGCGGCCGAGATTTCCACGATGTCGAGGGCGGCGTTGAGCGCTTCGAGGCTGGCGATGCGCGCCGCGAGCGCGGGTGGCAGGCCCGCCTGGCTGTAGCGCGTGTGGCTTTCTTCAAAGCGCACCAGCTCCGCCCCGGTGAGCACCTGGGCAATCTCCGCCTCCAGCTCGCGCACGCCGTCGCGGAACTCGCCCACGGCGGCATCGACCTGCAGACCGCTGCTGCGCGAGGTGAGCAGCCAGTAGGTCGCGTGCCGCAGCAGGCGGCTGGTCTGAAATGCGGCTTCGTACTGCAGCCTGGCTGGCACCTTGTTGTCGAGCCCCTCGATGTGCTCCCACACGGCGCGCATCGCGAAGATCTCGCGCGCCGCCGTGTAGGCGCGCGCAATCTGGGCCGGCTCCGCGCCGGTGTCCTCCTGCGCCCGCGGCACGAACGTCGGTCCCATGCGATGGACCAGGCTGTTGGTGGTGGCGGTGGCGATGATCTCGCGCCGCAGCCGGTGACGGGCGATGGCGCGCGGGAAGCGCTCCCGTATCGGAGCCGGGAAGTAGCGCTCCAGCTCCGCGGACAGGTAGGGATCCTCCGGCACGTCCGAGGCGAGCAGGTGCTTGTTGAGCCAGATCTTGCTGTAGGCGAGCAGGATCGCCAGTTCCGGACGCGTGAGCCCGCCGCCGCCCTTGCGGCGCTCGGCGAGCTCATCGTCGGCGGGCAGAAACTCCAGTGCGCGGTTGAGCTCTCCGGAGCGCTCGAGCGCGCGGATGAGATGCTGGAATTCCTGCAGGCGCGCCGCGGACTGCAGCTCGAGCGTGCTGAGCGCCTGGCTCTGCAGGTAGTTGTTGCGCAACACCAGGGCTGCGACCTCGGAGGTCATGCGCGCCAGCAGGCGGTTGCGATTGCCGCGCGACAGCTTGCCCTCCGCTACCTGCGGGTTGAGCAGGATCTTGATGTTCACCTCGACGTCCGAGGTGTTGACGCCGGCGGAATTGTCGATGAAGTCGGTATTGAGGCGCCCCTTGGCGAGTGCGTACTCGACGCGTCCGCGCTGCGTGAGGCCGAGGTTGCCGCCTTCGCCCACCACCCTGGCGCGCAGCTCGCGCCCGTTGATGCGCACCGCGTCGTTGGTGCGGTCACCGACCTCGGCGTTTCTCTCGTCACTCGCCTTCACGTAAGTGCCGATGCCGCCGTTCCACAGCAGATCAACCGGCAGCCGCAGGATGGCGCGGATGACTTCATTCGGCGGGGCGCTCGCGCTCTCCAGGCCCAGCAGCGCGCGCGCTTCCGCCGCCAGCGCGATCGATTTCGCCGCACGCGGGAAGATACCCCCGCCGCGGGAGAGCTTCTTGCGGTCGTAATCGTCCCAGCTCGAGCGCGGCAGCGCGAACAGGCGGGCGCGCTCGGCCAGACTCACCGCGGGTTGCGGGTCCGGATCGATGAAGATATGACGGTGATCGAAGGCGGCCTGCAGGCGGATGTGCCGCGACAGCAGCATGCCGTTGCCGAACACGTCTCCGGACATGTCACCGATGCCGGCGACGCTGAAGTCCTGCTTCTGCGTGTCGATATCCATCTCGCGGAAGTGCCGCTTGACGCACTCCCAGGCGCCGCGCGCGGTGATGGCCATTTTCTTGTGGTCATAGCCCGCGGAGCCGCCGGAGGCGAACGCGTCCCCGAGCCAGAAGCCGTACTCGGCCGCGATGGCGTTGGCGATGTCGGAGAACGTGGCGGTGCCCTTGTCGGCCGCTACCACCAGATAGGCGTCATCGCCGTCACGGCGCACGACCTGCGCCGGCGGCACGATGCGGCCGGCGACGATGTTGTCGGTGAGGTCGAGGAGGCCGCGGATGAAGGTCTGGTAACAGGCCACCACCTCCGCCTGCACCTCCTCGCGCGCGCCGGCCGGCAGGCGCTTGGGGACGAAGCCGCCCTTGGCGCCGACCGGAACGATGAGCGTGTTCTTGACATTCTGCGCCTTCATGAGGCCGAGAACCTCGGTGCGGAAGTCCTCGCGCCGGTCCGACCAGCGCAGGCCGCCGCGCGCGACATAGCCCATGCGCAGGTGCACGCCCTCGACGCGCGGGCTGTAGACGAAGATCTCGAACTTCGGACGTGGCAGCGGCAGGTCCGGAATCTTCGCCGGGTCGAACTTGAATGACAGGTAGCTTTTTGGCTGGCCGTCCCCGCCCGGCTGATAGAAGTTGGTGCGCAGCGTCGCCTCCACCACGGTCAGGTAGGCGCGCAGGATGCGGTCGTCATCGAGGCTGCTGACCGCGTCGAGTGCCGAGCGGATCTGCGCAACCAGGTTCGTGGTGTTGCGCTCGCCGCCGCGCTGGCTGCGCGAGGCCGCGGGCTCGAAGCGTGTCTGGAACAGGCGCACCAGGTTTCTGGCGATGCCGGCATTGGCCCCGAGAGTGCGCTCCATGTACGCCTGGCTGAAGGGCACGCCGGTCTGCAGCAGGTAGCGGCAGTAGGCGCGCAGCACCACGATCTGACGCGCGGTCAGCTCGGCGCCGAGCAGCAGACGGTTGAAGCCGTCGTTCTCCACCGCGCCGCTCCAGGCGGCCGCGAACGCTTCGCGGAAGTTACCCTCGATGCGCGCGATGTCGACGATCAGCCCGTCGCGCTGCTCGAGCTCGAAGTCCTGGATCCAGGCGGCGCCGCCCTCGGGCCAGGCGAGCTCGTAGGGGCGCTCGGAGATCACGCGCAGCCCGAAGTTCTCGAGCATCGGCAGCACATCCGAGATCGGCACCGGGTCGCCGAGCTTGACGATCTTCAGATGCACCCGTTGCGGCTTCTGGCCCGCGGGGCGATGCAGGTTGAGCTGCAGCGCGTTCGGCTGCTGGCGCAGCGCCTCGAGGTCGGCGAGATCCCCGAGCACCTCGCCCGGGACCACATCCTCCTGGTAGGCGAGCGGGAAGGCATGGCCGTAGCGGCTCGCGAGCGCCAGTCCCTCAGCTTCGCCGCGCCGCTCGGTCAGCTGCTCCCGCAGCCGGTCGGCCCACGTCAGGGCCGCTTCCGCGATGCGGCGCTCGATCCCGGGGAAGTCGGGATGATGGCGCTGGCCCGGGTCGGTGCGCACCACGACGTGCAGGCGCGCGTGGCTCGCGCCAGAGATCTGCGCGTGGCTCTCGACGCTGGTGCCGGCGAAGCCGGCGCGCGCGATCTGCTCGATGCGCTGGCGCACCTCGGTGTTGTAGCGGTCGCGCGGCACATACACCAGGCAGGAGTAGAAACGGTGATACGGGTCGCGCCGCACCAGCAGGCGCACCGTGCGGCGCTCGTACAGGTTGACCACCCCGCGCACGATGGGGACGAGATCCGCGATCCCGGCCTGAAAGAGCTCATCGCGCGGATAGGTCTCCAGCACGTTCAGCACCGCCTTGCCGTCGTGGCCGCCCGGGTCGAGGCCGAAGTGCTCGATGACGCGCTCGACTTTCCGGCGCAGCACCGGGATATCCCGCGGGCTACCGTGATACGCGGTCGAGGTCCACAGGCCGAGGAAGCGGTGCTCGCCGTCGACCCGTCCGTGCCTGTCGAAGGTCTTGACGCCGACGTAATCGAGCAGCTCGCCGCGGTGCACTGTCGCGGTCGAGTTCGCCTTGGTCACGATCAGCAGCTCCGGCTCGCGCGCCCGCGCGCGCACCTCCCCGCGCAGGGTGGTGACGGTCGGGTGCCGGCCCTGCCGGCGGGCGCTGCTGAGGATGCCGAGACCGGAGCGCGGGTCGGGCACCAGGCGATCCTCGGAGCGGCCGCGCTCGAGCCGGTAGCGACGGTAGCCGAGGAACACGAAGTGCCGGCCTTCCATCCAGTCGAGCAGGTGACTCGCCTCGCTCACGTCAGCCGCCGGCAGCGGCGGGGGGTCGGTTTCGAGCCGGGTGATGATCTCTCGCACCCGCTCGCGCATCGCCGTCCAGTCCGTAACCGCGAGGCGCACGTCGGCCAGTGTCACCTCCAGATCACTCTGCAGCCTGTCGATCTGCGCCGGGTCACTGACGCGGTCGATTTCGTAGAGTTGCCAGGATTCGGGGTGCGCGGCCTGAGCGCCGTTGGCGCCGATATCAATGAGGTGCCCGCGGCGGTCGCGGCGCACCTGCAGCACCGGATGCACGATCAGGTGCACGGCGAGCTGGGCGCGGCTGAAGGCCATGCCGAGGGAGTCCACCAGGAATGGCATGTCGTCGGTGACCGTCATCACCAGGGTATGAGCTGACTCGAAGCCGTCGCGCTGCGCCTCGGGGTTGAACACCCGCACCAGCGAACGTCCCGGGGTGCGCCGCGCCGCGAATGCGAGGTGCGCGAGCGCCGCCTTGGCGAGGTGCTGGGGTGCGCGCTCGGCGAGGTCCTCTTCCGCCACGCCGTGGAAGTAGGCGCGCAGGAGGCGCTGCGGCAGCTCGTTGCGGCCGCCGCTGCCGGCAGCCGCGCGCGCGATGCGCTCGATCAGCGCCACGCGCGCGGCGGGGATGCTGCGGAGCAGCCGGTTCTCTTCAACAGCAACTGGCGCGTGTAAGCCCAATCATCACCCGGCCGCAGGTCCCGCGGTGTTGTGGCGCGCGATTATATACATGCTGCACGCGGTGCGCGCGGCTCACCGGGGTGGTGAGCCGGTGCGTTGCCCGCGGGCGGCTATAATGACTCGTCCGCGCGAGCGAGCGTCGCGCCAAGGACCTCGAGGTGTCTCATGAGCGAGCTGCATGACAACCCGATGGGCACTGATGGCTTCGAATTCGTCGAATACACCGCGCCCGACCCGCAGCTGCTGCGCACGCTGTTCGAGCGCCTGGGGTTCCCGGTGGTCGCGCGGCATCGCTCCAAGAACGTCACGCTGCACCGCCAGGGTGAGATCAACTTCATCATCAACGCGGAACCGCAGTCCGCTGCACAGGCTTTTGCGCGCGCGCATGGTCCATCGGCGTGCGCCATGGCGTTTCGGGTGCGCGATGCGGCCGCAGCGTTCCGCCGCGCGCTGCAGCTGGGCGCCAAGCCCGGACCCCAGAGCGCCGGCCCGATGGAGCTCAACATCCCCTGCATCGAGGGCATCGGCGGCTCACTCATCTACCTGGTCGACCTGTACGGCGAGCGCTCGATTTATGACGTGGATTTTCGCCCCGTTGCGGCGGCTGAGGGTGCGCCGGCGGAAGGGGCCGGACTCACCCTGATCGACCATCTGACGCACAACGTCGGCCGCGGCCGCATGGATGTATGGGCCGGCTTCTACCAGAAGCTGTTCAACTTCCGCGAGATCCGCTATTTCGACATCGAGGGGAAGCACACCGGACTCCTGTCGCGCGCCATGACCAGTCCGTGCGGCAAGATCCGCATCCCGATCAACGAGTCGCAGGACGACAAGAGCCAGATCGAGGAATACCTGCGCGAGTACCACGGCGAAGGCATCCAGCACATCGCCCTCGCCAGCGACGACATCTACCGCACGGTGGACGTGCTGCGACGGCACGGGGTTGCGTTCCAGGACACGCCCGACACCTATTATGAGAACCTCGCCACGCGCGTGCCCGGCCACCGGGAGTCGCTGGCCGAGCTGCGCAGCCGCCGCATCCTGATCGATGGCAATCCCGAGAAGGGCCAGGGCCTGCTGCTGCAGATCTTCACGCAGAACGTCATCGGTCCGATCTTCTTCGAGATCATCCAGAGGAAAGGCAACGAGGGGTTCGGTGAGGGCAACTTCCGCGCGCTGTTCGAGTCCATCGAGCAGGACCAGATCCGGCGCGGTGTGATCTAAGGTGACTTGGAGCGTTCGTGATTCTCTCGACACCGATGTCGGCGACATAGCGCGTATCTACGCTCATTGGGTCGAACACGGTCTCGCGAGCTTCGAGCTGGTGCCGCCGCCGGCTGTGGCGCTAGCGCAGCGCCGCTCGGCAATCCTCGCCGACGGCTTTCCCTATCTCGCCGCCGCCGATACGGCCGGCGCATTGCTCGGCTTTGCCTATGCCAGCTGGTACAGGACGCGGCCTGCCTACCGTTTCACCTGCGAGGACTCGGTGTATGTCGCACCGCTCGCGGCCGGGCAAGGGGTGGGTCAGCGCCTGCTGGGCGAGCTGGTGCGCCGCTGCACCGCCATGGAGTTCCGTCTGATGGTGGCTGTGATCGGCGACTCGGGCAACGCGGCGTCGATCGCATTGCATCGGCGCGCCGGATTTGAGATGGCCGGGGTGCTGCCGGCAATTGGCTGGAAGCACGGACGCTGGGTCGACAGCGTACTCATGGCGCGATCCCTGGGTGCCGGCAACCTCAGTCCTCCCGTGGAGCGGGCGGACCCGGAGCGCCGCGCGGGGGCTGCTTAGGGCCGGTGCTCGCGCGCGAGATACTGCTCGCTTTGCATCTCGATCAGCCGGCTCGCAGTGCGCGCGAACGGCTGCCGCAGCCGCTCGCCACGATACAGCTCTGCGGCCGGCGCCGCCGCCGACACGATGAGATTGATGTTGTGGTCGTAGAGCTCGTCGATCAGCGCGATGAAGCGGCGCGCCTCATCGTCACGCGCGCCCTCAAGCACCGGCACGTCCGAAACAATCACCGACTGGTACTCGCGCGCGATCTCGATGTAGTCGTTCTGGCTGCGGGGACCGGCGCATAGCGCCTCGAAGTCGAACCACACCGCGCCAGCAGCCGCTCGGATCACCGCGATCGGCCGGCCCTCGATCTCGATGGCTCCGCCGGACTGCGCCTGGGTGGCGGCGAGTGTCGCGAACAGCGCCGCCAGGCGCGCGCCGGTCTCGGGCGCGCCCGCCGTCAGGTAGATGCCTGCCTGCGTGAGCTGGCGCAGCCGGTAGTCGGTAACGCCGGCGAGGCGCGAGACCTCGAGGTGGCGCTCGAGCAGGCGGATGGCCGGCAGGAAGCGCTCGCGCTGCAGGCCGTCCTTGTACAGCTCCGCCGGTGCCACGTTCGACGTCGCGACCAGCGTGACGCCGCGCCGGAACAGGCCCTCGAACAGCCCCGCGAGGATCATGGCGTCGGCAATGTCCGATACATACAGCTCATCCAGGCACAGCACGCGAGTAGCGCGCGCCAGCGCCTGCGCGATGTGCTCGAGCGGGGAGCGCTGCTGCCTGAGGTGCGCGAGCCGCGCGTGTATGTCGTACATGAAGCGGTGAAAATGCAGGCGCCGCCCCCGCCCAACGGGCAGGGTCTCGAAGAACAGGTCCATCAGCCAGGTCTTGCCGCGACCCACCCCACCCCACAGGTACAGCCCCGTGGGCGGCGCGCGCGCCGCACCGCGAGCGAGCCCGGTGAGCCAGCGCGGCAGGCGCACGCGGGGTGCGCGTGCCTGCACCAGCAGACGCCGCCGCAGATCATCGAGCTTCGCGACCACCTCGAGCTGCGCGGAGTCGCCTTCCAGGCGGCGTTCCTCGAGCTGCCGGCGGTACAGCTGCAGCACCGCCGCCCCGGCAGGGGCCGCGGACGCGGCGGGGGTCGCGCTCGGAGGGGCGTCGCTCACGCGCTTCAGGACTTGAGGTCGGGCAGATCGCGGAAATGCGCCAGCGCGCCGGGATTGGCGAGTGCATCCAGGTTCTTGACCGGCAGGCCGTGGATCACGTTGCGCACCGCGAGCTCGGTGACCTTGCCCGACAGGGTCCGCGGGATGTCCGGCACCGCGATGATCTTCGCCGGTACGTGCCTGGGGGTGGTGTAGGCACGGATGGTGGAGCGGATCTGGTTCTGCAGGGCTTCGTCGAGCTGCACCCCGTTCTGCAGGCGCACGAACAGCACGATGCGCACATCGCCCTGCCAGTCCTGGGCCACCGCCAGCGCCTCGATAATCTGTGGCAGGCTCTCGACCGCGGAATAGATTTCCGCGGTGCCGATTCGCACGCCGCCCGGATTCAGCACCGCATCCGAGCGGCCGTAGATCACCACTCCATCATGCTCGGTGAGGGCCGCGTAGTCGCCGTGGTACCAGACACCCGGGAAGCGCTCGAAGTAGGCGGCGCGGTACTTCGCTCCCGTGGGATCGTTCCAGAACCCGACCGGCATCGACGGGAACGGCGCCGTGCACACCAGCTCGCCACGCTCCCCGCGCACCGGCCGGCCGGCGTCGTCGAAGATGTCGACCGCCATGCCGAGTCCGCGGCACTGGATCTCGCCGCGATACACCGGGCGCGTCGGACACCCGAGCGCGAAGCACGACACGATGTCGGTGCCGCCGGAGATCGAAGCGAGCTGCAGGTCGGCCTTGACGGCGGCGTAGACGTAGTCGAAGCCCTCCGGCAGAAGCGGGGAGCCGGTGGACAGCAGGGTGCGCAGCGCCGTTAGATCCACCGCCTGAGCGGGAACGAAGCCGCTCTTCTGCAGCGCCGAGAGGTACTTGGCGCTGGTGCCGAAGATCGTGATGCGCTCTTCCTGCGCCATGTGCCACAGCACCCCGGGGTGCGGATGGAAGGGACTGCCGTCGTAGAGCACCAGCGTCGCTCCGGTGGCGAGCCCGCTCATCAGCCAGTTCCACATCATCCAGCCACAGGTGGTGAAGTAGAACAGCCGGTCGTTGCGCTTCAGGTCGGTGTGCAGCAGGTGTTCCTTCTGATGCTGCAGCAGCGTGCCGCCGGCGCCATGCACGATGCACTTGGGCACGCCGGTCGTGCCGGACGAGTACAGGATGTACAGCGGATGGTCGAAGGGGAGCGAGGCGAACGATGCGGCGCGGCCGCTCACGCCGAACTCCTGCCAGGCTCTGGCGCGCCCGGCCGCGGCGCCCAGCGCCGCGAGGTTCGGCCGCGGATCGACATACGGGATCACCACCAGGCACTCGACCGCCGCCAGCTGCGCCAGCACCTCTGACATGGGCTGCAGCGAATCGAGCTGCTTGCCGGCGTAGAAGTAGCCGTCGGCGGTGAACAGCACCTTGGGCTGAATCTGCCCAAAGCGATCAAGCACGCCGCGCACGCCGAAGTCCGGCGAGCACGACGACCAGGTGGCCCCGATACTCGCCGTGGCGAGCATCGCGATGGCTGCTTCCGGCAGGTTCGGCAGGAAGCCGGCGACCCGGTCACCGGCCACCACGCCCACCCCCCGCAATCCATCGGCCACGCGGGCCACCTGTGTGCGCAGCTCCCGATACGAGAGTGTCCGGCGCGTGCCGCGCTCGTTGCGGAACACCAGTGCCGGCTGATCATCGTCGAACCGCAGCAGGTTGGCGGCGAAGTTCAGCCGCGCGCCGGGGAAGAAGCGCGCCCCCGGCATGCTCCCGGGGTGCTCGATGGGCGCTCCGGCGCCCCAATCCGCGCGCACGTCCGCGAAGCGCGCCAGCTCGCTCCAGAAATGCCCGGGCTCGGCGAGTGACCAGGCGTACAGCTCGGCGAATTCGCGCAGCTGCGTGCCGCGGCGCGCATTCACGCAACCCGTGAAGCGTGTCAGGTTCGCATCCGCGATGCGCGTGGGGGAGGGTCGCCACAGTTCAGACATCGAGAGCTCCGCGAGTGCGGTTCATCCGGGCCGTTCGCGGCCGATGTTACAACGACTGGTAGTTGGGCCCCGAGCCCCCTTCGGGTGTGGTCCAGGTGATGATCTGGTACGGGTCCTTGATGTCGCAGGCCTTGCAGTGGACGCAGTTGGCGGCGTTGATCTGCAGCCGGCGCCCTCCTTGGCCGTCGTCCACCATCTCGTAGACGCCCGCCGGGCAGAAGCGCTCGCACGGATTGCCGAATTCCCGGGCGCAGCGCTGCGCACAGATGCTGGTGTCGGCCACTTTCAGATGCACCGGCTGGCTCTCGTCGTGGGCATTGCCGGCGAAGAACACGAACGACACCCGATCACGCGGCGGCAGCGTGCGCTCGACCCAGTGACGCTGCGGGGAGGTGAATTCGTCGAGCTTGTACAACCGCGACCAGTCGGCGCTGTTCTTGAGAGTCCAGGGCGATTTGCCGCAGGTGATGGTTTCCCAGGCGGAGTTCGCGAGCCCGAGCCACAGGCCGCGCTTGAATGCGGGCTTGAAGTTGCGCACCCGCTTGAGCTCGCGGCCGCCCTCGGAGGTGCGCCAGCGGGCGTCGAAGCCTTGGCCGCCTCCGGTTTGCGCAATGTGCTCCCCGGCGAGTGCGCCGCAGCGGATCGCCTGATGCACGCCCTTGATCTTGGCGAAATTCAGCGTCCCGCCCGCATCACCGATGAGGATCGCACCCGGCATCTCCAGTGTCGGCGTCGACTGCCAGCCGCCGGCCGCAATCGCGCGCGCTCCCGCGGAGACGATCTCCCCGCCCTCGAGCAGCGCTTTCACGCTCGGGTGATTCTTGTACTGCTGGAACGCCTCGAACGGTTGCAGGCGCGGATCCTGGTAGTCCAGTCCGACGATGTAACCCACGTACACCCGATCGTTGTCCAGATGATAGAGGAAGCTGCCGGCGTAGGTGTGCGAGTCGGCCGGCCAGCCCAGCGCATGCTCGATGCGCCCCGGGCGCACGCGTCCGGCGGGCAGCTGCCACAGCTCCTTGAACCCCAGCGCAAAGGTCTGCGGGCAATGCCCGCGGCCGAGGTCGAATTTCGCGATCAGCTCCTTGGAGAGCGAGCCGCGCGCGCCTTCGGCGAGCACTGTGAGGGGGGCGTGGATCTCCACGCCGGCGGTGAAGTTCGGTCCGGGCCTGCCGTCGCGGTCCAGCCCCATGTCGCCGATGCGCACCCCCTTGACGGCGCCGCGCTCGTCAAACACGGCCTGGGCGGCGGCAAAACCCGGGAACACCTCGACGCCGGCGCTTTCGGCCTTGCTCGCGAGCCACGGCGTGAGCTGCCCGAGGGAGATGATGTAATTGCCGTGGTTGTCGAACGGCGTCGAGTAGGTCATCGAGCGCGGCAGCAGCTTCAGCAGCACGGCGGGCACCGGCTTGAACGAGCCGCTGCGGGTGAGGATGCGGAAGTCATCCGCCGCCGCCGGCACCTTCATGCCGGGGTACTCGCGGCTCCACTCCGGCAGCAGCTGCTCGAGCGGTCCGGGCTCGAGCACCGCGCCCGACAGCGAGTGGGCGCCGACCGCCGAGGCCTTCTCCAGAACGCACACGCTGGCGGCGGGCTTGAGCTGCTTCAGGCGGATTGCACACGCCAGGCCCGCAGGTCCTGCGCCCACGATGACGACGTCATACTGCAGACGTTCGCGTTCGATCGCGCCCGCTGCGCTGCTCGGGTCAGTCACTGCCTGCCCCCATCGCTTCCGCTGCCGCAGACGTGCGTGCGGCGATTATTTCGGCTGCATACGGATCGCGCCATCCAGGCGGATCGTTGCGCCATTCAACATCGTGATCTCGAACACACTCGCCACCAGCTGCGCGAACTCCTCCGGTTTGCCGAGGCGGGCCGGAAACGGGATCTGGGCCGCGAGCGAGTCCTGCACCTCCTTGGGCATGCCGTCCATCATCGGGGTACGGAAGATGCCGGGGGCGATCGACACGCAGCGGATGCCGAAGCGCGCCAGCTCGCGCGCGATCGGCAGCGTCATGCCGGCGACCGCCGCCTTGGTGGCGGAGTAAGCGGCCTGGCCGATCTGGCCTTCGAAGGCGGCGACCGAGGAGGTGTGAATCAACAGGCCACGTTCGCCGTCGGGCCCCGGCGTGTTGTGTTGCATGAGGGCGGCGGCGGCCTTATCGCACAGGAAGGTGCCGATCAGGTTGATGTGAATCACCTTGGTGAAGAACTCGCCCGCCATCGGCCCGTTCTTGCCCAGTACCCGCCCGGCACCGACCACGCCGGCGCAGTTCACCAGCAGGTTGAGCCCGGCGAGGCGCGTGTGCGCGCCATCCATGGCCGCGTTGACCTCGGCCTCGGAGGTAACGTCGCAGCGCATGAAAGCGACGTTCGCACCCAGCGCCGCGGCCGCGGCCCGCCCGGGTCCCTCCTGCACGTCGAGGATGATGACCCGGCCGCCCTGGTCAGCGATGTGGCGCGCGACCGCGTGGCCGAGGCCCGAGGCACCGCCGGTGACGACGGCGCGTGCGTCCTGGATCTTCATGCAACCCCCTGAAGGCGCGCGGCTAGAGGAGCTCTACGGCCAGGGCCACCGCTTCGCCTCCGCCGATGCACAGGGAGGCGATGCCGCGCTTACCGCCGCGGCGCCGCAGCGCGTGCAGCAGCGTGGTGAGGATACGCGCCCCGGTCGCCCCGATCGGATGACCGAGCGCGCAGGCCCCGCCGTTGACGTTCACCCGCGCATGGTCGATGTCGATGTCGCGCATGGCGGCCATGGTGACCACCGCGAAGGCTTCGTTGATCTCGTACAGATCGGCATCGTGCGGCTTCCAGCCGAGCTGCGTGAGGACCTTGCGGATCGCGCCGACGGGCGCGGTGGTGAACCACTCCGGTTCCTGGGCGTGGCTGGCGTAGGCCAGCACCCGCGCCAGCGGCTTCAGCCCCCGGGACGCCGCCGTCTGCGCGTTCATGAGCACGAGCGCCGCGGCGCCGTCGGAGATCGAGGACGAGCTGGCGGCCGTGACAGTCCCGTCCTTGTTGAACGCGGCCTTCATCGTGGCAATTTTGCTCACGTCACACGTGCCGGGCGTCTCATCGCGCGGGATGAGCGTCTCGCCCTTGCGGCTCTTCACCGTCAGGGGCGTGACCTCGACGTCGAACTCGCCGCCCTGCAGGGCCTGCATGGCGCGCTTCACCGATTCGGTGGCGAAGGCGTCCTGCTGTGCGCGCGTGAAGTTGTATTTGCTGGCGGTGGAGTCGGCAAAGCAGCCCATGGCCTTGCCGTCGAAGGGGCTCTGCAGGCCGTCGTAGACCATGTGATCGATCACCTCGCCGTGACCCATGCGGTAGCCGCTGCGCGCCTTGGGCAGCAGATACGGCGCGTTGCTCATGGACTCGCAGCCCCCGGCCAGCACGATGTCGGCCGTACCGGAACGGATCTGGTCGGCCGCCATCATCACGGCCTTCAATCCCGAACCGCACATCTTGTTTATGGTGGTGGCCGGGACGCCGATGGGCACGCCGGCGCCGAGAGCTGCCTGGCGCGCCGGCGCCTGTCCCAGCCCCGCGGGCAGCACGCACCCCATGATCACTTCCTGCACCTCGGCGCTGCGGATGCCGGCGCTCTCCACCGCCGCCCTGATGGCGGCGCTGCCCAGCTGCACGGCGGTGAGGGGTGACAGCACGCCGAGGAACGCACCGATGGGCGTGCGCCGGGCGGACAGGATGACTACCTCTGATGTGGACATAGGAGCCTCGTTTCTTGCCGAACCGATCAGCGCGCCAGGGCACCCCGCGCCCGGCGCCGTAGGCGCTCGCGGGCGCTCAACCGGGAGGCGCCGCCGCGCGGACGCAGCCCCCCCTCGAATATGGTCACGAACGCCGCGGCGATCTGCGCGCCGGTGAGGCTCTGGTCCTCACGATACCAGTGCGCGATCCAGTTGAGCGCGCCGGCGAGCGCGAACGCGGTCATTTTCGGATCGCACGGCTGGATGGAGCCGTCCTGCACACCCTCGCGGATCAGTCGCCGGATGCCGTGATCGATCTCGGACTTGAGGGCCTTGATATGGCGGCTCATCGCCGGGGACAGGTCCTGGTCCTCGGCACGCACCATGCACCAGCCGAACTCGGATGCCACCGCCTCACCGTAATGCCGCAGCACGGCGTTCAGGCGCTCGCGCGCCGGCACCTCGAGGTGGCGCACGTCGCGAAACGCCGCCCGGATCTGCTCGACTCCCGCCACGAAGCACTGGAACAGCAGCTGCTCCTTGCTGGTGACGTAGTAGTAGACCGTGGGCTTGGTGACCTCGAGCCGGGCCGCGATGTCATCGAGCGAGGTGTTGTGGTAGCCCTTGTGGTTGAACTCGCGGGCGGCGGCGCGAATCACCGCCTCGCGCTTCACCGCGCGGTCGCGCAGCCGTTCGCGGCTCGCCCGCCAGGGGGAGGCGGCGGTTTCAGGTTGTTTGCCCGCGGCGGGCGGGCTGGCACGGCGGCTGTTCATCGCTTCCGGAGTATTATAGCGGTGCGCCGGCCGTAAGCGTGACTGCCGCGGCGGGCGGGGGCTTCCGGCCGGCTGCCGCGTTGACCGGCCGCGGGGGCCTCGACCATACTGATGGGTAGGTATCCTACCCTTGGGTAAAGAGACGCGTCCATCCGCCACCACGGACTACGCACCCAGGTGAGAGCAAGCACATGACCGCCGGTCTCAAGAGTGGCGCGGCCGCGCCCAGCAGCGAGGCGGCCGCCTCCCGACCACCGCTGCGGTTCGTGTCCGCGGCCTCGCTGTTCGACGGCCACGATGCCGCCATCAACATGATCCGGCGCCTGTTACAGGCGCGCGGCGCCGAGGTGGTGCACCTCGGCCACAACCGCAGCGTCGCCGACATCGTGCGCGCCGCCATCGACGAGGACGCGGATGCGGTCGCGGTGAGCTCCTACCAGGGCGGCCACAACGAGTACTTCGCCTACATGGTGGACATGCTGCGGGAACGCGGCTGCGAGCACATCCGCGTGGTGGTCGGCGGTGGCGGCACCATCGCGCCGCACGAGATCGAGGCGCTCGAGCGCCGCGGCGTGGAGAAGATCTACACGCCCGAGGACGGGCGGCGCATGGGGCTCGCGGGCATGATCGATGATGTCCTGCGGCGCATCGCAGCGGTGCGCAAGCCGGCGTACGAGTTGCGGCCGCTCAATGCCCGGGACCACGCGCTCATCGCACGGACCATTTCGGTGCTGGAAGGCGCAGCCGGCGCAGCCGGCGCGGCCGGCGCCGATGCCGAGCAGATCCGGCGGGCCGTGGCCCGCTCACGCCACAAGGCCCCGGTGATCGGCATCACCGGCACCGGCGGCGCGGGCAAGTCGAGCCTCACGGACGAGCTGCTGGGGCGTCTGGCGCGGCAGTTCCCGCAGGCCCAGATCGCGGTGGTGGCGATGGACCCGACGCGCCGGCGCAGCGGCGGCGCGCTGCTCGGCGATCGCATCCGCATGAACAGCCTGTCGGCGGAAAACATCTTCATGCGCTCGCTGGCGACGCGGCGGGCGCATCTGGCGACCTCCGCCGTTCTCACGGCCGTGATCGAGCTGTACAAGGCTGCCGGGTTCGACCTCGTGATCGTCGAAACCGCCGGTATCGGTCAATCGGACACCGAGATCGTGGATCTGGTGGACCTGTCGCTGTACGTCATGACGAGCGAGTACGGTGCCGCGAGCCAGCTCGAGAAGATCGACATGCTCGACTACGCCGACCTCATCGTGCTCAACAAGAGCGAGAAACGCGGCGCCGAGGACAGCCTGCGCGACGTGCGCAAGCAATGGCGGCGCAACCATCCGGAGCGCTCGAGTGAGCCGGACGCGCAGCTGCCGGTGTTCCCCACGGTCGCCAGCCGCTTCAACGACCCGGGCGTCAACCGGCTGTTCGCCGCGGTCTGCGCCGCGCTCAGCGCCAGGCAGATCGGCAGCGCCTCCTGGAAGCTCGTGCATAACGGTCCCACCGAGCTCACGACGCGCACCCCGCTGGTGCCGGGCTCGCGCACGCGGTATCTCGCGGAAATCGCCCAGGGGGGCCGTGGCGGGCGCGCGCGCAACGAGGCGCAGGCAGAAGCCGCGCGCCGCGCCTTCGGTCTGTACGAGTCCCTCAAGGCGCTGCACGACGCCGCCCTGCCCGCGCCGCTCGAGCGGTTTGCGCCCGAACAGCTCAGCGATGCGGCGGCGGACGCCACGCGCCGCGAGCTGCGCGCCGCCTACAACCGCTCGCTCGATGAGATCGGCGCCGAGGGCGTGGGGGAGCTCAAGGCCTGGCCAGCGCGCGTGCGTTCGGCCACCGACGCCACTTATTCATACAAGGTGCGCGAGCGCATGCTGAAGGGGGAGAACTATACCGAGAGCCTGTCGCGCTCGGCGGTGCCACGGCTGGCCGTGCCACGTTTGCGCGACTGGGGCGAGGTGCTGCGCTTCATCCTTACGGAGAATCTGCCGGGCTCCTATCCCTACACCGGCGGTGTGTATCCCTACAGGCGCGAAGAAGAGGACCCGACGCGCATGTTCGCCGGTGAAGGCGCACCGGAGCGCACCAACCGGCGCTTCCACTACCTGGCGCACGGCCACGGTGCCGTGCGCCTCTCGACCGCGTTCGATTCCACCACGCTCTACGGCGAGGACCCCGATACCCGCCCGGATGTCTACGGGCGCACCGGCAATTCCGGCGTCTCGATCGCAACCCTCGATGACATGAAGAAGCTCTACTCGGGCTTCGATCTGTGCCTGCCCTCGACCTCGGTCTCGATGACCATCAACGGGCCGGCGCCGATGATCCTGGCGATGTTCATGAACACCGCCATCGACCAGCAGGTCGAGCGCTACCTGAGGGCGGAGGGTAAATGGAGCGCCGCCGAGCGCCAGATCGCAACGCTGCACGCCGACAACGGCGCGCGCGGCGTGGCGCCGCCGAGCTACAAGGGCGCGCTGCCACGCCATCACGACGGCTCGGGGCTGGCGCTGCTGGGCGTCAGCGGGGATCAGCTGCTGGAACGCGAGGTGTACGAGCGCATCCGCGCCCAGGCCCTGCAGGCGGTGCGCGGCACCGTGCAGGCGGACATCCTCAAGGAGGACCAGGCGCAGAACACCTGCATCTTCTCGACCGAATTCGCGCTGCGCATGATGGGCGACGTGCAGCAGTACTTCATCGATCAGCCGGTGCGCAACTTCTATTCGGTATCCATCTCCGGCTACCACATCGCCGAGGCCGGCGCGAACCCGATCTCGCAGCTGGCCTTCACGCTCGCCAACGGCTTTACCATCGTCGAGTACTATCTGGCGCGCGGCATGAGCATCGATGATTTCGCGCCCAACCTGTCATTCTTCTTCTCCAACGGCATGGATCCGGAGTACGCGGTCATCGGGCGCGTCGCGCGCCGCATCTGGGCGCGCGCCATGCGCGAACGCTACCAGGCAGGTCCGCGCAGCCAGATGCTCAAGTACCACGTGCAGACCTCCGGGCGCAGCCTGCACGCGCGCGAGATCTCCTTCAACGACATCCGCACCACGCTGCAGGCGCTGTATGCACTGTTCGACAACTGCAACAGCCTGCACACCAATGCCTACGACGAGGCCCTCACGACGCCGACCGAGGAGAGCGTGCGCCGTGCGGTCGCGATCCAGCTGATCATCAATCGCGAACTCGGCCTCAACAAGATCCAGAACCCCTGGCAGGGCTCGTTCGCCATCGAGTACCTGACGGACCTGGTGGAGGAGGCGGTCTACAAGGAGTTCGACGCGTTGTCCGAGCGCGGCGGGGTGCTCGGCGCGATGGAGACCATGTACCAGCGCGGCAAGATCCAGGAGGAGTCGCTCTACTACGAGACCAAGAAGCACGACGGCTCGCTGCCGATCGTCGGTATCAATACCTTCCTGTCGGGCAGCGATGCCGCGGAGGAGCACAAGGGGGCGGAGCTGATCCGCTCCACCGAGGAAGAGAAGCAGGATCAGGTCGCAGCGGTGCGTGCCTTCCAGGCGCGCAACGCGCCGCGCTCGGAAGGTGCGCTGAGCGCGCTGCAGCAGGTGGCAGCCGGCGGTGGCAATGTGTTCGCGCAGCTGATGGAGTGCGTCAAGGTCAGCTCGCTCGGGCAGATCTCTCGCGCGCTGTATCAGGTGGGCGGGCAGTATCGGCGCAACATGTGAGATCGGGCTCGCCGAGTGCGGTGAGGATCGCCTCGCGCACCCGGTCGCGCAGCTCCGGGGCCGAGTCCGGGACCCCGACCGAGGCGAGGGGCGTGAGGATCTGCAGCTCCAGCGCACCCGGGAGTGGCAGGGCGCCGCTCGGCGGCAACGCCCGACGGGTGCCGCGCACCACTGCCGGCACCACCGGGCAGCCGGCGCGCATCGCGGTGGCGAACGCGCCGGTGTGAAACTTCAACAGGCCCGGGGTGCGCGTGAAAGTGCCCTCGGGGAAGAACACCAGCGAATGCCCGTTGCTGGCGTTGCGCAGCACGCGGCGCGCATCCGCGGCGCCGCGCTGGCGATTGAAACGCTCCACGAACTCCGAGCCCAGACGCCTGAGCACCGCCCCGGCGAGCGGTACCGTGGCCATCTCGCGCTTGATGACGAAGCCGAAGCGTGGCGGCAGCCCCGCCGTGAGCACGATGCCGTCGAGGTAGCTGGCGTGATTGCACACCACCACGCACTGGCCCGGCGGGATGTGCTCCGGGAACCTCACCGTGAGCGGCATGCCGACCAGGCGCAGGAAGGTGCGCGCCGCGGCGCGTGCCGCCGCCCGGCGCCGTGGCAGGCCCGGCAGCAGCGCGAGCAGCAGCAGCGCGCTCAGGCCCACACCCAGGAACGCCAGCGCGCTCCACAGGCTGTACGCCAGCCGTGCCGGCGCGAGTGCCAGCGCCCGCACGGTGGCGGGCGGATTCATGACGTTTCCGCTCATTACAGGGCAGCCCTTGGGCGATACCGTATGTGAACTGGTTCTCTTTATGTTAATGCCGGATTGCAGATGTGAAGGTCATCACGTCGATAGCCGGGCCGCGCTCACCATACTGCGGTCACCACATTACCGGGAAGCTTAGGGCTCGCCCACCGGGCGCAGACCTCAGGCTTGCCAGCGAGACAGGGCTTGTCCAATCCGTCTGCCGCGATCGCCATGACCCCCAACGCCGACTCTGCCGACCCGGCGGTGTCCCGCTTCCTGGACGCGGTGTGGATGGAGCGGGGCCTGTCGCCGAACACCCTCGCCGCCTACCGTGCCGACCTCACGGCTCTGGCGCGCTGGCTCACCGAGCGCAGCGTGCCGATCATGCGTACCTCGCGTGCTGACCTGCAGGACTTCATCGCCTGGCGCGTGCGTGCCGGTGCCCGGCCGCGCTCCACGGCGCGTCAACTGTCCAGTTTCCGGCGCTTCTTCCGCTACTTCATGCGCGAGGGCGCGATTCGCGAGGATCCCACCGCGCAGATCGCCATGCCGAAGATCGGCCGCTCGCTGCCCCGCTCACTCTCCGAGGAGGAGGTCGAGTCGCTGCTGTCGGCGCCGCTGGTCAGCGATCCGCTCGGCAACCGCGACCGCACCATGCTCGAGGTGCTGTACGCGACCGGCCTGCGCGTGTCGGAACTGGTGAACCTGCGCCAGGGGCAGCTCAACCTGAATCAGGGCGTCATCCGCATTCTCGGCAAGGGCGATCGCGAGCGGCTCATTCCGCTCGGCGAGGAGGCGATGCGCGCGCTCAAGGATTTCGCCAAGGGCGCGCGCGGTGAGATCCTGCTCGAACGCCAGACCGACTACCTGTTTCCCACCCGCCGCGGTGATCGCATGACGCGCCAGGCTTTCTGGCACATCATCAAGCGCTATGCACGCAAGGCGGGCATCGGCAAGGAGCTGTCGCCGCACACCCTGCGCCACGCCTTTGCGACCCACCTGCTCAATCACGGCGCCGACCTGCGGGTGGTGCAGATGCTGCTCGGCCACAGCGACCTGTCGACCACGCAGATCTACACGCACGTGGCGCGCGAGCGCCTGAAAGAGCTGCACTCACAGCACCACCCGCGTGGCTGAGACCGCGCCGGCGGAGCAACGGGTGCGCCCGGGAACCGGGGCGGAGCTGCTAGACTGCGCTCAGGAGCGATCTGCGAGCGAACCTTCGCCGCCCGCCCGGGTCCAAATCTCAAAACAGCAGCGAAGCGGCGGAAGTTTCCATGGTTGCCAATAAGTTCGTGGTGTGGCTGGCTCTGGGTAGCGCGGCGGCCTGGAATGCAGCGCCGGCGCAGCAGCCGGAAGCCCCGGCCAAAGCCGATCCACGCGCCGAGATCGCCAGTCATATTCCCGGCACGCGCCCCGAGCAACTGCGGGTTTCCCCTATCCAGGGCATCTACGAGCTCACCCGCGGCGCGGAGATCGCCTACGTGACCTCGGACGGCAAGTACGCGATCACCGGCGATTTGTACGATCTCGGCGCTAACGACGATCTCACCGAAGCGCACCGCCGCGAGGCGCGCGTGCACCTCATGGCGGGCGTTCCCGAGAGTGACATGCTGATTTTCGGTCCCAAGGACCCGAAATACACCGTTACGGTATTCACGGACGTGGACTGCGGCTACTGCCGCAAGCTCCACAGTCAGATCGCCGAATACAACCGCCTGGGGGTGCGGGTGCGCTATCTGCTCTATCCGCGCACCGGACCCAACACCTCATCCTGGACGAAGGCAGAGCAAGTCTGGTGCTCTGCCAACCGCAACGACGCGCTCACCCGCGCGAAGCTCGGGCAGGAACTGCCCGTCAAGCCCTGCGCCAACAACCCGGTGGCGCGCTCCTACGCGCTGGGGCGGGATTTTGCGCTGGACGGAACCCCCGCCATTGTCATGGCGGACGGGGAAATGTTGCCCGGTTATGTCCCGCCGGATGTGCTCGCCAAGCACCTGCAGGATGCGGCCGCCAAGTAGCCACGGGGTCCGCTAGCGCTCGAGCAATGCGAGCTTGTCGGGCTTGCCTTCCCATTCCTTGGCGTCGGCAGGCGCGTCCTTCTTTTCCGTAATCACCGGCCACTGCTTGGCGAGCTCGGCATTGAGCTGCTTGAAGTGCTCCTGTCCCGCGGGCAGCTCCTCCTCGGAGAAGATCGCCTCGACCGGGCATTCGGGCTCGCACAGCGTGCAGTCGATGCACTCCTCCGGATCGATGGTGAGGAAGTTCGGTCCCTCGTGGAAGCAGTCGACCGGGCAAACCTCGACACAATCCATGTACTTGCACTTGATGCAGTTTTCGGTGACGACAAAAGTCATTCGGTTTCCTCGACGGGCGCGGCGCGCGCGGCTCGTGGCGGCAGGCGCGGGCGAGCGGCCGGGCATTGTGCCACGGCCACGCTGCGCGGGTGAATCAGCCCTCGGCAGGGGGCCGCAGCCGGCGGTCAATGGTCGTGAAGTGATGCGGCTCGCGGCCGGCCGCCCGGTCCTCGAGGTAGCGGCGCAGCGTGAAGTCAGTGCTCGGGAAGGCGATCTCCTCCCAGGGAATCCGCGCCGGCTCCACCAGCTCGACCTCGAGGCTCTCCGCCCCCACTCCGTAGCGCGCCGCCGGCAGGCCGGCGCGGAAGAACACGTGCACCTGCTCCGCGTGCAGCACGTGCACCACTGACAGGAGCGATCCGACGGTGACCTCCGCCAGCGCCTCTTCGCGCGATTCACGCGCCGCGCCCTGCTGCAGCGTCTCGCCGTTCTCCAGGAAGCCCGCGGGAACGGTCCAGTAGCCGCGGCGCGGCTCGATCGCACGGCGGCACAGCAGGATGCGGCCCTCGTGCTCGGGCACGCATCCGACCACGAGGCGTGGATTCTGATAGTGGATGGTGCCGCACGCCTCGCACACGTAACGCGGCAGAGTATCCCCCTCGGGGACGCGCAGCCGGACCGGAGCGCCGCATTGGTCGCAGAACTTCATGATGCGCGGGCGAGGATACGGGCGACACCGGAGCTTGTCGACGCCGGCGGCACGGGTCACATTCAGGGCAGGAGACCGAACACCGCGACACCGGTCGGCGTTCCCACGAACACCTTGCCGTCGGCGATGGTGGGCGTGATGAACTTGTTGCCGGCGCCGAATTGATCGCGCCCACCGGCGGCCTGGGAGCTGTTGTACAACTCGTGCGCCAGGTTGCTCGCGTCGTAGGCATGCAGCACCGCGGGGTTGGCGCCGCGGTTCTCGTGCGCCCAGACGATCCCGTTGCCCGTGCCGTTCGCCGACACGGCGGGAGCGGTGCCGGGATAGCCAAACGTCCCGGAGGTTTGCGACACGGGCGAGCTCGAGAGTCTCGCGTTCACGACGGCAAAGGCCTGCAGCGCCCCGCTCTGGGGGCCGTAGTACACAACGCCGTGGAAGTACGCGGGTGTGGACCATATGCCGCCCACGCTCCCGGTCCCGTCCCCCAGAACATGGGTCAACTGCTGCCAGATCTGGCTGTTGTTACTTGCGGCGTTGAATTTGCCCATCGCGTCGCGATCGACGAGGTAGATATTGCCGTCCTTGCCGGCACCGACCACAAGATGCCGGACCGTGTTGGTGGAGTCGGTCAGGTCCGGAAGCAGCATCTCGCCGCCGGAGCCCAGATCGAGATCGGCTTGTGACTCGCTGACTTCGTTCGACATGGTGAAATAGTCGGCCACGCTCAGTCCGCCGCCCGCCGTCGAGAGCTTCAGGAAGGAATTGCCATAGTCTGCCTGGTTGGGAAATCCATTTGCATCCAGAGTTGTCTCAAAGGCGCCGTTTGCGGTCAGGAGGTAGATATTTCCGGCGGCGTCCGCGCCGGGGCCGCCGCCGCTCATCCAGATCGCAGGTCCTGCCGTGGCGGCTCCGGTGCCGGTGCCGTTAGGAGCTACATTGAGTACCGCCGTTTGCGCAAGGTTGGTCTGGCCGTACGCGATGACCCAGCCGGTGTAGGGCGAGATGTCGCAATGCGAGGTCCAGCTCGTATAGATCACGCCCCGCGACAGCAATAACGCCGCTCTCTCTGCATACTGCCCGGGGTCGAAAGTCCGCGTGCCACCGCCCGGTGCGGGATATGTGGCGGTAATGTCCCTGGGTCCTCCGAGCAGCTCGGCACCGCTCGTGAGGTCGAGGGCGTGCAGACGCTGGTGATCGGCGCCGCTGTTTGACATCGCAACGACATAGATGGTGCCGTGGGAGCCGGCGGCGCGATCGATGACCGGGGTCGAAGTGATGCCGATTACCGGCTCTATCTGACCGCAGGCGTGCGGGCCACTGGGGGTTTCCCCGAGGCCGAGCAGCGACACCTGCCACAGCAACGCGCCGCTGTCCGCGTCGAACGCGTACACCGAGTCGTTCTCGGTAGCCACGAGCACCACATTGTGCGTCGCGCCCTGCACGGTGAGCGCTGAGAGGTACAGCGGCTGGGCGTCCACATTGCCGTCGGTGGACAGGAAGCGCAGCTTGCCGAAGCTGGTCGCGTTCACGTTCGCGAGCGTCAGCACCGTTTCCGTCAGGTTCTGGCCGGTGCGGGCCAGGTCGTTCTTGTATGTCACCACGTCGGTGCCGGAAGTCACGGGACCGGGCGGGGCGGGCGGGGCGGGCTGCGACGGCGCCTTGCTGCCGGCACCGCACGCGCCAAGGCTCGCGATGAGCGACGAGCAGAGAACGCAGATGCAGGCCGCACGCATGGATTTCTCCCTTCGAGACTTTGTTGTACATGGACGCAACAGCCGTGGCACGCCGTCGGTGTCGAGCGACAGGCGCCGTGCACTTCGTTCAACGCCCCACTGCCCGGCGCTGCGGCGTCTCCGGTGCGCGACACGTTACGTAAAAGTCCTGACTCTCGCAGACGTCCGTGTGTCGGCTGCTGCACAGAATCGGCGTGCGAGTGAGAGCATCCTCTCACGCACGGCTCACCCGCATCGTTTCGAGGATTCACATGAACATCGCAGGCCTGGTAATTGTCATCGTGTTCGCGTGGTGGCTGTCGAGCAAGATCATCGACTGAAGACCGACCATCGCCTCGAGGATCAGCAAATGAACGTCCCTAGCTTGTTGACCATGGCCGTGCTCGTGGGCTGGCTCGCGACCCTGATCACGCATGCCGAGACTGACGATGTCTCCCTGGCCGATTTCGCCATCGCGGTCTCTGGGGCGGCACTCGGCGGCGGGCTGCTGGCGCCTTTGCTCGGGATATCCCCGACCGGCGAGTTCGGGCTCACCCTGTCGGGGACGCTCTTCTCGTGGGGCTGCGCGACGATTCTGCTGGCCACGGTCAACCTGCTGCGCTTCGGCACGCTGCACCGCAATCGCCGCGCGGGCGCCACAGGCCCCATGGGCCCGCTGGCTTCGCCGCTGCCGCCAGGCAATTCGCGCTGGTCCATCCCGCCATGACCGGCACGGCGCTGGTCGCGGCGCCGTGCACCGCCCGCAGCAGCTGGGATTGTGGCCCGGCGCCTGCCCGCGTCATTGATGGTGCCCGAGGTCGGAGTCGAACCGACACGCTTTTAAGGGCGGCGGATTTTCCTGCCACTTCGGCTTTCGCCGCCCCGGGCGTAACACCCGCTCGGGTTCGTGGTCTGGAGCACGCCTTCACCGTGGCCATCTAGGCTGTAGGTGCCCGCCGTCTGCTCTCTACACCTTCCCTCGCGCTTGCGAAGGCTTGGCTCGGCATCAGCTCGAAATCGAATCGCTGAGGGCCTTCGCCGAGTTTGACGGGCTTCACCTCGGGGATTTCTCGCCCGAGGGCTCAAGTCATTAGTCTGAGTCCGCTGCGTCTACCAATTCCGCCACTCGGGCATCGACGCGCTTGGGGAGTATAGGGCCACGCCCCCGGGAAGGGTATGCGCCGAGCGCTCTGTCGGCGGCGCCGGGGTGGCGGTGGTGTGCGACCTTTTGCCCCGCCCGCGCATCTAAACAACCCGTGACCCGACTGGTGGAAATCACCGTTTCCCATGCGGTGCTGGCGCGGGCGTGCGCGGGGGATGAGCAGGCGCAGGCGGCGATTTACGCCGCCGTGGCGCCCGCGACCCTTACCCTGATCCGGCGCTTCGTGGGACGGCGAGCGCCGTCAGAGGACGTGTTCCAGGACACGATGATGATCTTCTACCAACGCCTGCCGCAGTTTCGCGGCGAGGCCCCACTCGGGGCGTGGCTGCGGCAGATCGCAATTTCCCGCTGCCTGATGTACCTGCGTTCGCCGTGGAAGCGCTTGTGCCTGTCCCTGGACCTGACTGACTTCCGTGTGGGCGCTGCCGGGACTGCTCTGGTGGCGCAGGACTACCAGGGCGAATCCATCGACCTCGAGCGTGCCCTGGCCACGCTCGCACCCACGGCACGTGCGGTCGTGTGGATGTACGAAGTGGAGGGTTACTCCCACCAGGAGATTGCCTGCGCCTTCGGGCGCAGCGTGAGTTTTTCCAAGTCGCAACTGGCGCGCGCGCACCTGCGGCTGCGTGCCTGGTTCGAGCCGCAGGGAAACCCCCCGTCATGCACCCTGATCTAGATCAACAGCGCTCCCTCGCCCGCCGGCTGCGCGAGTTGCCGGACGAGGCGGCACAGCCCTACGGCTGGCGCGAATTTCAACGCCGTTCGGGCGCGCACGGGCGCGCCGGACGGGGGCTGGCCGGCGGGGCGGTCGCCACGGCCAGCGTGCTCGCGCTGGCCATCATCGCGGCGTGGGCGCGCCTGGGCGGTTGGTCCCCGCAGGCCGCGCGCCTCACCCCGGAAGCGGCGCAGCCGCTGGCCGCGCACACCGCCGCCATGGAGCACTGGTTGGCGAGCCTGCCGAGCGAGCCGGCCGTCGTACACGTGGGTACGCGTGCTGCGGTGACCGGACTCGAGGATCGCATCGCGCAGGTCGATGACCTGCTCAGCGCCGAGCGCCTGGATGAGGCGCACCCGGCGCGGCTGCTGGCCCTGCAGCAGGCGCGCACGCGCCTGGTCGGAGCGCTGGTGCAGGTGCGTTACGCGGAAACCCTGGCCGATGAGTCGCGCTGAAAGCGAGGAGCGAACGTGAAAAAGTTCTACCTGACCCCGTCCTGGCACATGTTGATTGCCTCGAGCGCGGCCGTCTGCGTCGCGGCGGCAGCGCCCGAGCCGCCGCCCGCTCCGGCACCGCCCAACGTCCGGGCCGACGGCGACGCCGACCTGGACGCACGGCTCGAGGCCGCCCGCAAGAGGCTCGAGCAGGCAGCGCACGAGGTGGCGCAGCTGTCCTCGCAGCTGAGCGGCACGGTGATCGATCGGGTCATGCCCTTTGAACCCGGTCACGCCATCATCGGGGTGCAGCTGGAGCCGGCCACGGGCACTGCGGGCGCGCGCGTGCGCGAGGTGAGTCCGGGGGGCCCGGCCGCGGAGGCCGGCATTCACGTCGGCGATGTGATCGTGGCGGTGAACGGCACCGAGCTGAAGGGCGATGAGCCGGCGCGCCAGGTGGTGCGCATCATGCGCGACGTCAAGCCAGACGCCAGGGTGCAGCTGCGGGTGTTGCGTGACAGCAAGGCGCGCGAGCTTTCGGTCACGGCGCGGCCTGGACCGGCGCTGCTGGCGAGCGTTCACGGCCTGTCCGACCTCGGTTTCGGACCGTTTCCCGAGTGGCACGGCGCCCTCATGCTCCACGGACCGCTCATGGACATGGAGCTGGCGACACTCACGCCGCGTCTCGGCGGCTACTTTGGCAGCGACAAAGGGGTGCTGGTCGTGCGCGCACCGGTCGACGGGGCCCTGAAGCTCGAGGACGGGGACGTGATCCTCGCCATTGACGGGCGTCAGCCCACGAGCGGCACCCACGCCACCCGCATCCTGAGCTCTTATCAGCCCGGGGAGAAACTCACGCTGCGCATCATCCGTCAGCACAAAACGCTGGAGCTCGACGCGACGCTCCCCGAGAGCACGGGGCGGGTCCGCAAGGACATGATGTGGCGCGAGGCTTCGCCGCACGAGCGCACCGCGCCGGAACGTCGGGTGTTGATCTTCGGCCGCGACGAAGCCTGAAGGACGAGGCGCCGCCGCGCGGGGTCGGGCACGTGTGGCGCAGCGTGTAACATGCGCGCGTGCGCCGCCAGGACTTTGCCTACGATCTGCCCGAGGAGTTGATTGCCCAGGCGCCGCTCGCCGAGCGCTCGGCGAGCCGCATGCTGGTGCTCGACGGTCCGACCGCAGCGCTTGCGGACCGCGCGGTGCGGGATCTGCCTGGACTTCTGCAGCGCGGCGATCTGCTGGTGCTCAACGACACACGCGTGATCGCCGCGCGCCTCGTGGGCGCGAAACCCAGCGGCGGACGCGTGGAGATTCTTCTCGAGCGCGGCCTCGAGGGGCACGAGGCGCTGGCGCAGCTCGCCGCCAGCAAGCCGGTGCGGGCGGGGCTCGAGATCGAGACCGCGGGCGGAACGGTGCGGGTGCTCGGGCGCGAGGATGAGCTGTGGCGCATCGCGCTGCCGGCTGCGGCGCTGGAATTCTTCCAACGCTGGGGCGAGGTGCCGCTGCCGCCATACATTCGCCGTCGCCCCGATCACACCGACCGCGAGCGCTACCAGAGCATCTTCGCGCGCGCGCCCGGCGCGGTCGCGGCCCCCACCGCCAGCCTGCACTTCGACGAGCCGCTGCTCGCGGCGCTGGCGGCGCGCGGCGTGGACCGTGCGCACATCACCCTGCACGTCGGGGCGGGAACCTTTCAGCCGCTGCGCACCGAGAGCCTCGCGGCGCATACCCTGCATGCCGAGCGCGCCTGGGTGAGCGCGGCCACCTGCGAGGCGATCGCGCGCGCGCGCGCGCGCGGCGGCCGCGTCGTCGCCGTCGGCACCACGGTGGTGCGCGCACTCGAGTCCGCGGCCCTGGCCGCGAACGGCGGCGCGGCATCCACGCACGCGCTGGCTCCCTGGTCCGGGGACACGCGGCTCTTCATCACACCGGGCTTTCGGTTTCAGGTGAGCGATGTGCTGCTGACCAACTTCCATCTGCCCGAGTCGACACTGCTCATGCTGGTATGCGCTTTCGCCGGACAGCGCCAGGCGCTCACCGCCTACGCGCACGCGGTGCGGGCGCGTTATCGCTTCTTCAGCTACGGGGACGCCATGTTGGTCACGCGGGTGCGGGCTTGAGGCCTACCTTCACGGTGCAGGCGAGCGATGGCGCCGCGCGCGCGGGTACGCTCGTGACCGCTCACGGCGTGGTCCAGACCCCGGCCTTCATGCCGGTAGGCACCTACGGCACGGTCAAGGCGATGACGCCCGAGGAGCTCGAGGGATTGGGCGCGCAGATCATTCTCGGCAACACCTTCCACCTGATGCTGCGCCCGGGTGCGGCCATCGTCGCCGCGCATGGCGGGCTGCACCGTTTCATGCATTGGCAGCACCCGATCCTCACCGATTCCGGCGGTTTCCAGGTCTACAGCCTGAAGAGCCTGCGTCGCATCACCGAGGAGGGGGTGCGCTTTCGCTCGCCGCTCGACGGCGCCGAGGTACGGCTCACCCCGGAGGACGCCATGGATGTGCAGCTCGCGCTGCGCTCGGACATCGCCATGGCTCTGGATGACTGCACCGAGCATCCGGCCACCGAGGCCGAGGCGCGCGAGTCGATGGAGCGCTCCATGCGCTGGGCGGCGCGCAGCCATGCGCACTACCACCGCGCCGGCGTGGCGGATGTGCCCGGGGGGCTGTTCGGGATCGTGCAGGGCGGCATGCACGCGGGGCTGCGGCTCGCCTCGCTCGAAGCGCTGTTGCGCCTCGACTGGCCGGGGCTGGCGGTCGGCGGGCTCTCGGTCGGGGAGTCCGAGGAGCAGCGCTTGAGCGTTCTCGAGTCGCTGGTGCCGCACATGCCGGCCGGGCGGCCGCGTTATCTCATGGGGGTCGGCCGGCCCGAGGACATCGTCGCGGCCGTGATGCGCGGCATTGACCTGTTCGACTGCGTCATGCCGACGCGCCACGCTCGCAACGGTCACCTGTTCACTGCGAGCGGGGTCATGAACATCCGCAACAGCCTCTACCAGGACGATCTCACGCCGGTCGACGCCGCCTGCGACTGTTACACCTGCCGCAACTACACGCGTGCCTACCTGCGCCATCTGGACCGCTGCAACGAGATGCTGGGCTCGCGGCTCAACACCATCCATAATCTGCATTTCTACCTGGGGCTCATGCGCTCGCTGCGCGCCGCCATCGCGGCCGGGGAGCTCGCGCCCTGGGCGCGGGGATTCCTCGCCGGCCGGCGCGCCGCCGGTGCTGTGGCATAATGCCGCCCTTTTCGCTGCCCGGACGGCCTACATGAATGTCCTGATCTCCGACGCCTGGGCGCAGGCAACACCCGGCGCCCCCGGCGGCCAGTTCCAGTTCGCGCTGCTCATGGCTGCGTTCATCGCGCTGTTTTATTTCATGCTGATCCGGCCGCAGCAGAAGCGCGCCAAGGAGCACCAGGCGCTGGTGTCAAAGCTCGCCGCCGGGGACGAGGTGGTGACCACCGGCGGCCTGCTCGGGCGGGTCACCGATGTTGGCGACACCTTCGTTACCCTTGAGATCGCCGACGGCGTGCGCGTCAAGGTGCAGAAGGTCCAGATCGCCCAGCTGATGCCCAAGGGCACCCTGAAGAGCGCCTGAGCATGCTCGAATACGCCCGTTGGAAATACCTCCTGGTTGGCGCCGTGCTGCTGCTGGCCATGCTATTCGCGCTGCCGAACGTGTTCGGCGAGGACCCCGCGCTGCAGGTGGAGCGCAAGGACCACAGCCCGGTCACCCTCGAAGCCTCGCGGGGGGTAGAGACGTTTCTGACTCAGCGCCACATCCGCTTCGACCGCAGCTACATCGACGGCGGGCGCCTGATGGTGCGCTTCGCCAACGTCCCCGACCAGCTGGCGGCGCGCGACGCCGTCAACGAGCAGTATGCCGACAGCTACCGGACCGCGCTGTCGTTCGCGCCCCGCACGCCGGAGCTGCTGCGCGCGCTCGGCTTGCGGCCGATGCCGCTCGGGCTCGATCTGCGCGGCGGCCTGTATCTGCTCTACCAGGTCGACGTGGGTGCCGCGGTCAGCCAGGCGCTCGAGGGCTACGCGCAGGACGCGCGCCGCGCGCTCGCCGCCGCCAACATTGCGGTGAAGGACGTGACCACGGTCGCGGTGGGGAGCGAGCGGCCCAACGCCGTGCGCGTGGTGTTGCCCCCCGAGGCCGACCTCAATGCCGCTCGCAGCGCCCTCACTCAGCCGCTCGCGGGGCTGACCCTCGGCACCGAGAGTCTGGCGAGCGGCTCGGCCATCACCGCAGGTCTGACGCCGGCACAGATCCGCGAGCGCCAGGACTACGCGATCCAGCAGAACATCACCACGCTGCGCAACCGCGTGAACGAGCTCGGCGTCTCCGAGCCGATCGTGCAGCGCCAGGGGATCGACCGCATCAACGTGCAGTTGCCGGGCGTGCAGAACTCGGCCGAGGTGAAGGACATTCTCGGCCGCGTGGCGACTCTCGAGTTCCGACTGGAGGACATGCAGAACAACGCCTTCGAGGCCCAGCAGATCGGCAGGGCGCCGCTCGGCTCCAAGCTCTACACCCACACGCGCTTCGGTCGCCCGGTGCTGCTGAAGCGCGAAGTGATCGCCACCGGGGACCAGCTCACCAACGCCACCACCGGGCAGTCGCAGGAAGGTCCGGCGGTGAACATCAAGCTCGACGCGCGCGCCGGCGAGAGCATGCTCAAGACCACACGGGCGAACCTCAACAAGAAGATGGCGGTGGTGCTGATCGAAAAGCGCCGCGAGACCAGCGAGGTCAACGGCAGGAAGGTGAACCGCGAGGTGACCGATGAGGAAGTCATCAACGACGCCACCATCCGCGGCATATTCAGCAACAACTTCCAGATCACCGGGCTGGCCGCCGGCGAGGCGCGCGAGCTGGCGCTGCTGCTGCGCTCCGGATCGCTCGCGATCCCCCTCTACCCGATCGAGGAGCGCGCCGTGGGCCCGAGCCTCGGCCGCGATAACATCGACAAGGGCGTCACGGCGCTGATCGTGGGCATGGCCGGGGTGTTCCTGTTCATGGCGCTCTACTACAAGACCTTCGGCGTGGTGGCCGATCTGGTGCTGCTCGCCAACGTGGTGCTGCTGGCGGCGCTGCTGTCGATCATGCACCAGGTCCTGTCGCTCCCGGGGATCGCCGGCATCCTCCTCACCGTGGGCATGGCGGTGGATGCCAACGTGCTGATCTACGAGCGCATCCGCGAGGAGGTCCGCAAGGGCGTGTCGCCGCAGGCGGCGATCCGCGCCGGCTTCGAGAAGGCCTTTTCGGCGATCGCGGATTCCAACATCACCACGCTGATCGCCGGCGTGGTGCTGTGGGTGTTCGGTACCGGGCCGATCCGCGGCTTCGCCATCGTGCTCACCCTCGGCATCGCCACCTCGATGTTCACGTCACTCATGGGCAGCCGCGCGCTCCTCACCCTCATGTACGGCGGGCGGCGCAAGATCGCGCGCCTGTCAATCTGACCCAAGCGCCTCAGAGACCGAAGCCTCAAGGACCACAAGTGGAATTTTTCAGCCATCAGACCAGCTATCCGTTCATGGCCACGCGCAAGGTGTGGTACACGCTCTCGGCCGTGCTCATGATCGTGTCGCTGGTGTCGTTCTTCACGCGCAGCGTCAATCTGACCATCGATTTCACCGGCGGCGTCAGCGCCGAGGTCAGGTTCCCGCACGCCGCCAACGTCGATGAGGTGCGTACCCGGCTGGCCGCCGCGGGCTTCCGCGAGCCGCAGGTACAGAACTTCGGCTCCTCGCGCGACATCGCCATCCGCCTGCCCCCGGATCCGAAGCAGACGGCGACCGAGATCCGCGCCCGCCTGGAGACGGCGCTCGCCGGCGTCGACGCGGCCGCCCAGGTGGCGCAGCTGGATGTCGTCGGCCCGCAGGTGGGGAGCGAGCTGCGCGTGAGCGCCATGTGGGCGCTGTTCTTCACGCTGGTGCTGATTTTCCTGTATATCGCCTTCCGCTTTCACACCTGGCGGCTGTCGCTCGGCGCGATCCTCGCAGTTCTGCACGACCCGATCCTGGTGCTGGGCTTCTTCTCGATCACCCAGATGCCGTTCGACCTGGCGGTGGTGGCGGCGATTCTTGCCGTGATCGGTTACTCACTCAACGACACGGTGGTGGTGTTTGACCGGATCCGCGAGCGCTTCGAGACCAACCGCCGCTCGCCCCCCGACGTGGTGCTCGACCAGTCGATCAATCAGACGCTGTCGCGCACCATCATGACCAAGGTGGTCACTTCCATCGTGGTGGTGGCGCTGCTGTTCCTGGGCGGTCCGGTGCTCAAGGGCTTCTCCGCGGCGTTGTTGATCGGCATCATTGCCGGCACCTACTCCTCGATCTACATCTCCAGCGCCATCGCGCTCGACTTCGGGCTGACCGCCGAACACGTGTTCCCGACGGTGAAGAAGGCGGCGTTCGATCACCTGCCGTAGCGGAGTGCCGCCAGTCTGATCGCCGATCCGCACGCTTGGCTGGCGTTCATCACGCTCTCGCTCCTGGAGATCGTTCTCGGCATCGACAACATCATCTTCCTCTCCATCCTGGTGCAGCGGCTGCCGGCGCCGCTGCAGCACCGGGCACGCCTGGGCGGGCTGGCGCTGGCGATGGTGACGCGCATCGCGCTGCTGTTCTCGATCGTGTGGCTCACGCACCTGGTACAGCCGTGGCTGCGGGTCGCGGGTGTGAGCTTCTCGGGGCGGGATGTGGTGTTGCTGCTCGGCGGGCTGTTCCTGCTCGCCAAGAGTGTGCTCGAGATCCACCAGACGCTCGAGGGGCCGCGGGCGGATACCGCGCCCGCCCGCCTGCGCGGACAACTCGTGGCGGTCATCGTGCAGATCGGCCTCATCGACATCGTGTTCTCGCTCGACTCGGTATTCACAGCGGTCGGGCTGGTGCGCGAGCTGCCGATCATGGTGGCCGCGATCGTGGTCGCCATTGTGGTGATGATGTGGGTGTCGGGCACGATCAGCGCATTTATCGCCCGCTACCCGACCATCAAGATGCTGGCGCTGGCGTTTCTGATCCTGATCGGCGTGGCGCTGATCGCCGAGAGCCTGCACTTCGAGATCCCGAAGGGCTACCTGTACTTCGCGATGGCGTTCTCGGTGGCGGTGGAAATGATCAATGTGCGCCTGCGACGCCGGCTGGAAGATCGCGAGCGCTGAAGCCTTGAGCTGCGCGGCTCAGGCGGGACGGGCGGCGCTAGCGGCGGCGCTCCCCTCGCGTAGGCAGCTGTGCTGGTAGCCGTACAGTATGTAGACGAGCGCACCGATCACTGTCCACACCACCAGTCGCACCCAGGTCGCGGGCCCGAGCGATACCATCATCAAGCCGCATACCAGGGCTCCGGCAATGCAGGTGAACCACGGCCACGGCGCCCGGAACGGGCGCGGCAGGTCGGGGCGCGTCTGGCGCAGCACCAGCACGCCGATGCACACCGTCACGAACGCCGCCAGGGTGCCGATCGACACCAGGTGGCCGAGCAGGCCGACCGGAAACAGCCCGCCGATCATGGCGGCCGACACCCCCGTCACCACCGTGCCGGTCGAGGGGGTGCGGAAGCGCGGATGCACGCGGCCGAAGAAGGTCGGCAGCAGCCCGTCACGTGCCATGGCGAAGAAAATGCGCGCCTGCGCGATGGTCATCACCAGCATGACCGAGGTCATACCGAAGATGGCACCGAGTTTCACCCATCCCCCGAGCCAGTGCAGTCCCGGGTACTTGTCCAAAGCGAGGGCCACCGGTGCGGAGACGTTCAACTCCTTGTAGCTCACCATGCCGGTGAGCACAGCGGAGACGATCACGTACAGGATGGTGCAGATGATGAGGCTCGCAAGAATGCCGATCGGCATGTCGCGCTGCGGGTTCTTGGACTCCTGGGCCGCGGTGGAGATGGCATCGAAACCGATGTAGGCGAAGAAGATGACGCCCGCGGCGCCCAGGATGCCGCTGGGACCGTACACGAACCACGTGCCGGTATTAGGCGGCACGAACGGGTGCCAGTTGTCGGTGTTGATGTAGCTCACGCCGAAGAGGATGAACAGCACGATCACCGTAACCTTGATGGTGACGATCACCGAGTTGAAGACGGCCGATTGCTTGATGCCGATGTAACAGATGGTGGCGATGGCTGCGACGATCAGGATGGCGGGCAGGTTAATGATGGCCCCGGTAAAGCGCAGGTGCAGTGCGTCCGCACCCTGATCGAGCGGTGCGTGTGAGAGCGCGTCCGGGATGTGCAAGTGCCATTGATCGAGCAGGCTCACTACGTAACCCGACCAGCCGACCGACACGGTCGCGACCGCAAACAGGTATTCGAGCACCAGATTCCAGCCAATGAACCACGCGATACCCTCGCCCAGGGTGGCGTAGGAATACGAGTAGGCGCTGCCGGACACCGGGATCATGGCGGCGAACTCCGCATAGCACAGCCCCGCGAAGGTGCAGCCGATGCCCGCCACGATGAACGACAGCGGCAGCGCGGGACCTGCGTTGTTTGCGGCAGCGACGCCGGTGAGCACGAAAATGCCGGTGCCGATGACGCCACCGATGCCGAGCAGCGTCAGTTGCGTGGCGGTGAGCGCGCGCCGCAGCTGGTTGCCGGTGGATTCCTGCTCGTGCAGCTCGGCGATGGACTTGGTCGCAAGAAGCTGGCTCGCCATGGGACCCCCGATTTTTCGCGAGGACTCTACACAAGCGATCCGGGGAAAGCGAGCCACTGCGGGCGCAGCGAGTCGCGAGGCTGCGGCGCGCGCTGCGGCTTCAGGGGGCGCGCAATTCCGGGGGCAGGTGCGGCGCGAGCAGCTCCAGGAGCGCGGCGTAGACCTTGGGCGTGCCGGCGAGGATGTGCCCCTCCTGGCGGTATTCGGCGCCATCGAGCGTGCCGATGCGCCCGCCAGCCTCCTGGATAAGGAGCGTCCCGGCGGCGGTGTCCCAGGGGGAGAGACCGATTTCCCAGAACGCATCGACGCGCCCGGCCGCAACATAGGCGAGATCGAGCGCGGCGGCTCCGGGCCGGCGCACGCCGGCGACCTGCAGCGTGACCGCTTTCAACATGGCGAGGTACGCATCCAGGTAGAGCGTGTTGGCACGATAGGGAAAGCCGGTCGCGATGAGTGAGCCCTCGAGCGTACGCGCCTTGCTCACGCGCATGCGGCGATTGTCCAGGTGTGCGCCCGCGCCGCGGCTGGCGGTGAACAGCTCCCCACGCATCGGGTCGTAGACCACTGCGTGCTCGAGGCGTCCCCTGACCTGACAGGCGATCGACACGGCAAACACCGGGAAGCCGTGCAGGAAGTTGGTCGTGCCATCCAGAGGATCGATGATCCACAGCGTCTCATGCTCGCCGCTGCGGCCGCTTTCTTCGGCGAGAAACGCATGCTGCGGATAGAGCCGGCGGATGCTGCCGATGATCTCCTGCTCGGCCGCGCGGTCCACTTCGGTGACGAAGTCGTTGCGCCCCTTGGAGGAGACGGTCAGCGACTCCAGGCGGTTCAGGCTCCGAATGATGACCTCGCCGGCGCGGCGCGCGGCCCGCACGGCTATATTGAGAAGCGGCTGCACGGTCCTTAAGCTTCCGGTGACCAATCGGCGGCCAAGCTAGCGTAACAGATGGACTCTCCCGACATTCGCATCGTGCTGGTCGCGCCCTCGCATCCGGGCAACATCGGTGCCGTGGCGCGCGCCATGAAGAACATGGCCCTGAGCGAGCTGCTGCTGGTGCAGCCGAAGGAGTTTCCGCATCCGGAAGCGACCGCGCGCGCCTCGGGCGCGCACGACGTGCTCGCCGGGGCGCGCGTCGTGGCCTCGCTTGCCGAGGCGCTGCAGGGCTGCGGCTTCGTGGCGGCGAGCACCTCACGCGATCGGGATCAGTACTTCCGCGTGATCGATGTGCGCGCTGCGGCCGTGCGCATCGTGGCCGAGTCGCGCCGCGCGCCCGCGGCGGTGGTGTTCGGGTCCGAGCGCACCGGGCTCACCAACGAGGAACTCGAAGCGGCGCATGCGCTGATCCGCATTCCGGCCCACTGCGCCTATCCGTCACTGAATCTCGCCATGGCGGTGCAGCTGGTGGCGTACGAGCTGTTTCGCGCCGGCGACAGCGATGCGGCCGCGCACGCGCCGGCCGGGCCACCGCTCGCGGGCGCGCAGGAAATGGCGCGCCTGTACACGCACTTCGCGCAGGTGCTGGAGGAGATCGAGTTTCGCGACCGCACCCAGAGCGGCACGCACCTGATGGGACGCATCCGGCGCTTCCTGCAGCGCGCGGAACTCGATCAGAACGAAGTCAACATCCTGCGCGGCTTCCTCACCGCGGTGCAGAGTCGGCGCCGCCACGCCGGCGCTCAGCCTCCATGAGCGCCACGAGGCTGTACCTCGACTACGCGGCCACGACTCCGGTCGATCCGGCCGTGGCGGCGGCCATGAGCGGCTGCCTCACGGCGGGCGGGGACTTCGGCAATCCCTCCTCGGCGCATGCCCTGGGTTCGGCCGCCGCGGCGCGCATCGCGCAGGCGCGCGCGCAGGTCGCGGCCCTCCTGGGGGCGGCGGCGGATGAGATCGTGTTCACCTCCGGGGCCACCGAATCCGACAACCTGGGCGTCCTCGGGGTCGCGCGCGCCAACGCGGATCGCGGCCGTCACGTGCTCACCGCGCGCACCGAGCACAAGGCCGTGCTCGATCCGTGCAAGCGCCTCGAGAAGGAAGGCTTCAGCGTCACCTATCTCACGCCCGGCCGCTCCGGGCTGATCGAGCCGGCGGCCTTCGCAGCGGCGCTGCGTGCCGACACCGTGCTGGCCTCGATCATGTACGCGAACAACGAGATCGGTGTGCTGCAGGACCTGGCGGCGATCGGCGCCGCCTGCCGCGAGCGCGGCATCCCCCTGCACAGCGATTGTGCGCAGGCCGCTGGCAAGGTGCCCCTGGACGTGCGCGCGCTGCCGGTCGACTTCGTCTCGATCACGGCTCACAAGATCTATGGTCCCAAAGGGGTCGGTGCGCTGTACGTGCGCGAGGGCGCCCGCGGGTTGCTGCAGCCGCTGATGTACGGCGGGGGACAGGAGCGCTCCTTGCGCCCCGGCACGCTGGCCACTCACCAGATCGTGGGGTTTGGCGTCGCCTGCGAGTTGGCCGCACGCGAGCTGCCCGCAGAAGGACTGCGGCTCGCGGCGCTGCGCGAGCGGCTGTGGGCCGGCCTCGAGATGCTCGGCGGCACTCACTTGAACGGCGCCGGCGCGCCGCGCCTGCCGGGCATCCTCAACGTGTCGTTCGAGGGTGTAGAGGGGGAGAGCCTGGTGACGGGGCTGACGGGATTGGCCGTGTCCACCGGCGCCGCCTGCAACTCGGTCTCCCCGGACCCTTCCTACGTGCTGCGTGCGCTGGGGCGCGACAGCCAACTCGCCCAGAGCTCCCTGCGCTTCAGTCTCGGACGTTTCAGCGTCGCGGCCGACGTCGACCTCGCCCTGAGCGCGGTGCGCTCGGAGGTGAGGCGTCTGCGCGCGCTGTCCCCGGCGGCGGACGGGTCGGTCGGGGAGGGCGGCGCCACGGTGAGCGGCGAAGCCGGCGGACCGGGGCAGGAGTGCTGGGTGCGGTTTCACCTGCAGGTTGCAGGCGACACTGTGAAGGACGCACGTTTTAAGGCCTTCGGCTGCCCCCATACTATGGATGTGGCCGCCTGGCTGTGTGGCGAGCTGCGCGGGCGAGGGCGCGCTGCGCTGATCCCGGGCACGCCGGCGACCTGGGCCGCCACCCGCGGGGTTCCGGTCGAGAAACTCGGACGCCTGCTGGTGGTCGAAGATGCTCTGCGGGCGTGCCTCTCGCACTGGCCGTGAGGCGCTACAATGCGAGGACCGATGGCTATCTCACTGACTGAATCCGCTGCAAATCGCGTCAAGAGTTTCCTCGCGGCTCGCGGGCAGGGCATCGGCCTGCGGCTCGGCGTGCGCAAGACCGGCTGCTCCGGGTTTGCCTACGTGATCAACTACGCCGACGCTCCGCAGCCCGGGGACGCGGTGTTCGAGGACCGCGGCGTGCGGGTATTCGTGGACGGCGCAAGCCTCGGCCTGATCGACGGCACGATCGTGGACTTCGTCAAGCAGGGTCTGAACGAGGCCTTCCGCTTCAGAAACCCGAACGTCAAGGGCGAATGCGGCTGCGGGGAGAGCTTCTCCGTCTGAGCATCCGCGAGCGCTGCGCGCGCACAGCGCCCGCGCTCTCGCCTTCCACCTGCCTTGGCCGGCGCAAAAAGCCTTACCAAACCGGCACTTCCATCGCACGCCAAATTGCCGCGGGTGCGTGACCCAAGGTAGACTTCCTGGCTAGCCCGCGCACCGGCATTGCATGCCGGTCCGAACACCCCGCACCGAAGTGAAGTTTGTGAGAGATCCGAAGCGAATGCCGCTCGAGCGCACCCTGTCCATCGTCAAGCCCGACGGCGTGAGAGCCAATCTCATCGGCGAGGTGTATCGGCGTTTCGAGAAGGCCGGCCTCTCGATCGTCGCGGCACGCATGCTGCGCCTGTCGCAGCGCGAGGCGGAAGCTTTCTACGCCGTGCATCGCGAGCGTCCGTTCTTCAAGGATCTGGTGCGCTACATGACTTCAGGTCCCGTCATCGTGCAGGTGCTGGAGGGCGAGAGCGCGATCGCCCGCAACCGCGACATCATGGGCGCGACCGATCCGAAGAAGGCGGCCGCGGGCACGATCCGCGCCGACCTCGCCAGCAGCATCGAGCAGAACGTGGTGCACGGCTCGGATGCGCCCGACAGCGCGGCGCGCGAGATTGCCTACTTCTTCAGCACCACCGAGCTGCATCCGCGCGATTAGGAGCGCGCGCCTCACCGCCATGACATCCGCAGCGACACCGCGCACCAACCTGCTGGGGCTGCCGCGTCCGGCACTTGAAGGCTTCGTGGCGCAGTTCGGCGGCCAGCCCTTCCGCGCGCGCCAGCTGATGAACTGGATGTACAAGCGCGGCGTCGGCTCGTTCGCCGACATGACGGATCTCGCCAGGGAGTTCCGCACGCTTCTCGCCGCGCAGGCCGAGGTGCGTGCACCGCGGATCCTCTCGCAGCAGCGCTCGGGCGACGGCACCCGCAAATGGCTGCTGCGGGCGGACGCCGCCCAGGCGTTCGAGATGGTGTTCATTCCCGAGCCCGATCGCGGCACGCTGTGCATTTCCTCGCAGGTCGGCTGTGCGCTCGACTGCTCGTTCTGCGCCACGGCCCAGCAGGGCTTCAATCGCAACCTGAGCACCGCCGAGATGGTGGGGCAGGTGTGGCTGGCGGGGCGCGAGCTCGAGCGCGAGGAACAGCAGCGCGCAGACCCCGCCGCGCCGGCCGTGGCGGGCGCGCCCGCCGATGAGCGCCACGTCACCAACGTGGTGCTGATGGGCATGGGCGAGCCGCTCGCGAACTTCCGCAATGTGGTGCCGGCGCTGCGCATCCTGCTGGATGACTTCGGCTTCGATCTGTCGCGGCGCCGCGTGACGCTGTCGACCTCGGGGCTGGTGCCGCAGATCTACAAGCTCGCGCGAGAGACCAACGTGGCGCTGGCCGTGTCGCTGCACGCGCCCGATGATGCGCTGCGCAACGAACTGGTGCCGATCAACCGCAAGCATCCGATCGCACAGCTCCTGCAGGCGTGCTGGCATTACCTCGACGAGCAGAACGGCCGCAGCGTGACCTTCGAATACGTGATGCTCGAGGGCGTGAACGATTCTGCCGCGCAGGCGCGCGCGCTCGCGCGCCTGCTGCAGGGCCATCCGGCCAAGGTCAATCTGATTCCCTTCAACCCGTTTCCCGGCACTCGCTACCGGCGCTCGAGCGCGCCCGTCATCCAGCGCTTCCGTGACGAGCTGCTGCAGCGGGGCGTGCTGGCGACCATTCGCCGCACCCGCGGCGAGGACATCGACGCCGCCTGCGGACAGCTGGCCGGGCGCGTCATCGATCGCACCACCGTGCGTCTCGGAAGCAAGGTCATCGGCGTCGCGGTTCAACCATGAGCAACCCAGTCAACACCAGTTCGCACCACCGGCTGCCGCCGCGCCTCGCGGCCGGCGCGCTGACGCTGCTGCTCACCGCCTGCGCAACCGCGCAGCATCCGAACAAGACACGCGATGCGGCCGCCTACAACGTGCAGCTCGGCATCGCCTACCTGCACCAGGGCGATGTCGCGCTGGCGAAGGACAAGCTCGATCGGGCGCTCGCCGAGGCGCCGGGGAGCGCCGATGTACACAGCGCCCGCGCCATGCTGTTTGATCGCATGCACGACCCCGAAAAAGCGGACGCGGAGTTCCGCACCTCGTTGCGGCTGGCGCCGCACGACCCACAAGTGGTGAACAACTACGCCGTGTACCTGTGCCAGAACGGTCGCACCGAGGAGGGCGTGCGCCGCTTCGAGGAGGCGGCGCACAACGCGCTGTATCGCACCCCCGAGGCGGCCTACACCAACGCCGGGGTGTGCCTGCGCGCGGCGAAGCGCGACGAGGAAGCGCGCGCCGACTTCCGCCGCGCCCTGGCGGTCCGGCCGAACTTCGCGGAAGCCGTCTACCAGCTCACGGAGCTGCAGTTCCAGCACGGTGAGCTGGCCCCGGCGCGCGCCGGGATCGACGCCTTCATCGGCAGCTACGAGGCGACCGCGGATCTGCTGCTGCTCGGGGTGCGCGTGGCGCGCGCCCAGGGCGACAAGGTCGGTGCGCAACACTACGCGCGCCGGCTGCAGATGGACTTCCCCGGGACCGACCAGGCGCGCGCCCTGGCGGAGCTCGATCGCAACCCCGGCTGACGCTCATGGCAAGTGAAGTTGGCGGCGAGCAATGCTGCGGCACCGGTGCGCGGCTGCGCGGCGCGCGCGAAAACCAGCGCCTCAGCCTCGCGCAGGCGGCGGCAAGTCTGCACCTCGACGCCAGCACCCTGGAAGCGCTGGAGTCGGAGGACTTCGCGGCCCTGGGCGCCGATGTGTACGTGCGCGGACACCTGCGGCGCTACGCCGAGCTCATCGGCGAGTCGCCCTCCGAGCTGCAGGAGCTGTATGCACGCCGCGCTCCGGCGCCGCGCCCGGATCTCACCCGCATCGCTCGCCGCGCACCCAGCCGGGGCGCTGCGCGGCTGCTGGTGCCGGGGCTGCTGGGGCTGGCAGGAATTGCGCTGCTCGCGCTGCTGTGGTGGCTGCTCACCACCCCGGGCGAGAGAGCGCAGCCGCTCGCGGCCGCTGTACTGCCAGCGGCCGGTGCTGCCGCGACGCAAGCGAGCGCCGGCGCCGCCGATGGGGCAGCGCCGGGCACGACGCAGCTGGCGTTGAACTTCTCGGGGCTCAGCTGGGTTGAGGTCTCGGATGCGAGCGGGCGGCGCCTGTTGCAGGGCCTGTACGGGGCAGGCAGTGCACCGCGCACGCTCAGCGGCGCACCCCCGCTGCGCGTGACCCTCGGCAACGCGCCGGCGGTGGCGCTGCGCGTCAACGATCAGGCGGTGAGGCTCGAGGGATTGGTGCGCCACGACGGCAGCGCACGGCTGCTGATCGACGCCGACGGGCGCACCACGGCGGCGCCGCCGCGGTTGGCGCATGGGGATTGAGGTGGCGGAGCAGATCCAGCCGATCCGCGGGATGAACGACGTGTTGCCCTCCGAGATCGGCACCTGGCAGCACTTCGAGGCGTGCACGCGCGAGCTGCTCGGCGCGTACGGCTACGAAGAGATTCGCGTGCCGGTGGTGGAGCACACCGAGCTGTTCAAGCGCGCCATCGGCGAGCACACCGACGTGGTCGGCAAGGAGATGTATACCTTCACCGACCGCGGTGGCGAGAGCCTCACGCTGCGCCCCGAAGCCACCGCCGGCATCGTGCGCGCGCTGATTTCCAACGGCCTGCTGCGCGGACAGCGCCACAAGCTGTGGTGTCTGGGGCCGATGTTCCGCCACGAGACACCGCAGGCCGGGCGCTACCGGCAGTTCTGGCAGGTGGACGTGGAGGCGGTCGGCTGTCCCGGGCCTGATGTGGATGCGGAGCTCATCGCGCTCAGTGCGCGGCTGTGGGAGCGCCTCGGGATCACCGGCCTCAGGCTGCAGATCAATTCCCTCGGCACGCCGGACAGCCGCCGCGAGTATCGCGCCCGGCTGCTGGAGTACTTGCGTGCCCACGCCGCGCGGCTCGACGCCGACAGCCAGCGGCGCCTCGACGGCAACCCGCTGCGGGTCCTGGACAGCAAGCACCCGCAAATGCAGGAGGTGATTCGCGGCGCCCCGCTCCTCACCGAGCATCTGGACCCGGAGTCCCACGCACACTTCGAGGCGCTGTGCAGCATGCTGCGCGCCGTGGGCGTGAGCTACGAGATCAACCCCCGCCTGGTGCGCGGCCTCGATTACTACAACCGCACGGTGTTCGAGTGGATCACCCCGTCCACCGGCGCACAGAATGCCGTATGCTCCGGCGGCCGCTACGACGGCCTGATCGCGCAGCTCGGGGGTGAGGCGACACCCGCGATCGGTTTTGCAATGGGCATCGAGCGCCTGGTGGCGCTGCTGCAGGCGGCTTGCGGCACGGCGCCCGCACCCCGCCCGGACGTGTTCGTCGTGGTCAGCGGTCCGCAGGCTGCGGTGCAGGCGCTGGAACTCATCGAGCGCCTGCGCAGCGAGCGGCCGCGAGTGCGTTTCGAGCTCAACCTGGGTGGAGGCAACTTCAAGGCGCAATTCCGCCGTGCGGACAAGAGCGGCGCGCCGCTGGCGCTGATCATCGGCGACGATGAGCTCGCGCGCGGCGTCGTGGCCATGAAACCTTTACGCGCGGAATCCGGTCAGAGCGAGTGCCCGATCGTTGGGCTGGCCGCTGGCGTGGATGCGGCGCTGGCCACAGTGCGCGGCGGCGGGCCGCAAGCGGCGTGATGCTGGAGGAAGCGTGGAAGATTACCTGTCTGAAAAAGAACAGTGGGAATGGATCAAGACTCAGGTGCGGGAGAATGGGCCGGCCGTGATTGTGGCCGTCGCCGTGGTGGCGGCGGGCGTCTACGGCTGGCGCTGGTGGCAGGGGCACCTGGATGCCGGGCGGCTCGAGGCGGGCGCGAAGTACACGCAGATGGTCCAGGCTCTGGACGGCGGTGATCGTGCCCGCGCCCTGGCGCTGTTCGGTGAGCTCGAGCGCGGCTACGCGGCCTCGCCCTATACGGACCAGGCGCGGCTGCTGGCGGCGCGCCTGTACGTGCTCGGCGGGGAGCTCGATCGGGCGGCCGGCGAGCTCGCCGCGGTGGCGGAGAATTCCAAGGATCGGAACCTGGCCCTGGTGGCGCGGCTGCGGCTGGCGCGGGTGCAGATCGCTCAGGGCAAAGCCGACGGAGCGCTCGCCACTCTCAACGCCGCTCAACCCGGAGCCTTCGCGGCGCAATACCACGAGGTGCGCGGCGATGCCTACTATGCCAAGGGCGACAAAAGCGCGGCACTGAAGGAGTATCGCGGCGCGCAAACGGGCGCCGGCGACTCGCTTCTCACCCTCAAGATCGCCGATCTCGCGGCCGATGCGCCCGGCGCGGCGCCCGCGGCCAAAGCCACGGCGCCCGGATCAGGCAAGTGAGCAGCACATCGACCCATGCCGTGGGGGTGGCGAGCGCTCTGGCGGCGCTGGTCCTGATCGGCGCCTGCTCAAAAGACAAGAGCATCGACCAGCCGGCGAAGCTCACTCCCTTCTCTGCCAGCCTGCGTGTGCAGCGTGTCTGGAGCGCCTCAGTTGACGACAAGAAGGCCGTGGCCCTGCGGCTGGGGCTCGGCCTGTCGGTCGCAGGCAATCGTGCTTACGCCGCCGGCCATCGCGGCGATGTAGTGGCCATCGATGTCTCCTCGGGCCGTATCCTGTGGCGTGCGCGCACCCGCGCACCCCTGGCCGGCGGCACGGCCGCGAGCGACGCTCTGGTGCTGGTCGGTTCGAGCGACGGGCAGTTGTTCGCCCTCAACCCGGCGGACGGTGCGATTCGCTGGAAGGTGCGTCTGAACGGGGAGGTACTGGCGCCCGCGGCCATCTCCGAGCGCCTGATCGCGGTGCGCACGGTCGACGGCAGGTTGCATGCGCTCAGTCCCGCGGACGGGCACGAGCTGTGGTTCCAGGAGCAGCAGGTGCCGCGCCTGTCGCTGCGCGGCACCGCACGCCCGGTGATCGCCGGTGAGCTGGTGCTGTGCGGCTTCGACAACGGCAAGGTGCTGGCGGCCAACATGAGCGACGGCTCGGTGCAGTGGGAGGCGACGATTAACCCGCCGCACGGCCGCACGGAGCTGGAGCGCCTCGCCGACATCGACTCCGCCGTCCGGGTCTCGGGCCAGGACGTGTTCACGGTCGGCTTCCAGGGACGCGTGGCCATGCTGGCGCTCGAGACCGGGCAGATCTGGTGGTCGCACGAGGCCTCCAGCTATCGCGGGCTGACCCTCGATGAGGATGCCTTGTACGTGGCGACGGCGGATGGCGAACTGCTGGCGCTGAAGGCGCGTACCGGAGTGGAGATCTGGCGGCAGAAAGCGCTGCTGCATCGGGGGCTGTCGGCGCCGGCGACCATGGACAAGGCGGTCGTCACCGCGGACTTCCAGGGCTACGTGCACTGGCTCGACAAGGCGAGCGGTGCGCTCGCGGCGCGCGCGGGGACCGGCAAGGTGCGCATCAGCACCCCGCCGGTCGTGGTTGGCAACATGGTGCTGGTGATCAACGACCGCGGGCAGATCAGCGCGTTTCGCGTGACCCCGCTCGCGGCGGCCACCGCCGGCAGGAGGACGGTGCCGGCGCCGCCCGCCCCGCAGTCCACGGAAAGCAAGTAGGAGCGGCCGCCTGGTTGCCCCCCAGCCATGTTGCCCGTCATCGCCCTGGTTGGCCGGCCGAACGTCGGCAAGTCGACGCTGTTCAACGTTCTCACGGGCACCCGCGACGCCATTGTGGCGGACGTGCCCGGGCTCACCCGCGACCGGCAGTATGGCTTCGGGCGGCTGGGCCCGGTTCCCTGCATCCTCATCGACACCGGTGGCCTGATAGAGAACCCGATCGGCATCGAGGCGCAGATGCGCGCCCAGACCGAACGCGCCGTCGCGGAAGCTGACCGCCTGGTATTTATCGCCGACGCGCGCGCCGGACTCTCGCCGCAGGATCATTTCGTGGCGCGCGAGCTGCGCCGCTCGGGCAAGCCCGTCACGCTGGCCCTCAACAAGACCGACGGGCTCGACGCTGACATCGCCGCCGCAGACTTCCATGCCCTGGGGCTGGGGGAACCGCTCGCCATCTCCGCGAGCCACGCTCGCGGGTGCGAGGATCTCATGGAGCGCGTGCTCGCCGGCTTCGAGCCGCTGGCGGCTGCGGAGGCCGACTCCGACGCCATTCGCATCGCCATCATCGGCCGCCCGAACGTCGGCAAGTCCACGCTGGTGAATCGCCTGCTGGGTGAGGAGCGCGTGATCGCGCACGAGGAGCCCGGCACCACCCGCGACAGCATCCTGGTGCCGTTCGAGCGCGACGGGCGCGCCTTCGTGCTGATCGACACCGCCGGGGTGCGCCGTCGCGCCAGGATCGAGGACCTCATCGAGCGCACGAGCGTCGCCAAGACGCTGCAGGCCATCGATGAGGCGCAGGTGGTCATCATGGTGCTCGATGCGCACGACGCGGTCGCCGAGCAGGACGCGAGCGTGCTGGGACTGGCGCTCGAGCGCGGCCGGGCGCTCATTATCGCGGTCAACAAGTGGGACGGGATTGCAGCGGAGCAGCGCGAGCAGATCCAGCGCCAGCTGTCCCTGAAGCTCGACTTCGTACCCTTTGCGCCGCTGCATTTCATCTCCGCGCGCCATGGGAGCGGAGTGGGGGAGCTCATGCAATCCACCGTGCGCGCCTACGAGGCGGCCATGCGCGCCCTGCCGACGCGCGAGCTGACGCGCACGCTGGAGCACGCCCTCAGCGTCCACCAGCCGCCGCTGGTGCGCGGCCGGCGCATCAAGCTGCGTTACGCGCACCAGGGCGGCCGCAACCCGCCGCGCATCGTGATCCACGGCAACCAGACCGCCTCGGTCCCCGAGGCCTACACGCGCTATCTCGCCAACGTGTTCCGCAAGACCTACGATCTGTTCGCGACTCCGGTGTTCATCGAGTACCGCACGGATGCCAACCCATACGAGCGCGAGCGGCGTGTGAAGCCGCGTGCCGGGAGGCCGCGGCGGCGCGCGGGGACGAAGCAGCGCCGTTGAAGCTACGATCGGCTGCGCCGGGCTATGCGCCGCACTGGATGGCGGGCGCTGCACGCCGCCATCGCCACCGCCGGCGGCGCGGCGACTGTGCTGTTCGGAAGCCGAGCCGACTGCAGCGCGCGCTGCAGTCGGGGATAAACGGACGCCCGCCGTTGCGGGCGCCGGGATAGAATCCGTACAAACAAAGCACACGGGCCGCGCAGACGCCGGCGCGGTGTTCTCCCACGAAGGAACCACACTTTGTTAGGCCAGGCTTCGCACGCCGTGTTCCTGAGCTACGCGTCGCAGGACGCGGATGCGGCCCGGCGTATTTGTGAGGCGCTGCGGGGCGCCGGTATCGAGGTATGGTTCGATCAGAGCGAGCTGCGCGGCGGTGACGTGTGGGACCAGAAGATCCGCCAGCAGATCCGCGATTGCGCGCTGTTCGTGCCGATCATCTCCGCGAACACCGCCGCGCGCGGTGAGGGCTACTTCCGCCTCGAGTGGGGCCTCGCCGACCAGCGCACGCAAATGATTGCGCGCAACAAGACCTTCATCGTTCCGGTGTGCGTGGACGCAACCCCGGATGCGGGCGCCGACGTGCCCGAGTCGTTCCTGCGAGTGCAATGGACGCGCCTGCCGGCAGGTGCGACCCCGCGTGCGTTCAGCCAGCGGATTGCGACACTTCTCGGACTGCCCGTCGCGGCCGCTCCTGCGGCGCCGCCCCCCGCGGCGCCGCCGCCGGCCGCAGAGCCGCCGCGGGTGGCCGCCGCGCCGCTGCGGGTACGGCTGATCGCCGCTGCTGCGGTCGCCGCTGGATTGGTCGCGCTCATCGCGTGGCAGCCGTGGCGCATGTTGACCGGCGCCCCCGGTGCGCGCGTGACGGCACAGGACGACACGGCAGGCGCCGCAGCATCCGGCGCCGCGAAATCCATCGCCGTTCTGCCCTTCGCAGACATGAGCGAGAAGCACGACCAGGAGTACTTCTCCGACGGCCTGGCGGAGGAGCTGATCGACGTTCTGACCCGGGTGCCGAATCTGCGCGTCCCGGCGCGCACCTCCTCGTTCTCCTTCAAAGGCAAGGCAACCACCATCGGGGAAATCGCGCACACACTTGGTGTAACGCACGTGCTCGAGGGGAGCGTGCGCAAGTCGGGCGACCACATGCGCATCACCGCGCAGCTGGTGCGCGCCGACAACGGCTTTCACCTGTGGTCGCAGACCTATGACCGCGACGTGCGCGACATTTTCGCGGTGCAGGACGATATCGCGCACGCCGTAGGCGAGCAGCTCAGGATCACCCTGCTCGGGACCGATGCGGTGGCGCCGAAGCAGATCATCGGCACCGAGGCCCACAACCTGTACCTGCAGGCGCGCTACCTGACCGACCGGGATACGGCGGCGGAGCTCAATCAGGCGGTGCTTCTTTACCAGCAGGCGCTGGCGCTCGAGCCGAACTATGCCCCGGCCTGGGCCTGGCTCGCCTTCTGCCACGTGCGCCGGATAGGGCAGGGACTGGAGACGACCGGCGCGGGATTCGAGAAGGCCACGGCTGCGGCAAAACGCGCGATCGCGATCGATCCGCAGCTCCCTGAGCCCTACATGATGCTCGCGATCGCCCATATGCAATACGACCGCGACTGGAAGGCGGCTACGGATGCGCTCGCGAAGGTCGTGGCGCTCGATCCGAACAACGCGCTGGGGCAACAGACCCAGGGTCACCTGAGCGTCGCGATTGGCCGGATGAGCGATGCCCTGACGCACTTCCGGCGTGCCGTTGACGGCGACCCGCTCAACCTGTTGCATCGCAAGTATCTGGCGAGGGCGTTGCACTACGCGGGCCGCGCCGCAGAGTCCGCCGCGGTGATGCGACAGGCCATCGAGATCAACCCACAGTTTCCCGGTCTGCACTACGAACTGGGGCGCGCGCTGCTGGTGCTCGGCCAGCCGGACGTGGCGCGGGCAGCATTCGAGGCAGAGACCGATCCTGGCTGGCGGCGCTTCGGGCTGCCGCCTGGCTACCTGGTGACCCACCACGACAGGGAAGCGCGGGCGGCGCTTGCGGCGCTTGTTGCCGAATCGGTCGGCGCCGAGTTCCAGGTCGCGGAGACCTATGCATTCTTCGGTGAAACCGAAAAGAGCTTCGAGTGGCTCGAGCGGGCCCGGACGCTGCACGACCCCGGGATCCTCTGGATCCGCCGCGACCCGTTGCTGGCGTCGATCGTTGCTGACCCTCGCTACAGCGCGCTCCTACAACAAATGGCGATGCCGCAGGTGTCGAAGGACGACTGACTTCCGGGCGAGTCGCGAATGAACGGCAGGCGTCGGTGCCAGCCCGATGAGGAAACCGAGCGCCGCTAGAACCAGCAGGTAGTAAGCCGTCTTTAGTTCAGTTCAGGGCAGAAATATAAGCCTTTGGTTTATTTACCTTCATATGTGTTTACATCTACTCCCACTCGATCGTCGCCGGTGGTTTGCTCGAGATGTCGTAGACCACGCGTGAGATGCCCGGCACCTCGTTGACGATGCGCCGCGACACCTGGTCGAGAAACTCGTACGGCAGGCGCGCCCAGTGCGCGGTCATGAAGTCCACCGTCTCCACCGCGCGCAGCGCGATCACGTAGTCGTAGCGGCGCCCATCACCCATGACGCCCACCGAGCGCACCGGCAGGAAGACCGCGAACGCCTGGCTGATGCGGTCGTAGAGATCGTGCTTGCGCAGCTCCTCGATGTAGATGGCATCCGCGCGCCGCAGCAGCTCGGCGTACTCCTTGCGCACCTCGCCGAGAATCCGCACGCCCAGGCCGGGCCCGGGGAAGGGATGGCGGTGGACCATCTCGCGCGGCAACCCCAGCTCGATGCCGAGCCGGCGCACCTCGTCCTTGAACAGCTCGCGCAACGGCTCCAGCAGCTGCAGATGCATCTTCTCGGGCAGTCCGCCCACGTTGTGATGCGATTTGATGACGTGCGCCTTGCCGGTGCGGGCGCCGGCGGATTCGATGACGTCGGGGTAGATCGTTCCCTGAGCGAGGAACTGCACGCCGCGCAGCTGCTGCGCCTGCTCGTCGAACACTTCGACGAAGGTGCGACCGATGATCTTGCGCTTGGCTTCCG
>DATKEZ010000039.1:0-8270 GCA_035511775.1 Steroidobacteraceae bacterium | reverse complement strand
TCGACCAGGCGATCCACCTGATGGCGCAGCAGCTCCGGCACGTCCTCGGCGTACTCGCGCAGCGGCGGCACGCGCATGAGCAGCACGTTGACGTGCGCGAGCAGATCGCGGCGCAGCGCCTCGCTGCCGGCACGCTGCTCGACGCCGGGCTGCGCGGACGCCAGCAGCCGCGCGCGCAGGCTCAGCGGCTCAGCTCCCCCCAGGCGCGTGAACTGCCCCGATTCGAACACGCCCACCAGCAGTCGCTGCACGCCCGGCGGCAGGTCCTCGAGCTCGTGGATGAACAGCGTCCCGTTGCCCGCCTCCTCGATAACGCCCGCGACCGCCGGCCCGTCCGCCGGCTCGCGGCCGAACAGCCGGCTCTCGGCGTCCGCGTCGCGCAGGCTCGAGGCGATGAGCGGCACGAACGGCGCGCCGGCGCGCGGTCCGTGCTCGTGCAGATAACGCGCGAAGGCCTCGCGTCCGGAGCCGGGCTCCCCGACCAGCAGAACCGGGGAGGGACTGGCCGCCATCTGCTGCAGCTCCGCGCGCAGCTGCTGCATGAGCCGGCTCTTGCCGATCGGGACTGCGAGCGGGGAGCCGAGGAGCTTGCCCGCCTGGCGATGCCGCCGGCCCGCATCCAGGGCGCGCTCCACGGTGCGCAGCAGCTTCGCGAGCGACAGCGGCTTTTCCACGAAATCGAAGGCGCCGAGGCGCGTCGCCTCCACCGCCGTCTCCACCGTGCTGTGCCCGGACATCATCACGACCGGGCAGCCGTCGGCGGCGGCGGCCGACCATTCACGCAGCAGCGTGATCCCGTCCACGTCCGGCATCCAGATGTCGAGCAGCACCAGATCCGGGATCTGGCGGGCGCGCGAGGCACGTGCCTGCGCGGCGTTGGCGGCGACGTCCACCTCGTAGCCCTCCTCGGAGAGGATCTCCTTCAGCAGGCCGCGGATATCCGCCTCGTCATCGACCACGAGAATGTGTGAACTGCTCATGCCCTCTCCCTCCGCAGCTGATCCAAGCGCTCGCGCGCGCCGCCCGTGGCGGACCGGGTGCTGTCCTTGACCGGCAGCACCATGCGCACGCGCGCGCCACCTTCGGGCCGATTGTCGGCATCGATTCGCCCGCCGTGCTCCTCGATGATCTTCTTCACGATCGCGAGCCCCAGTCCCGTGCCCTTCGGCTTGCTGGTGACGTAGGGGTCGAATACCTTGCCGAGGAGCTCGCGCGGAAACCCCGGGCCATTGTCACACACGGTCACGACGGCGTACTCGGCATCGGCGCCGGCCTCGAGCCGGGTGGCGATCTCGAGCGTGGGGGTGGCCACGTCATCGAGGGCCTCCAGGGCATTGGTCACCAGGTTGTTGAGGATCTGACGCACCCGGCCGCGATCGGCTTCGATCCCCTCGAGGTGCTCATCCAGCTCCAGTCGGATGCGGGTGCGCGGCGCCTGCGAGCGGTACAGGTCCGCCACCTCGGTGATGAGCTGATTCACGCTGAAGCGGGTGATCTGCATCTCCGGTGCGCGCGCGTATTCGCTGAAGGCGTTCACCATCTGCTGCATGCTCTGCACCTGCTGCACGATGGTGCGCGTGCCGCGCTCGAGGATCTCGGCGTCGCGCTCGTTCATGCCGCTGAGCAGGCGCCGGCGCAGGCGTTCGGCCGACAGCTGGATGGGGGTGAGGGGATTCTTGATCTCGTGCGCCAGACGCCGCGCGACCTCGCCCCAGGCGGCGTCGCGCTGCGCCTGCAGGAGTGTGGTGATGTCGTCGAACACGATCACGAAGCCCATGTCCGAATCCTCGCCCGGCAGCGGGGTGCAGGCGCACATGAGCGTACGGCGTCCGGCGGCGCCGTCCAGATCCAGCTGCTCGCGCCACTCTTCGCGCCCCGCGGCAAAGCGCACCGCCAGCGCCGCGACGAACTGTCCCAGACGCTCGTTGCCGCCGGCGAGCTCGGGGAGCGAGCGCCCGCTGGCCCCCGAGAGGTCCGTGCCGAGGATCGCGCCGGCGGCCTCGTTCGCGGTGCGCACCATCATGCTGCGGTCGATGGCGAGCACGCCGGTCGAGAGGCGCGCCAGGATGATGGCGAGGCGCTCGCGCTCGCGCTCCACCGCCTGCTGGCTGTGGGTCGCCTCGGCGCGCGCGCGCCGCAGCCGCTTGGTCATGTCGTTGAAGGAGTGCACCAGAAACCCCATCTCATCGCGCGAGGGGAGCGGCAGGCGTGTGCCGAAGTCGCCCTTGCCGACCGCGCGCGTGCCCTCGATCAGATCCTGCACCGGACGCACCAGGCGCTGGGCCGAGAAGATCGCGCCGTAGATGGCCGCCAGCATGGCGAGCAGCAGGACCAGCGTGAGCGTGAGCCGGAAGCTGTACTTGAGCGGCTCGCGCAGCGCGGCCAGATCGCCATACTGGTGGTAGGCGCTCTGCACCGCTTCCGAGAGCGCGGCGAGCTGCGCCGGCACCGGGTAGATCGCCACCACGAAGCGCCCGTCGTGCCCCGCGGCAGAGTCCCCGAGCGCTGCGGCCGTGCGGATCAGGTAATGCCCGCCGGTGTGCGGCTCGAGGCTGACGTAGGGCCGGTGCTGCTCCACCTGTCGCACCAGATCCGCGGCGGGCTGCGTGGGCAGGCCTTCCAGAGGACTATCCAGGCTCGCGGCGAGGATGTGCCCGTGTGCACCGAAGAGGGCGATTTCGGTGGCCTGGCTGACGCGCCGTTCGGCATCGAGTCTTGACTGCACCTCGGCGGGCGCCGCATCCGTCAGGGCCGCGGCGAGTGCCACCGTTCTGGCCGAGTACTCGCGCATGCGCAGGTCGAGCGCCGCGCGCGACAAGCCGAGGGCGTCGTTCAGTCCCTGCTTCACCTCCACCTTGAACCAGCTGTCGATGCCGCGATTGATGAACTCGAGGGAGGACAGGTACACGATCAGCAGCGGCGCGATGACCAGCGCGCCGAAGATGCCCACGGTGCGCGCCGTGAGACGCGAGCCGGGCACGTGCGCCCGATAGTCGCGTACCAGGCGCCACAGCTTGCGGGCCAGCAGCACGCTGAGCGCGATCACGCCGCACAGGTCGACCAGCAGGATCCAGGGCCGCAGGCGGTCGAATTCCGCGGAATTCTGCACGCTCTCGGCGAGCAGCAGGAACGCTCCCAGCCCGATGGCGCTCCACAGCAGCGCCTGCGCGACCGCCACCCAGCGCAGGCGCCGCGGACGCTCGTTCACGCCGGGAGTAACCATGAGTACCACTCGCTCACCCGTGCCCAGTCGTCGGTCCAGAACAGAATGATGCGCAAGCTGGCCGGCAGGTGGCCGCGGCGCACGCCGGCGCGCACGCTGATAGTGTAGTTGCCGCCATTCAGCTGCGGCTCCACCAGGATCGGCCAGGCATCCACCTTGCCCAGGTACCCCAGCGCCTCGTCCAGCGTTGCGAAGCTCTCCTGATCGCCGCTCTTGGTGTCGCGCACCACGTAGCGGTCACTCACCGCGTGGTAGCTGAGCTCGCGCCGCAGCGTCAGCTCGACGATGCTCAGGCTGAACCAGAAGCGCCGCTGACGATCCACGCGCGCCTCGAGGTCGAACGTGAGCGTCAGGCCGTCCCGCAGCGCGCTGCGGATGGCGGGACTCATGGGATAGTCGATGCGCGCGTGCAGCAGAAACACCCCCTTGTCGAGGTTCACGTAGGCCGAGCGCACCTCGAGCACCCCGTCGAGCGCATCCCCGTAAGCCGGACCCCAGCTCGTAAGGGCCATCACGCACAGCGTCGTGAGCAGCCTGCCCCGGGTCAAACCATCCCTTGTTGGAACACCGCGTAGCATGAATGCAACGACAGACCTGTGATGGATAGCGACCGGCGGCGCTGTCTCAGGTTCCGGCCGTTGTCTTTTCGAGACAAGCATAATAGAAGCCGTCCGTCCCCGCCTCTGCTCCGGGCAGCAGCTGCACGCCCACCGTGCAATCGAGCGCTCCCGGGGCGAGCGCGGGGCCTTCCGGCATCGCCGCGCGTCTCATCTGCGGCTGCTCCGCCAGCAGCCGTGTCACGACCTCCTGGTTCTCGGCCGGCAGTATCGAGCAGGTCGAGTACAGCAGGCGCCCGCCCGCAGCCAGCATGGTGACCGCGGCCCTGAGGATCGCGAGCTGCCCGGCGGCGAGTGCGGCCAGGTCACCCGGGCGTCGCAGCAGCTTGATGTCCGGGTGACGGCGGATCACCCCGCTCGAGGAGCAGGGAGCATCCACCAGAATCCGCTCGAACGGCCGCCCGTCCCAGAAGCTGGCCGGATCGCGAACGTCGGCCGCCACCACGTGCGCGCTGCGCTTGAGGCGCCGCAGGTTGTCCTCGATCAGTCCCGCCCGCACCGGGTCGATGTCCACGGCCGTCAGATCCGCGCCTTCGCTCAGCAGCTCCAGCAGGTGCCCCGTCTTGCCCCCGGGAGCGGCGCAGGCATCGAGCACGCGCATGCCGCCGCGCACCTGAAGCAGCGGTGCCGCGAGCTGCGCGCCCGCGTCCTGCACCGAGACCCTGCCTTCGGTGAAGCCTGGCAGGCGGCTTACGGGCATCGGGTGATTCAAAGTCACGGCGTTCTCGGTCCACTGCACCGGATACGCCTCGATCTGAGCTTCCGCCAGCTCAGCCACATAGGCTCGCACCTGCTCGCGGGAGGCGTCGACACGCACCGTCATCGGTGGATGGCCGTTGTTGGCCGCCAGTATGGACGGACATAACGCGGGCCAGGCGGCTGCGATCTGCTGCACGAGCCAGGCCGGGTGTGCCGTGCGCCCGGACAGCTCGACATCCACGCGGGCGAGCAGGCTGGCACGCTCGGCGACGAAGCGGCGCAGCACGGCGTTCGCCAGTCCTGTGGCTCGCGGGGCGCCCAGCAGCCGTGCCGCATCGACCGCCGCGTGCACGGTTGCCTCCGGCACGTTGCGCGAGTACTCGATCTGATGGGCGGCCACGGCGAGCAGCGAGCGCACCGGGCTCGCAACGCGGGTCTCGATCAGCTCCTCGACCGCGGGTGCGAGGCGCAGGTACCAGCGCAGCGTGCCCAGGGTGATGGCTCGAACCGCCGCGCGGTCCGGGGCATTCGCGAGGCTGGCGAGGGCTGCGTCCGCGGAGTGGCCGCATGTGATCACCTCATCGACCGCCCGCGCGGCCGCCGCCAGCGCCGGCGCGCCAGGGGCCCAGGGCGTTCTACCCAAGCTGCCGTCCGGTGAGAGCCACACTGTGCGAGTAATCGCGCACGGCGAGCCGGCGGCGCCCGGGCCGCTGCACTTCGGTCACCCGCAGGCAGCCGCGACCGCAGCGCACACGCATGAAATCATCATTTACGGCGATGATCGCTCCAGGATCGGCGCTTTTATCTTCATTTTCAGGGTCGTTGTTCCGGGGGTCTGCCTCAGGCTCTGCCTGTGCGGCCAGGATACGCAGCGGCTCACCGTCGAGCGCCGTCTCGGCGATGGGCCAGGGATTGAAGGCCCGGACCTGCCGCTCGATCTGGAGGGCGTCGCGGCTCCAGTCGATGCGTGCCTCGGCTTTCTGGATCCGGGGCGCGTAGGTGATGCCCTCGGGCGGCTGGGGGCGGGGCGCGAGGCCGCCAGATAGCCCGTCAAGCGCGGTGAGGAGCGCCGCGGCGCCCAGGGTTGAGAGCGCCTCGTGGAGCGAGCTGCTGGTGTGACTCGGGGAGATGTCGAGCCGGCGCTGCAGCAGCACCGGACCTGTGTCCAGACCCTCGTCCATCTGCATGATCGTGACGCCGGTTTCGGTGTCGCCGGCGAGGATCGCTCGCTGGATGGGTGCCGCTCCGCGCCAGCGCGGCAGGAGCGACGCATGGATGTTGAGGCACCCGAGCGGCGGCAGCGCGAGCACCTCGCGCGGCAGGATCAGTCCATAGGCCACGACGATGAGCAGCTGCGGGTGCCACTCCAGAAGCGCGGCGCGCGCCTCGGGGCTGTTGAGAGTCTGCGGCTGCGCGAGCGGCAGATCAGAGGCGAGCGCTGCGGTCTTCACCGGGCTCGCGGCGAGTTTGCGCCCGCGCCCCCTGGGCCGGTCCGGCTGCGTCAGGACCCCGACGACGCTGTGTCGAGTGAGCAGCGCTGCGAGGGCTGGCAGCGCGAATTCAGGCGTGCCGGCAAAGGCGACGCGCAACGTCAGTACGCACGGCGCGCGCTGCCCGAGCTCGCCGCGGCCGCAGGCGAGAGGCGCTCTCTGCGCTCCTTGTCGAGCTTCTTGCGAATGCGCTCGCGCTTCAGATCCGACAGGTAGTCGACGAACAGCTTCCCGTCGAGGTGGTCGATCTCGTGCTGGATGCACACCGCCAGGATGTCGTCGTAATCGGCCTCGAAGGGTGCGCCGCTGCGATCCTGCGCGCGCAGCCGGATCTTCGCCGCGCGCTTCACTTCATCGAAAATTCCCGGCACCGACAGACACCCTTCCTCGGTGCTCGCCTCCCCTTCGCGCGCGAGGATCTGCGGGTTGATGAGCACCAGGGGCTGGTTGTGCTCGGCCGAGACGTCGATGACGATGACGCGCTGGTGCACATCGACCTGGGTCGCGGCGAGCCCAATGCCGGGAGCTGCGTACATGGTCTCGATCAGGTCATCGACCAGCGTGCCGAGGGCCGCATCGAAGCGGGTCACCGGCTGCGCACGGGTGCGCAACCGGGGGTCGGGAAACTCGAGGATGGTTCTAAAGGCCATGGCTTGCCGATATGGGGGCGGAGCCGCCCGTGATCCAGCGCACAAACTCGACATTAATTCGCATGCCGGGCGGGCACTAAGCCAGTATAACAACTAGAATCCCGGGCGCAGGTCGTGTGGTCCACCTCGCGCAATCAGGAGTGGAGGATGGTCTCAAATCAAGTACTTGGAGCTCGCCTGGCGGCGGGCTTGCTGATCGCTTCGATCACGCTTGGCGGCTGCTCGCATCTGCGGCACACCGACGCCACCGCCACCGCCCCCGCCCCCGCACCGGTGACGCAGGCGGCAGGGGAAGCGCGCGCCGTTCCCGCCGAGCAGGAGATGACGGCGACCGAGGCGGCGATTGCCGCCGCGGGCACCCGCGCCGCGCCTGCCCCCGCGCCGCCGGTCGAGACCGGCCCGGCGCTCAAGCCGGGCGCGCCGAAACACTACGCGGTCAAACGCGGCGACACGCTCTGGGGCATCGCCACGATGTACCTGCGCGATCCGTGGTTGTGGCCCGAGGTGTGGATCATCAATCCCCAGATCCCCAATCCGCACCTTATTTATCCGGGTGACACGCTGGCGCTGGCGTTCGGCGCCGACGGCCGTCCGCAGGTGAGCCTCGAGCAGGCCGGCGCGGTGCGCCTGGATCCGCGTCTGCGCAGCGCGCCGCTCGAGAGCGCCATCCCGACCATTCCCTACGGCGCCATCGCCGCGTTCCTGTCGCGGCCGACGGTCCTGAGCGAGGATCAGATCCGTCACGCGCCCTACGTGCTCGCGTTCCGCGACATGCACGAGGTCGCGGGCTCGGGCAACGAAGTGTACGTGCGCAATCTTTCGGCTGCGGAGAATACCCGCTTCGCCGTCGTGCACGTCGCGGATCCGCTGCGCGACCCGGATGACGGCAAGGTGGTCGGCTATGTCGGAATCTACACCGCCACGGCGCTGGTGCAGCGCGCGGGAGATCCCGCCAAGGCGCTGCTGATCGACCCGGCGCGCGAGACCCTGCGCGGGGATCGCCTGTTGACCGCCGAGGCCAGCGAGACCCCGGTCACCTTCGCGCTGCGATCGCCGGCGAGCGAGGTGCGCGGTCACATCATCGACGTGGTGGGTGGGACCGATCTCGTCGGGCCGTACGAAGTGGTCGTCATCAACCGCGGCAAGCGCCACGGGCTCGAGCCCGGCAACGTGCTCGCCGTCGACCAGGCGGGCGATGTGGTGCGCGACGTGTACCGCGGCGGCAAGCAGATCGGTGACAGCAACGGCATCGGCACTTCCTTCGCGCCCAAGGTGAAACTGCCGGACGAGCGCAGCGGGACGATGCTGGTGTTCAAGGTGTTCGATCGCGTCAGCTTCGGGCTGATCGTCGGCGCCTCCGACACCATTCACGTCGCCGACGTGGTGCGTAACCCCTGACTCCCTTTGCTTTATGCTCGCGCGCATGGATGCGATCCGTGCGCGCGCGCTGTTAGCACGAGCCCCGGGCTTAGGCGCCGGACACCTGCGCGCCCTGATGGCCGCGGCCGGCGGCGAGCCGGCAGGCGCGCTGCAGCCGCGCGCGCTGCGTGAGGTGCAGCTGCCCGCCGCCGCGCACGGGTTTCTCAGCTCG